>CAZKZW010000033.1:0-1968 GCA_964557365.1 uncultured Pseudomonadales bacterium | reverse complement strand
TAACGGTGTAACGGTGTAACCCTCCTACGCCAAGGCTACGGAAGGGGCAGCGGTATCAGGAGGAAGGTGTCACAGTGAAACAGTGTCACAAGGGGAACGGTGTTACCTGATGTCGACGGTGTAGAGATTGACTGAGGCAGAGGTTGCAGGATTGAGATTGGTCATGATGATGAGCTTGGAACCATCGGGCCAGGGGTAGATAAAATTGTCCATGAAGGGACCGGAATATAAGGTGGAGCGATTGGTCGAATCATATTCGACAATTTCCACTCTATCTGGCTGGGAAATCATGATGTGAGTGGAATTGGGATACCATTGGAAGCCGTCTACATAGATAGAGGAATAGTGGACTCGGAAATTGGTGAGGGTGGTTCTAAAATTTTTAACATCTTGAAGACGAACATAGGCAGTGACGGGAATGGTGGGGACAGTACCTGAGGTGGTGGCGTTTGTTTCGCTGGCTGGTTGATAACTGGAGGAAAGCAGAAGATCTTTTCTAATGAGAGGATTGAGGGTGCTGATAAGGCCAAGATCGTAGTTTTTATCTTCGGTTAGGTCGTAGACGTAGAGATGGTTGGGTTGAATGGTACGAACTTCGGGCTGTGTGTTGGGGGATGGTGGTTTGGGAATTAATCCTTCGGGGATGGTAGCAGCTGCGGTGGCAGTGTACATGAGACGGTCTTCTTTGGGAGAGAAGTAGAGATTGGTGGCGGAAGTGGTGGCGATCTCTTGCATGGCTAGAGGAAGAAGCGCAAATTGTTTGGTCTCACGGAGGACAATGTCTTCTTCCCATTGAGATAGGATGATAGAAAGACGAGCGGTGACATCTGGGGCGGCGTCGAGTTCATTCATTCGATCGGCTTCCAGGAGGTAGTTGTATTCATTCGTTTTGACTTCAGCGTGTAAGAGGATTTGAGAGGAATTGGGAGACCAGAGGAGATTGGCGTTGGTGAGATCGAAATGGGTGGGGTATTTGGCAATTTGACGAGGTCCACGTTGGAGGCTTAAGGCAGAAGGAGAAAGGTCGGCGATATAGAGACCATTTTTGGCGGTGGCAGAGGCAGTGGCAACTACGTATGCGAGTTTTTGTCCGTCAGGACTGGGGACAATATTGGTGGCTCCATTGAGGGTGAGGGGAGTGAGGGAGGAGACGGCGCGGAACAGGGTGGCGTTGGTTTGGGTAACGAGTTCTGCTTTGAGGGCAAGGCTTTTTTCCCAGGGGAGGTATCCATCCTTTTTGAGCGTAACTTTGTAATCTCCGGGAGGAAGACTGAGAGTGTCATCGGTGGCGCTGGTGAGTTTGTCGTTTAGATATACTTCAGCACCAGAAGGGAAGGAATTGGCAGCGAGTAAGCCAGTACCACTCAAACCTTTGGTGGTGGGACGATACCCTTTGCCGAGTTGAACTGCGAGAATAGTACCTCCGGCAATAATGAAGATGGAAGCCAATGGCATAAACCATTTGTGATCAAGGAAAAATTGACTGAGAGGATGCCGACGGGTGATCCGATTTTTGATCGGTGCGGTAGGAGTGGTTGAAGACCCACCATTTGTTTTTGCTGCCATGATTTAATTGTACCTGATATGTGTAGTGTGAATTGATAAATTCGTTTGAATTATACCAGGTTATCCAGGTAAAAGTGGGTTTTGAACATAAAAGTAGTAAGTAGTAAGTAGAAAGTATTAAGTATAAGAGGGAGAATTCCTAATGGCTTTAATAAGACCGTTAATGAGTTTATGAACTTCAATTGATTGGTTGGCAACTTCTTGAAACGTGTTGTTATCAATGTAATGAAGATCTCTTGAGATGAGTAATTGATTTTGTAACTCTGTCGTTGAACCAAGTGCAATAAAATAGAATTGAGTCTTGTCTTTTTGACTTCTGCGAGAAAAACCTTCAGCAAGATTACTTGTGATGGATACTGCAGCTCGTCTCATTTGATCGGTTAAACTATATTGTTCTTTCTT
>CAZKZW010000032.1:9936-10217 GCA_964557365.1 uncultured Pseudomonadales bacterium | reverse complement strand
CAATCTCAGTTTGAGGTAATTCCCAAGCTGCATATTCACTTTGAGACACCGACAGTTCGGAGCGAACCTTGCCATTTACCTGCAACACAATCAAGTATTCCTCTCCTTGCGCCAATTGATCGTCATACACAGGCCAAGGTTGCTCATGCACTGATAAAGCTTGTCCTTCCGAAGCCTTGGCGAAGGAGGACCACAACTCCTCTGCCATAAACGGAGCAAACGGAGCCAGCACTCGAACAAACATCCCCCGCTCCTCCTGGCTCAACGCTTGGGGATACTCT
>CAZKZW010000032.1:2764-9902 GCA_964557365.1 uncultured Pseudomonadales bacterium | reverse complement strand
CGGAATATCTTCTGTCACCTTTTTAATAGTCGCATGTAGCGCGCGACTCATTTCCGTATTTGCGACTGGCTGATCAATTACTTGAGTATTCAATTCCCACACTTTATTTAGAAACCGTCGTACCCCAATCACACTGGTGGTACTCCAAGGTTTATCGTCCCCAATCGGCCCCATAAACATCTCATACATCCTGAGGGTATCTGCCCCAAACTGCCCAATCACCTCGTCAGGATCAATCACATTCCCCTTACTCTTACTCATCTTCCGATGATCCGGCCCCAAAATCATTCCTTGATGGCGCATCTTCATAAATGGCTCATCAAAATTAAGATAGCCTTCATCGCGTAAAAATTTGGTAAAGAAGCGAGAATACAAGAGATGAAGCACGATATGCTCTGGTCCAATCATGTAGAAATCAACCGGTAACCAGGCAACAAGTCGCTCTTTAGAAGCAAACTCAGCCTCATTTCGAGCATCAGTGTATCGCAAATAATACCAACTCGAATCCACAAACGTGTCCATGGTGTCATACTCTGGCCGCCAGCCCTTGCCATACAGTCGTTCCGTTCGCTCGATAAATTCTTTACTGGATTTAAGGGGTGATTCCCCCGTTGGCTTAAAGTCCACGTCAGTCGGTAGCAACCAAGGTAAATGCTCTTCCTTAACGGGATGAGCCTTCCCTTCTGGATCGTAGACGACAGGAATGGGTGCTCCCCAATACCGTTGTCGAGAGATCAGCCAATCCCGCAGTTTATACGTAGTCGTTTTTTTCATCACCTCAGGAAATGCCGCCGGAATCGCTTCCATCGCTTCCTCGGTAGTCAATCCAGAATAGGTGCCCGAATTCACCAAGGTCCCATGTTCTGTTCCCTTACCATCAACCACTTCCCTAATCTCAATTCCAAATTTCTTAGCAAATGCCTTGTCCCGCTCATCGTGTGCGGGTACACCCATAACACAACCTGTTCCCACATCCATCAACACATAATCCGCCACAAACACTGGTACCTGTTCACCATTCACGGGATTAATTGCCTTGATCCCCGTATCCACGCCTGTCTTCTCTTTCTCCCCCACTTTCCGTTCTTCTTCGGTTTTATGGAATGCAGCTTCGACATAGTCGCAAACAGCTAGTGATGCATTCCAACCAGCGGCCATCCATTTCTTGGCCACCTCTGGCGCAATCACCACAAAAGTCACTCCAAAAATCGTATCTATTCTTGTTGTGAAGCACGTGATTTTTGCTTGACAGGCTGCAGTCGGAGCATTTTGCGTAGCGTCCGCAGGAACGAGGATAGCGGAGTCAAAATACGGAGACGAAGCCAGGAAAAAATCAACTTGGGTCCCCTGTTTCTTCCCAATCCAATGCAACTGCTGCAACTTGGTTGGCTGTGGCCAATCCACTTTATCCAGGCCAGAAATCAATTCATCCTGATATTTCGTGATCGCAAAATACCACTGATCCAATTCCTTCTGAATGACAGCTGTACCGCACCGTTCACAATTCCCATTCATCACTTGTTCGTTCGCCAACACCGTTTGGCAACTCGGGCACCAATTCACCATACCTCCACCCTTGTACGCCAATCCCTTCTTGTACAGTTGTAAGAAAATCCACTGGGTCCATTTATAGTACCCGGGATGATTGGTGGCAATTTCATTCTGCCAATCATAGGAAATACCAATTCGTTCCACTTGCCGCTCAAATGTCTTGATGGCGTTTTTTGTGGTGATAGCTGGATGAATTCCGGTCTTCACCGCGTAATTTTCTGCCGGCAATCCAAATGCATCCCACCCGACAGGGAAGAAGACTTGTTTGCCATTCATCCGATAATACCGGGCCATAATATCCAAAGCTGTCTTACTCTCCACATGCCCTACATGAAGACCAGATCCTGATGGATACGCAAACGCAAACAAGAGGTACTTTTTTTCTTTTGTTGTGTCTCGCTCCCCCACCTGAGGTCGCTGTTTCCACACCCCTAGCCACTTATTCTCTATCTCGTTATGATCATAGTTCATTTCCGTAGTATATCACTTGAGGGAATCCAGATACCAGAATTGAAACCCATATTTGTCCATGCTTCACTAAAAACAATATATGAGGATGTTCTCTATGGGCTCCGAGCAAGATCGCGTTCCTCAAACCGATGAAGAAATCGCTTCAATGATGGCATCTGGGTTTCTTGCCCGCATCGAGCAACCATCCGCGGAAGATGTGCGTCAATCACTTATAAAAAAATATGACGAAGAAAACCAGCTAGATAAAATATTTCCTCTTATAATTGCACTTGTTGGAGATCCTCACATTAATGCTGCCGTCTATGCAGACATTAAAAAACACCCCTGTCGAGTTGATATGGAAAAACAATATCGAGATATTGACGAAGCCATTATTAGGGAGAACCCTCTTAGTATCTTTCGCTAACGACTTGACATCATCTACTACTAATATTATAGTAGTAAGATATGATACACACCATTCAAAAACCCACATTTGCTTATAATGCTCTGGAGCCGTATATCGATGCGATCACCATGGAGATCCATACCGAAAAGCACCACCAGACCTACGCCGACAAGCTCAATGCAGCTCTCGCTGATCATTCAGACCTCCAATCCAAATCCCTCGACGAACTCCTCTCCCTAGACCCTGTTACCTATCCCCTGATAACTAACATGTCCGGCGGGGTCTGGAACCACAATTTTTTCTGGTCCATCCTCTCCCCGCAAATTGACCAACCACTCCCTCAATCTATAGATAATGCCATCCGCGCTTCATTTGATAGCTTTGACAGCTTTAAAGCCAACTTCACCACCAAAGCCTCTTCTCTCTTTGGCTCTGGCTGGACTTGGTTAGTCAAAGCCAATAATTCACTTGAAATTCTCAATCTACCCAATCAGGATAACCCTCTCGCTCAAGGAAAACCCCCCCTCCTCGCCTTAGACCTCTGGGAACATGCCTATTATCTGAAATATCAAAATCGCCGTCCTGAATACATAGCCAACTTTTGGCACATTATTAATTGGACACATGTTGATGAATTGTTTGAAAACGCTCAATAAGCTTTATCAGACAATTCTCAGTTAGCTTTCGTACATTACATTTACTAACGTAGGTTCGAGTCCTGCCCCGTACAATAAACATGAATGCGAATACGGCTAAATAGCAGTTATGAGTAAATCAAGTTTATGTATGGGGCCAAAGGATAAAAATAAAACCGGGAAAATACACAAAATAGTCTTCCCGGTTTTTTGTTGACACTGTCTTTCATTTCTTCCATACTAAATACAGACTATTCGTGTTCTTGCGTTACCAAATGCGGTGCTTTTGGTGGACTTTATGTCCGATACCCAAAACGTTCATACCAGATTGTCTATACCATATAGCTTGAGGAGGGGTCTATGAACCACTCAATTACCAAGTATGTCAGCCAAATCGCACAAGGCATAAGCCTTGCCACAGTTGCTCTCTTCCCTTTGTTCATGTTGCCTATAACCAGCAACTATTTTGAAATCAACAAGCTTTTTCTCCTCATTGTTACAACCAGCATCTTACTCATCCTGTGGGGTATCCAATCACTTGCTACGCATTCACTCAAATTTAACCTCACTCCCTTTTCACTCCCTTTGGTAGGTTACGGACTGTTTCATTTCATTTCCAGTTTCGTCGCCAACCCTACCAATCCCGTTGACGCACTTATGGGGAGAGGAACCCTCTTTTTAGCACTTGGGCTATTTGTCCAACTCACGATTACCCTTGTTGATAATCGCCGGTTCATTCGCCACGCGATTTACGCTCTTATCGGATCTGGCACCGTCCTCGCTATCATCAACATTTTTCAAGCACTTGGTTTTGGACTATCCAATCTCCTCAACCATCTATTTAGCGCGTCTCTCGTAAACACAGTTGCTTTCACCCCCGCAGGCTCGCCTGTAGCTCTACTTAGTTTCTTAGCTCCCGTCATTCTCATCACCCTGTTTATGGCTTTTACGAAAACAGACGCAGCTGAAAAAATCTCTCTTTTTGTTCTCTCCGCTTTAATGAGTGCGGGATTTGTCGTTTCTCTTATTTACTCATTTCCAGGCAAAGAAACCGCCCCAATCTTTCTTCCCTTCCAAGCCGGTTACGCTATCGCGGTTGAAACATTAAAAACTCCAAAAAACGCACTCTTGGGCGTTGGGACAAGTTCATTTAGTATCGCGTACAATCAATTTCGTCCAGCCAACCTCAACCTTACTGACACCTGGAATATTCGCTTCACCATGTCTTCCAGTGAAGTGCTTCAGATTATTACCACAGTTGGGTTAGTTGGCTTAGGTTTTTTCATCTGGCTTATTACCGTAATGATCAAAACTGCTAGACTCGACCTTCGCAGCACTCAAGTCAAATCTATCATCATTACCGCTTTTGGTATTTTGCTACTATTCTTCCTCATCCCAGGCACCTACCCCATGATCTTTATGTTTTATCTCAGTTTGCTCTTGTGGGGGCTCCAACTCAAACTTTCGGCTCATGATGTGGTTAAGACAATTGAAGTCGAGCAAAAAATCACTGAAAGGATCCAACCACTTCAGTTTATTTTCTTCTATACCCCCATTGCATTGCTCTTTGCCACCGCAATAGCCAGTCTCTATTTTTCCGGTCGGGCTTATGCTGCTGAAACGACATTCAAACAGGCATTAGATGCAGCAGCATCAAACGATGGAGTCAAAACATATGACTTGCAACGCCAGGCCATCATGCAAAATCCATACCTCCCCCGTTACCGTCGCGCCTATGCTGCAACCAATTTAGCGCTCGCCAACTCGTTGTCGACAAAAAAAGATATGACAGACCAAGAAAAGCAACAAATCGCACAATTGGTCCAGCAGTCCATTCGCGAGGGTAAAGTGGCCGTCAGTATGGAGCCCCAGAATGTTACCAACTGGGAAAGTTTAGCTGTAATTTACCGCTCGCTCATCAATGCTGCTCAAGGCGCAGATCAATGGACCATTGCCGCTATGGCTCAGGCAATCAAAGTTGATGCTGTCAACCCCAGTCTACGGATTGATTTGGGCGGCATTTACTACTTGCTCGGCAAATATGATCAGGCCATTCGTCTCTTCCAACAAGCTGCTGAGTTAAAGGCAGATTACGCCAATGCGTATTACAACCTGTCCCATGCGTATCAACAAAAAAAGGATATAGTCACCGCTTTCGATTATATGCGCCAGGCATTGACGTTGACTAAGTCTGATTCAGCTGACTATGCCAAAGCCAAAGGTGAACTGGAAGAATTATCCAAACAATTACCTCAAGCAGAAGCCTCCAAAGCCGCCACAGTCAAACAAACGGCTCCAGCCAAGACTGAACTACAAACCCCCACGGCTGCTAGTGCTCCTGCTGTGGTTGACTTACCCGCCACTGCTGGCCCCGACACCAACCAATAAACAAGCAACACGATCTTGCTCCGAATCACACCTGAGGATACACTAAGATCAATTACCAACAAATACTTGGAGTATCTACGTATGGCAGAAGAAGAAAAAAAACCAACCCCAATGGTTATGCCCAAGAATATGGGCGAATTTGAAAAAATATTAGACGATATATTTGCCAAAAAGGCTCCCGCTCTTCCTGAAAATGCCAAAGAATTTTTGGTCAAGGCTGCTCCCTACCTCGCCATCATTGGTGTGGTTATGGCCATCCCCGCTGTCTTCGCAGTCTTGGGACTTGGTGCCATTGCTGCTCCTTTCGCAGCATTAGGTGGAGTCAGTGCCTTTGCTGGTTTTTCCATTTCCATCGTGTTTCTTATTGTGAACACTGTTCTGGAAATCATGGCCATTCCTGGTCTCTTCAAACGATCCTTGGGTGCTTGGAGATTAATGTTTTATTCCACCCTCGTCAGTGCCGTTTCTTCACTCGTATCCTTCAATCTCGGAGGTTTAATCATCGGTACCGCGATCGGTTTCTACTTCCTCTTCCAACTCAAGAGCTATTACAAATAACCAATACGCGTAGATAAAAAATAAACCCCTCTGCAAAGAGGGGTTTTTGTATTAAAACCGATTTCTCTTCCATTCATCAAAATAATCCTGACCGTCTTGCATATGATCTTCATACTCTTCGCACCCACTCTCCTCAGAGCTCATATGCCCGGCAAATAAAAGTTCATCAATCCATTTCTTTTCTTCTTGAGTAGCATTTTCTGAATTCGTGTTTGGCAAGGGCTCATCTAACATTTCGTCCAATCCCCAAGTAAGTCGATTCACTGAATATTCTTTCCACTCCGCGCGAGTCCGACCAAGAATTTGAATGAATTGCTTACACCATTCTCGACTAAGTACGCGTCGATCACCTGAAGCATTATCTATCAAAGAAACCATATCCCATCGAGAGTTATCTATTTTCCCATCTGCTTCTCTTTCAACAAGTAAAACATCACAATAAGGAGTTCCTACAGAAACAATGTTTCTTTCTTTATCAACTCCAACAAGTTCAATCTTTTTTCCATCATCAAAAATGCACGAAAAATCCACCGCATGTCCCAAGTTTTCTTTTAGAGAAAATGGTGGTGTATTATCTACAGTTGATTCAGACATGACGAAAAGAGTATTTACGCTATAAAACAATTGTGGACCGGAGGGGATTCGAACCCCTCACCTCTTCTATGCCATAGAAGCGCTCTACCAAATGAGCTACCGGCCCAAACACAAAATGTATTGTACTAGAGAAAAAACTTTTTTCCAATGCTAAAATCGATTCATGACAGCTTCCCCATTTATCATCACGTTCTCAGGTATGGTTGGTACCTCCAAAAGCCCTATCGCGCACTACCTTAGCTGTAATCTCAATCTTCCCATCTTCTCCACCGACGTTATCCGTACCGAAACAGTTGAAGATACCGGAGATTTAAATCAATCTGAATATGAATCTCGTCGAGATCAACGGCTCACGCAGTTAATCAAAAACCAACAGTCGTTCATTCTCGATGCGAGTGTTGATCGAACCTGGAGCAAATATTCACCTCAACTTGACACGTATCATTATCAAGTATTTTTAATCAGTTTGAATTGGAGTACCGACAAAACAGTCCAACTGTACAAAGACAAAAACTATGTTGACGGCATTACCCTCTTTGAGAAATATCATCAT
>CAZKZW010000032.1:0-2754 GCA_964557365.1 uncultured Pseudomonadales bacterium | reverse complement strand
ACCAAACATTTCTTGATTCATTCTCTTCAGTTATTAATCTTCACCTCACTGATGCCGACTTCCCTAATCGACTTACTATATGTCTAAATGCCTGCCAACACTGGCTCAAAGAAAGAAAAGAAAATGCCTGACCTCACCCTAACTTGTCAAGACTGTCACAACGAGTTTATTTGGACCGAAGACGATCAACAATTCTATCAGTCAAAAGGATTACAAAAACCCCTTTTCTGCCTCATCTGCCGTTCCAAGCACCGAGCCATGGAGCGCGATCCCGGCAAAGATGCAAAACTAAACCCTGTACCCTAACCCCTATCCTCTATACCCTTTCTTATTCCTCCGCCAATCCAATTACCACCATCCATAACCACCACATACTCGGAATTAAATACGTTGTATCCAGACAGAAATTAATCAACATTGCCCAATAGACTGCCCGCCACATTCCCTTATCTCTCTTGCTCACAAAACCAATCCGCCACGAAACGAACCCTAACCATATCCAACCAACCAACCCTAACCAACCCATACCTGCCAGCCATTCCAGCGGTAAACAGTGAACTACCGATGAAAAATCACCTCTCCCCCACCAATGGGTACTAGAATCATGCGAGATCTTTTGAAAATTCCCCCAGCCTACCCCCCAAGGATACTTCGTCACCAAACCAGCAACTACCTGAACATAATAATCTCGCGCGCCCAAAGTAACCTTTCCTAAACCCATGATTAAAAATATCCCCACCAACACAATTGCCCCCACAATCATCTTTTTTTTATGTACAATCCACCACTCCCGCATCCAAGCCAAATATCCCAAACCAACAAGCGCGCCCACATCAGCCGATCGTGATCGTGATGCCCACAGCATAACCACAGCCGGCAACACCCACTCCCATGCCACTCCTTGAGAAAACGACAGAATAAGCATCACCATCCACCAGTCACCTATATGGTTATGGTTTTTGTAACTCGAAGCTTCAACCACCAAACTTGATGGACCATACGACAATTGCCACGTCTTTGTTATTGCCAACAACCACAACACAGTAAACACTGCTCCAGCACACAAGACTGATATCTTAACTGCACTCCGAAATCGTACATTCGCACTCATTGTCTTAGATCCAAGCCACCACAATCCTCCACTCGCCATCAAAACTACTTCTTGAGCTGTATCAATCCGTTGACTACTCCAAATGATTGATAAAGCACTCAATCCCAGTAGTAAACACCACCACCAAAAAAATCGAGGAAGCTCAATTGTAAGCCGGACAAACAAAACACTCGTCAACCATAGACACGCTACCAGGGCTCCCACAATAGCCGCTAGTTGTTTGTCCAAGACCAATCCCCCACTCACCCACACCAAAGTCAACATGGTCGTTAAAAGAAGGTATAAGTATCGTTTCATTTCTCTATCATAACTGTTTTTATATCCATATTTGTCAAAATCTGATAGACTAATTTATATTAACAATGTTTATAAGGACTATCCTATGAAACAACCAAAGATCAACGAATCCACTTGTATTGCTTGTGGCAGTTGCGCCTCCATTTGTTCAGCAACCTTTGCTGTCAATGGCCCTCATGCCACCGTCACCAACCCAACTGGCAACACCGAAGATGAAATTAACAATGCTATCTCTTCTTGCCCCACCCAATCCATCTCTTGGTCAGAGTAAATTGTTATAAAAATAGAAGTGAGGCAATGAAATACTTGCCTCACTTTTTTTGTAGCCTGGCACAAAATCACCGCTAGTATAACACTCGAGAAATTACTCTATTCCTAACGCTTGTAAAGCATCTGTACCAGTAACCGACTGTCCACCTACAGGAGAAAAGGCGACATTATCTGGATTAGCATAACCACCAACATAATCTTTTATCGTAGTTGGAATATTATGAAAATCATCTACAACAATCACCTTTCCTTCCGAAGGAAAAGCGGCATTAAGCTCATCACTTACCAACGTAGCATCATCTCCGTCATCGACTCTTTTATACATTCCCTCCCAACCATCTGTAGCAAATACTCCATCAGGAGTGATTACCGCTATATCAATCTCCGGACAAGGTGACGTTGCATTATATTCACTATATGCTCCCCCTTCACTCGTCCCTCGATAGGTATTAATAGCCTTTTTCATAGCCTCAGAAGCCGATATCCCCTCGCCAAACTTAACCAAGCTATACAGCTCCCTTTCTGCACCCAGTTTGTCTATCCGTGCATTATCAGTTCCAGAGGAAGTGCAACCAGTTAATAAATACTCCACTGTAAGTAATGCCAAAGCTCCCATTCCCAATTTTTTTCCTCTTCCCACAATGCTCGACTCCTGCACTTCTTGCTGCGGTCTATTAGGCTTCATTTCTGAAGGCGATGGTCCACCACCAATTTCTCCAGGCATATTACTTTCCTCAACTATTCTCTGATCAGTCTAGCATATCTAAAGATGCGGATGTCAGATTCAAGATATTGGCAGGTGTACAAAATGAGATCGGCCGAATAATCAGAAATCTCTTTCCCCTCATCCCATCCATACACCTCATACACATACTTCCGCTGATTCCAGACAATTTCAACTCGATCACCTTGGGTTACCTTTGGTAAATTAAAAAACGAATGCTCTCGCCGATAGGTGTTGGTCCAAGACAAATAACCAAATCGATGCGCCACTAAAATCGTTGGCAACTTGCGGTCATCAGGGGTACCAAAATCGGGTACTCGCCATATCCCCCGAGACAATGCCCATTCAAAAT
>CAZKZW010000031.1:270-10479 GCA_964557365.1 uncultured Pseudomonadales bacterium | reverse complement strand
GGTTGATTAAGCGGGAGGGGTTTAAAACATCAGGAGAGTTTCTGAGTAGAGTGATAGAAGAATCGGCGAAGGATCCTGAGAAGCTCGGGCCAGGATTCGCCATAAACAGTGATCTTATAATGGTATTTAGCGATAAATAACGTCTACACCCAACAATCTTGTTAAAACCGATTGCGATCAGAGACGGATGAGTGCTAGGATGTTGTTATGACCCTTCCTGCGATAAGAAAGAAAGATGCTTATAGACTCCTGCTATTGCTGACGGCTGTTGTTTTGGTGGGGAGTGGGTATTTCGCATTTCGCGTGATTGGTCCTGGAACGGCTCATCGTCAGGAGAAGACGAGCGAGTCACCGACGGAAACCTTTCCGATTCGAGCAAATCTGCCCCCCGAAAGAACCTTCTTAGGTAAGATGAGCGATGAGAAGGGCGGAGTGACCCGGGTTCAGGTGCGGGGCATCGTTAAACAGTGGGGTGACGACAAGATAGACCTGCTGATAAACAACAATGAATCAGTGCGGGTGAAGCTGCCCCCGGAGATCCAGTATGAGTGCTACCCGGCGGTGATGGGTTCACGGGACGGCGGCGGGGTACCCTTCTCCCAGGGTTACTTCAATCTTCTGTATCAGGACGGCATCGGCGCCGCAACGAGACTTGACGAGGTGAGATCGCTGATTCATGCGGGCAGCGAGGTGATCGTGATGGCTCAGCAAGCATCAGCAAGCGGTGAACTGCGCGGATACATTATCGTCACCTCAGGATGCGGGAGATAGGCGGATGCAGAGACACCTTCCCTTTATCATAATAATAAGCGCTCTTATAGGCGTATTTCTCTTTGGCAAAGCTTTTACGATGCAAGTCCGGGCCGCGGAATACTGCGCACACTGCGGATGCAGCAGCTCGTGTACAGACTCGCCTCAGAATTGTTGGTATGTGTGTCCTGTAGAAAAAGGTCAGTATGGTTGTCCGGTACCAGAGAAAGAGACTTGTTCTGGAGGAGATCCTCATCCATGTCCGGAGCCATATGATGAAGGAAACTGCTGTGTAAACTGCGGCGGAGGGGGTGGGGGTGACGACGACGATGATGGTGATGATGACACCTCATGTGTGCCAACTTCCCCGGCGGCGTCGGTGCTGATGAGCCCGGTGGATGGGACGAAGGCCCAGACCGCCTCGGTGACTCTGCAGTGGGAGCCCACTTTGTCCTGGGGGGTCAACTGCGCGGGGTCAAACATATATCAGGTCTGTGTTGACAGTGATCTGGCCACCATCTCGGACCCCGGCGTTGAATCCCTTAACTGGAAGAACTACTGTCGGACGTACAGTACTACGACGGCGTCGGGGGTCACATCTGCGCCGTTCACGCCCGCAAGCTCAGGCACGTACTACTGGCGGGTGATCGCCTTCAACGGATCTCTGGGGAAGGCGTCCGTGGTCAGATCGATCAGCGTCCCTTCGATAACGACGGTGACGGGGCGGGTGTATGCGTCGAACGGCATCCTGTGCGACGGGACGGACCCGGCCGTCGGGTACGCCGGCGGCACCATGGTCATGTCCAACACCGACGGCCTCAGCGGCTACGCGGGGGGGACGGAGACGGGGGTTCAGTCCTCGGCCACCTTCACCGTGCCGGGCAACACCACCACGGGGTACCAGTACTCGCTCGGGTTCTCCAACGACGACACCAACTGGATCATGAAGTGCCCCCTGCCGGCCAGCCACACGCTGACCGTGACGGACCAGCCCATCGAGCGATCATTCTACGTCACTCAGGTGGCGGATCCTTGGTGGCAGGTAGCAGGTGGTGATGTGGCGGCACCGGGAAATATCGTTCAGAAGATTCCCGGAGCGGCAACTCAACCCTATGGTTCCTATGCCACTGCCAGCTTGGATTCAGGTGCATTCATTGCCGGAAATACCATTGACACCAACAATTACAGTGTGGGCTCTACCACTAACTGGAAGGTACAGGATTCTCCTTATCATGTGTCTGTCAAAGAGGGATACAGCTACTTTATGCGGATAGCGGAGATGGGTGTCTCCCCACAGGATGATTTTACTGCCGGGGAGGCTGTCACTCTGACTCATGATGATTTGACCAAAGATCCAGCCAACTTAACGGTAGATGATCGAAAGGGTCTCTATCATCGGGGCGATGTCACCTTGGGTGATTCAGCCACCCCCATCGTGATTGCTGCCAATGAGAAGGTTATCCTCTTTGTGAATGGGAATGTCACCGTGGATGGAAACATTACCGTGGCCAATGGAGGATATTTAGCGGTGATTACCAATGGCAACATTACTTTTTCCGAAAACTCCTACACCGCTCATGGACAATATGTGGCTGATGGCTTTTTGATCGTTCGAGATGCAGCCGCTGGTGATGGAGCAGCTCGACAATTTGTAGGTGAAGGCAACTTTGTCGGCTGGCGGGGAGTCACCCTGGAACGATCACTTGAGCCAGCTACTGACCCACTTGCCAACAACCAAAACCCTGCTGAACTATTTATCTATCGCCCCGATCTCTTGTTCAACACTCCCCTCACCCTCAAGTATGGTTCGATTGAGTGGCGAGAAGTGGCCCCACGGCAATTGCAGTAAGGAAACAAAGTCAATACAATGAGTAGTATGTACGGAAACATGTCAACATTTCAAAGTGGTCAGGTGGGACTGGTTGTGTTGTTGATTACGGCAGTATTGTTGACCGTGGGATTGGGATCAATTTCCCAATCAGTGATTGAGACGAAGACTGCTCGGCAAGAAACTGAAACAAGTCAAGCATTAAATGCAGCTGAGCAAGGAGTAGAAGCGGCGTTGAAGCAAAATTTGGCAACTACTCCAGCGCAGAATATAACCGGATTGCCTGAAGGTTTTTCTGGACAGTATCAAGTGGATGAAAAAGCGGTGTACGAAGGATTGGTGTTAAATGGTAAGACAGCTCCCATATCATTGTCGGGAGGAACGGCGACGAGGATTCATATTTCGTGGCCAAAGACGGGTAATTGTCAAAAGGATGTGGGGATTATTGTGTCTTTGATCACGGCGGGAAGTGTCAGGCGATATGCATATGGTCCAAATGCGTGTATGGCAACACGAAATGATGGATTTGTAGCGGCAATTGAAACAGCAAGTACGTATGAAGCAGATGTGGTAACTGCGGGAGCAGATTCAGCTAGAATCAAAGTAGTTTATGCAGATACAACATTGACGGTGGCAGGAATAAATGGGTCTTTGCCTGTTCAGTCTTACTTAGTGACCTCAACTGCAACCGACACTTCAGGAGGTAGCAGAACTGTTGAGGTGAACAAAACCATGGCAACAACCGCATCAGTATTCGATTATGTATTATTTGCTGGGCAAGGTGACTTAGTTCATAGCGAGCCATAAACAGTGTATATAGAGGAGCGATATGCCAGTAGTTGTGGGAATTGATGTTGGATCATACAGTGTAAAAGCAGTGACCTTGAGCGGTGTGCAGTCTAAACCTCGTTTGATGGGGGTTGGTTCTGCATATAATCCGGTGGGTCAATTTTTGCCGAATGATGAGGCTCACTTTAACCAACTAGCGGCAACAATAAAACAATTATCTGTTGAGCAAAAATTTGCCGGGAGACCCGTGGCAACAGCATTGCCAGAGTCATTGGCGTACACCAGCATCATTACCATGCCCTATCTTTCTGACGCCGAATTAGCTTCGTCAATTCACTGGGAAGCTGAACAACACATTCCTGTACCTCTGGAAGAAGTGCAATTGGAGTATCAGGTGCTCCACAAACCCAAAAAAGGTACGGTGGGTGAGAAAATGCACGTATTGTTGGTAGCTTCAAAAAAGACGTTGGTGGATCGAGTTACTTTATTGTTTCAAACAGCGGGATTAGAACTGGTGCATATGGAAACGGGGTTATTGGCTTGTTATCGCTCAGTCATATCACAAATACCTCAAGATCAAGGAACTATGTTGATACACATGGGAGCACTTTCGACTGATTTATTGATACTCGAGGGTGGCCGATTAACGCTGAGTTATTCGATTCAAACGGGTGGCTTGGTGTTTACTCGGGCAATTCAGCAAGGTTTAGGCTTGACGGGTCAGCAGGCAGAAGAATACAAACGGACATATGGGCTAAATCCAACACAATTGGAAGGAAAAGTGAAGCGAGCACTGGATCCAGTGATGAATGTGCTGATGGGTGAGATACGAAAAACAACACAATACTATCAGTCATCACAAATGGGAAGCGGAATTAGAACCGTATTGTTAACAGGGGGAGCAAGTTATTTAAATGGATTAGCCCCCTATTTAACAGAAGCACTTTCGGCAGAAGTTATCATCGCATCCCCTTTTCAAGGTTTGGAATTAGAACAAGACGTGACTATTCCCAAGGATAATGCTACGTACGCATTAGCAGTTGGCTTGGCAAGAAATGCGTTGCAATAACAGGTGATGTATGCCACTTCTTACTGCCCCTCACATAAATCTACTCTCCAAGCGGAAGGTGGTGTTTGATCAACGAGAAGCGTTGGCATTTAAGGTTCGGGTGGGTGCAGGTGTGGTGTTGATTGTGTATGTTATTTGTTTGCTGCTGATTGTGGGGATTACGATGTATCTTAAGAGTCAGATTGCAGATGTGAAGAGTGGAATTGAGCGAACACGGATGCAATTGACTGAAAAAGCATTGATGGTTCAGGAACAGGAAGTGCTCGTTAATCGAGCTGAAGTATTAAAAAATCTCATGATGAGTCGAAGAGAATCGATTGATTTGTGGAAGAAAGCGCAACAATTGGTTCCTGAAAATTGTGAAATGAACGTCTTTACGATTGAGGCAAATGTTTTAAAGATGGGAATAAAAGCACCTCATGTATTATTGGCAAACAAAGTAATGGATACGATTGAGAAGGATTTTACCGTGATTGGGGCACAAAAAATGTCCGCATCAATTTCCCGAAGTGAAGATGCGAGTTATCAGGTAGATATGAGTTTGTCCCTAGTCCAATCAGGAGAGAAATAGCTATGGCAGAACAAATATCTTTTTTTAACAAAACTTATTTGCGAATGTGGTGGTTTCCGGGATTGGTGGCGACATTGGTAATAATTGGTACGGTTGGTGTGCTTGTTCCACAAGTGCAGCAAATGACAGAGGCAATTAATGAGATGAAATCGATCAAAAAAACGGCGGAACAGGCACAAACAAAATTAGAGCAGGTAGAGGGGCTCAACTCAGGGAAGATTGAGTCATTAATAAACTTAGCTCAACAAGCTTTACCTGAACACAAGCCTTACTATGAAGTACTTATGGCTATACAACAACTATCGTCAGAAACAGAAGTATGGGCGGGTGACTTTGACTTAACCCCTGGCTCGTTGGCAACGAAATCTGCGCAACCTCAAATAGAGAAGGCAGGATATGTGACATTGGCAACAAAGTTGACAGTCAGTGGACAAAGTGACAATGTGATTCGGTTTGTCGAGCGATTACAGCAATCACTTCCCCTAGTATCGATTACTTCGATTACGATAGGTCAAGAAGTGAAGGGTTTGGATGTAAGCCAGCGACAAGCAAGTTTGGATTTGCAAATTCATTATGTCTTACCCTCAAACGCATCGAAAAAAGATATCATTGCAGCGCCCTTACCCGTGTTGTCTGATTCAGCCACATCTACGTTGTCACAACTTTCTGGCTATGCAAAAGTGCAAACGGTTGCAAGTTCATCGGCTTCAGTATCGAATTATGATCGAACGGATGTGTTTTCATTTTAATACTCGTCGTCTTTTTTTGGAAAAACAAAAACGCCCCCATAGAGGAGGCGTTGTTTTATTTGTTTTTTAAAAAACTACTCGGATGTTTCTTCTGTACCTTCGGAAAGATCGATAACGTCAGCAACTTCTTCGACTTCAGTTTCTACGTCATCGTTTTTGGTCTCTGGCTCAATTTGAGTGGTACCATTTTCGTCAGCTAGGTTGATGCGGAAACGCTTGCCTTGACGAATCGCCACGACATGAGCGAGAGCTCGGATAGCTTTGATGACTTTACCACTTTTACCAATTACTCGACCCATATCAGCAGGATCAACGGTAATAGTATAAACTTCTCTCCCCTCTTCTTCACCCATGGTGATTTGGATAGCTTCAGGGTTGGTAACAATGTTCTTTAAGATCAGATTAAGGAGTTCTTGCATAGGATGTGAACCTTTTTAAACAAAATTACTTAGTAATTTTCTTGTCAGCTAGTTTGCGGACGGTTTCAGTGGGTTGAGCACCTTTCTTGAGCCAATTGGTATATTTGTCTACGTCAAGATTGAACGCAGCCGGATTGGCGTGTGGGTCGTAAGTACCTAATAAATCGGTGCGCTGACCGTCGCGTTTACTGCGCGCTTCAGCTACCACAATTCGGTAGAGTGCATGTCCCCGTTTGCCTGTGCGGAAAAGTTTGATTTTAAGCATATTGCGTTTTGGATGTACCGCTTAATTATTATGTGCAGCGCATTGTATCAAGCTTGGCCAAGTTTCTCAAGTGCACACTTTGCAGCCTGTTGTTGGGCTTCCTGTTTGCTTTTACCTGAGCCAATGGCCACTTGCTTGTTATCAACACGGACTTCGATAGTGAATACTTTACTGTGATCTGGTCCTGTTTCATCAATGACCTTGTATTCAGGTGAACTGGACCCATGAGCCTGCACGTATTCTTGGAGGCTGGATTTAAAATCCTTAAACAGCTTTTGATCAATGATGCGATCGATTTCTGGAAAAAGATGAGTATTCAGAAAAGCAGTAGCAGCAGAGAAGCCTTGATCTAGATAGATAGCTCCCACAACTGCTTCAAACGTGTCGGCAAGGAGAGAGAAATTTTGACGACCGCCTGACATTTCTTCACCCTTTGAGAGTTTGAGTTGAGTGCCGAATTCTAATTTGGTGGCGACATTTGCCAGAGAGGTAGTTTTGACTAGAGCGGCGCGATAGGCGGTTAATTCACCCTCAGGGATAAGGGGAAATTTCTTGTAGAGGAATTCAGAGGTGGCAAGTTCAAGTACGGCATCACCAAGAAATTCTAAACGTTCGTTATGTTCCTTGATAGTAGCATTTTCATTAAGATATGACCGATGTGTAAACGCAAGGGAGAGGAGATCCTGATTGTAGATGGGGAGAGTGGTCATAGGATTAGAGCAGCGAATCCTCGACTAATTCCATGAGTTCAGAAATAGTCATGGGAATTTCTTCATCGAATTCAGGTAATACTACTTCTAATGTGTTTTCGATTTCAGTTTTTATTTTTGCCAAATCTTCTGAGGTGGCATTGAGGTCAAGCAGAAAATCTGCTTGAGGGGTAATATCACTCACTTCAACACCCAAGATGTTGGCAATAATTGTAAAGACGGTTTGTTGTGTGTCGGTCATGATACCTTTTGTAGGATAGTACCTAGAACTCCATTAATAAATTTTGGTGAGTTGTCACTGCCATATTCTTTCGCAAGCTCGACTGCTTCGTCAATAACGACTTTATATGGCACTTCTTTTTGAGTCAATTCAAAAACTGCTAAACGTAAAACAGCCAGATCAATCCGGTTAATTTGACTGATGGGCCATTCGGGAGCAGCTGAGGTTATTTGATCATCGATGGTGGTAAGGTTGGCAACGATGGGTTGAATATCTTCATCAACATCCAGGTGATTAAAAACGTATGCAAACAAAGACTGCATTCGCTTGATGCGCTGGCGGTGGCGGGGATCTGACTTTGCCTTCATGATGATTGTTTAGTTTTTGTTAATTTACACTACCGCATGCTTCGCACGCATGGTGAGCCACTTTTTTGGCATGACATTTAGTGCATTCAACGAGGGCTTTGGTAGCCATTTTGATGGTGGCACGGCGTCGGCCTTGACGTTGTACGGTGTGTTTTTTCTTGGGTAAGGCGCCCATATTGGTTCCTCTCTATTTTCTTTCAACTTGCCTTGTTGACTCATTATATGGGGTTTTAACCATCGAGTCACGGGGTATTGTAACACGGGGCAAGAGAACAGGGTATAGGGTATAGGGAATAGATAGGATATAGGATTAGTTGGGTTCGGCAAGTGTGGCGATAAGTTGGTTGAGGCGAGCACGTACCGTAGGATGTGTAACGAGGTGGGGATCTTGTTTGAGGAGACGACTCACTTCTTGATGAGCGGCAAGAATGAGATGGCCATCATTAAAAGAAGCAATTTTTAGATCTAAGAAACCAGATTGTTCAGTGCCATACACGTTGCCGGGGCCGCGCAGTTTGAGGTCTAATTCAGCTAGTTGAAAACCAGACTGAATCGTTTCGAGAGATTTGAGTCGGTTAAGTGCAGTTGTTTGATCTGAAGTGGGGAAAAGTAAACAATAGCCCTGTTCACTATTGCGACCAACCCGGCCACGCAGCTGATGAAGGCCGGCCAGGCCAAAGCGTTCAGCTCCTTCAATCACCATGATGGTGGCGCCGGGAATATCGATGCCGACTTCAATAACGGGGGTGGCAACTAAGATGTCATATTCTTTTTTGGAAAAATCAGTAATCACTTTGTCTTTTTCTTTGGCTTTCATACCGCCATGAACGAGGCCGATTCGGTGATTTGGGAATATTTGAGTGGTAAGACGGGTGTATTCTGATTCGACGGCCTTGACTTCACTCATGGTTTCACTGTCGGAATCAAAAATAAGCGGACAGACAACAAAAACTTGACCACCTTTGGCAATTTCAGCTTCCATCCATTTATATGCACCCGCTCGTTTGTGGTCGGGTACGACCCATGTTTTGATGGGTAACCGACCTTGGGGTAATTCGTCGATAACGGATATATCTAGGTCAGCATAGAGGGTGAGTGAGACAGTGCGGGGGATAGGGGTGGCGGTCATGGATAACAAGTGTGGGCTGTGAGGTTGGTTTAAGAGTTGACTGCGTTGACTTACGCCAAATCGGTGTTGTTCGTCAATGATAATGAGGCCCACATTGTCCGGTAAATGACGAAATAGTACTGCTTGGGTACCAATAATGATACCTGAGGAATTGAGAGCATCTTTGTGTGTTCGGGTCGCCAAGCTGACAGGAATACCAAGTGGCTCAAGAATAGGACAGAGTGTGGCGGCATGTTGGGTGGCGAGAATTTCAGTGGGAGCCATCAGGACGGAGACGAAGCCAGCTCGTGCCATGCAATAGACTGCAGCGGCAGCAACTACCGTTTTGCCCGAACCCACATCGCCCTGAAGTAATCGGTTCATGGGGGTAGCCCCATTCAAATCGGTAAGGATCTCTTCAACAGCTTGTTGCTGACCTTTAGTTAGGGTAAAAGGTAGTTGTTTGAGGTAGGGGTCAATGCTTGTTTCAGATACGGTAAAGAAATTTTGACGGTTTTTACGCATGGCTTTTTTGGTTTGAGCCAGCAGTTGCCACAAGAATAATTCGTCAAAACCAAGTCTCACTTTAGCCGCTTCAGCTGCTTCCATTGAGTCGGGAAAGTGAACTGCTCGGAGTGCAGTATTGTAATCAAGTAATCGTTGAGAAGTTTGGCATTCGATGGGCAACCAATCTGGTTGTGGGGGGGCAAGTTTTAGGAGGGTGTTTATGCGGGTGCGGAGCCATTTACTGGACACACCCTTTGTCTCGGGGTATACGGGGACAAGTCTGCCCGTATGAAGCCTTGGAGAGGTACGGGGTACAGAGTCCTTGATGAGTTCATATTGGGGGGTAGAGAGGGTGAGCTTGCCAGCAAATGCTTTGACCGTGCCCGAAAGAGCGACTTGAGGATGTTGCTCGAATGTCTTTACTAAATACGGTTGATTAAACCAGGAGATTTTGAGGGTACCCGTGCCATCAGAAAAATCCGCTTTTTGGAGGGTTTTTCCGGTACAAAGTCGGACTGATTGGATGCCAATAATAGTGCCTGACAGGGTGACTGTGTCCCCTATTTGGAGGGTGCTAACCGTCGCTTCTTTGGAAAGATCGGCATATCGAAATGGATAATGATGAAGTAGATCACCAAGGGTGCGGATACCTAGTTTTTCCAGCGAATGTGCATATTGAGGACCAATTTGAGGAAGATGAGTTATTACTATCACCTGCATATCTTCACTCATTTGACACCTCCCGTGAGTGAATCGGGACGAGCCGTCGTCACGGTCATCCACCAAAAACGGCAGTTCGGCTGTTTGAAAGCCGACAAAATCCACCAGCGCCCGGAAAAAGCGGTGTCCCTCCGGC
>CAZKZW010000031.1:0-260 GCA_964557365.1 uncultured Pseudomonadales bacterium | reverse complement strand
GCTTTGAGGTCCATCTTCTCCCTATTGGCCTGCCAAGAAGAATAGAGAACCGCCAATGGAAGAAACGACTAAAGCGATTGAGGCGATGGCAACGAGTATGCCGGCAAATTTCTTTTGTTTTTTAGTTAACATGATATTAGTCCTTAGTGCTTGGTCCCTGGTGCTTAGTGATTAGGGGTTGAGAATAATTTTATAAAAAGAGTGCTTACCAAATTTAATGATATCACCTGTTTTGGGGGTAATGGGTTTACTGGGATCGG
>CAZKZW010000030.1:0-10609 GCA_964557365.1 uncultured Pseudomonadales bacterium | reverse complement strand
TGGTTAGTCACCCCTGCCCGGGCCGTCCAAGGGACCATGACAGCCAATCGAAGTGAAATACGGGTTCAAAAAGAACAAGTTCAAGAAGCTCGAGAAGAAACAAAAGAGAATCGAGAGGAATTGCGTCAAAAACGCTGTGATCTGATTGAATCGCGCATCAACTTTCGCACCAATCAATATGAGCAAAATCGAGACAAACACTACAACCTGTACCAGGGTGTACGAAAGCGTATTGGTGATTTAGTTGCTAAACTTGAAGGGAAAAGTTGTGACGTTACCACGTTGAAGGCGGAATTAACAAAATTCGATAGCTTGATTGCCGAATTTGCTGCTGCCTTTCGCGACTTCAATACCACTATGCAAGCGACCAAAGAATATCGCTGCGGTGAAAGTGAGGGTAAATTCGCCTCCTCAGCTCAAACTGCTCGGCAAAAAAACCAAGTGATGCGGGAAAAAGCCCTGGCTGTCAAAACCTATTTCAAACAAACCATCCAGCCTGAACTATCACAAAAAGTTAAAGCTTGTTTAGCCTCTCCTAAACCCTCTGCAAGTTCAATCACGGAAGGAGTGAAATAATATGAATACGAAATTACTTGTCGGTATATCGATTATTGGTGGATTGCTCTTAGGGGGTTGTCAAAAGCCTGCTGGTCCCACCACTGGCTCAGCAGGTCTCGTTAAACCAGAACAAGCCAGTCATGCGGCTGCGACCACAAATCCCTCAATTAAACCTGTTGTAAAATCGGACACTGATGAAATCCAAGCCATCGAAAATGATCTCAATAGCATCGATGCGTCAAAAGACTTTCCTGACTTTTCCGTGAGCGATCTGCAACAATAAATCATGATTAAACGCGTTATTTTAGCCCTACTACTCATTTTTGGTAGTGGGGCTGCTGGTTTTTTTGTCCGCGACGTCATCAATCTGTCGTCGTCTCAAGGGTTAATTAGTCCATTAAGCCCAACTCCCACTCCAAAACCAAAACCACTCCTTGCGTACCGGTTTGCCACGCTTGAGTCATATCAGCCAGTGCCTAGTGACATAGTTATTTTTCGGGAGACAGCCACCGAATCAGCCTACAGTACGTATTCAGCCTCGTACAAAACAAGCGGAAAAACCATGTCCATGCAAATCATGGTTCCCACCTCTGCTACCCCATCAGGTGGATTTCCAATCATCCTCATGAACCGTGGCTTTGTGGATTCTGCTATCTATCAACCAGGAATCGGAACAAAGAATGCTGCCAAAGTGTTTGCCGGTCATGGTTTTGTTACAATCGCTCCAGATTTCTTAGGATACGGCACTTCAGATGCACCTCCTGAGGATTCCATGGCTGCTCGTCTGGAAAAACCCTCACAACTACTCGACTTAATTGCTTCTTTTGATTCACTATCATTTGTTAATCCAATTAACTATGGTCTGTGGGGACACAGCAATGGAGGGCAAATCGCTCTTTCCCTGCTAGAAATTACGGGTAAACCAATCCCAACCGTCCTGTGGGCACCTGTATCCAAACCATTTCCCTATTCACTCCTGTATTACACCGATGAATATGATGATGGAGGCAAAGTGATGCGGCAAACTATCGCTCGGTTTGAGGAGGATTATGATGTGTTTGATTATTCCTTGGATAAATTTGTGGATCGGATCAAAGGACCACTGGAGATTCATCAAGGTACCGCTGATGAAGAAGTGCCTGTCTTTTGGTCAAGCGAATTTGTAAAAACCTTAAAAACCCAAAAAACTCCCGTTACCTACTTTACGTATTCAGGAGCAGACCACAACCTTCAACCAGACTGGCAAACCGTAGTTGACCGTTCACTTGCCTTTTATCAGAAATTTTTGTATGGTAAATCTGAGTAAAGTATTATGAAAAAGATCTGCCAAAAAACGTGCATCATCACAATTTTCTCACTTCTGGTTGCGGGATGTGGTCCGGCAAAAATTTCTCAAAGTTCCACTCAAACCTATCAAGGGTATCCCTGTGATGTTCGTTGTGGAGATTTTAAAGCAGGATTCGATACAGCCCGTGAGCAACAATTTACAGTTGATTCTCAGTGTGATGGTTTAAATAAGACTCATCGGATAGGTTGTTTGTCATATTTACATGAATATCACCTTGAACACGATCAACCTGCGGGGTATAGTTTTCCCCTGGAGGCAAGAAATGTCAACTAATCCAACAAAAACACTCTACCGTTCAGAATCAGATCGGATGATTGCCGGAGTGTGTGGCGGTGTCGCTGCGTACTTTGATGTGGACTCATCTATCGTTCGCCTACTTTTTGTGTGCATTATTTTACTTGGAGGATCCGGATTACTAGCATATTTTATTCTTTGGCTCGTTCTCCCCTCCGAGTCAGATAAAAACAAAGAAATGGAGCAAGTGATGAAAAAGAATTCCGCCGAATTAAAAACGGCAGCCGAGTCTGTGGCAAAAGAAGCTAAAGAAGTAACTCAGAAATCTGGCAAATCAGTTTGGGGATTATTCTTGATTGGCTTTGGTCTGGTGCTTCTACTGCAAAACTTTGGTTTTGCTCATTATCTTATGCTCGATAAAACCTGGCCCATCATCCTGGTCGTCTTTGGTTTCCTCGTCCTGGGTAGATAATTTGACCCCAAGTAGGTTTTAAGATACAATAACCTCCGCAAACGTTTTTGGTATATGTGTAGTAATGTTGAGGTGGGGTGACCCGCCTTTTTTTATACACAAACAGTAATACTAAAATAACGTATAACCCGCCAAAGTATCCGGCTTGCGATACGGCTGAATAAGCAGTTAGCGCAAAGCAGCGATGCGATGGAGGGGAAAGTAAATTTATAAAAATAAGAAACTATACATAGGAGAAAACCATGTCTGCTCCCTTACAATCACGAAGTGAATTTGCCGCTGCCTTAAACCAAATCTGTACCGAACGCGGTATTGATCCCCAAATTGTCATCGACACCATCAAAGCTGCTATCTTGGCTGCGTATCACAAAGACTTTCAAACCGACTATGAAGCCAACGAAGCTGCAGAAATTGTCATGGATGTGGATGTGGACTCAAACACAGGTGCTACCTCTATCTTCAAGATGGAAGACGATAAAAAAGTCGATATTACTCCTCCTGGATTTGGCCGCATTGCCGCTCAAACCGCCAAACAGGTTATCTTGCAACGTGTCCGTGAAGCTGAAAAAGACGCGGTGATTGGTGAATACACCGACAAAGTCGGTACCATTATTTCTGGTATGGTCCTTCGCTTTGACGGTAAAAATGTCATTGTCGACATTGGTCGCGGCCAAGGTTTCATGCCTCCCGAAGAACAAATGCGCGGTGAATTCTATCGTATGAACCAACGCTTAATCGTATATGTTCGCGATATTCGAGAAACTATGCGCGGCAAAACCATCATTGTGTCCCGCGCCGCTGAAGAATTGGTCACTGAATTATTCCGCCGTGAAGTGCCTGAAGTCTCTTCTGAAGCGGTTGTGATCAAGGCTGTGGCCCGCGAACCAGGTGTCCGAACTAAAATTGCCGTCGATTCCACCCAATCTGGAGTTGACCCTGTCGGTTCCTGCGTTGGTCAAAAAGGTGTGCGGGTTCAAGAAGTCATTAACGAACTCAACAACGAAAAAATTGACATCATTCAATACACTGATGATGCCAAAGCCTTTATTGCTGCAGCTCTCGCTCCAGCAGAGAACGTTAAAATTGAATTGAACGAAGAGTTAAAAATTGCCACAATCATCGTCCCTGATGACCAATTGTCCTTAGCTATCGGTAAAGGCGGTCAAAATGTCCGTCTCGCTGGTAAATTAACCGGATATAAATTGGATATTGTTGGCTCAACTGGAGAAAAAGTCGTCATTGCTGATGATGAAAATCCTTCCATCGACACCCTCGATCTGACTGAGAAGATCAAAAACTCGCTTAAAGAAGCTGGTGTCACCACCGTCACTGAATTGAAAGCTAAAATGGGCGAATTGGATACTATTAAAGGCAGCTATAGAGGCAATCATTAATCATGACTAATACTCGTCCACCTATTGTCACCAT
The DNA here is from genome assembly GCA_964557365.1 of uncultured Pseudomonadales bacterium. Lineage (GTDB taxonomy): Bacteria > Patescibacteriota > Microgenomatia > UBA1400 > RBG-16-45-19 > CAZKMY01. Next base: position 6,569 of record CAZKZW010000030.1, on the reverse strand, counting down.
CATGGGTCATGTTGATCATGGCAAGACTACGCTCTTGGACGCAATTCGTTCCAGTCGGATTACTCAAGGTGAAGCAGGTGGTATCACCCAGCATATTGGTGCGTACCAAATTGAGCATAAAGGTAAAAAAATCACCTTTATCGATACTCCCGGCCACGCTGCGTTTACCAAAATGCGTGAGCGCGGTGCGGAAGTTACTGACATTGTCATCCTCGTCGTTGCGGGTACTGAAGGCATCAAGCCTCAGACGGTTGAGTCCTGTAAACATATCCTCAATTCCAAATGTCAGGTAATCGTTGCCATCAACAAAATGGACTTACCTGGTTTTTCTGCTGAGATGGTCAAAGCTCAACTCACCGAACATCAAATTTTTTGTGAAGGTTTTGGAGGTCAGACGCCAGCGGTAAATATTTCTGCTATCCGCAAAGAAGGTATCGGCGAGCTTCTTGATATGATTGCCCTCATTGCTGAGATGGAAGATTACCAGGCCGATGCTGAAACATCTGTGGAAGCCATCATTATCGAATCCAGTATGGATAAACGTCGTGGTCCTATTGCTTCAGTCATCGTTAAAAATGGCACCCTAAAAGTTGGTAGTGAAATCTTTGTAGGAGATAAACCGGTCAAAATTCGCGCTCTTTTTGATGATTTGGGTAAGTCAGTTAAGGTTGCTGAACCAGGAAAACCAGTTGAAATAATTGGTTTTGCTGAAGTTCCTGCCGTTGGCTCCATCCTTACTGGGGCACCAGGGGCACATGTTGCCGATATTATTAAGCCCGTAGTTCAAGTGGCTGACAATGATGAGGAAGGTAAAATTAACTGTAACCTTATCCTCAAGGCTGACACGCAAGGAACCTTGGAAGCGATCAAAGCGAGTATTAGTCCCGACATTAACGTCATTGACGCTTCAATCGGTTCAGTCATTGAATCTGATGTGTTGCTCGCTCAATCTACCAAAGCAGAAATCATTAGTTTTGGTGTGTCTACCAATGCATCCGCTCGGCAAATTGCTACTATCGAAAAAATCACCATCACCAGCTTTACCATTATCTACAGACTCCTCGAGTATCTAGAAGATAAAATATTAAAACTCATGGAACCTACCATTGATGAAATTGAGCTGGGTAAAGCCGAAGTCATGGCGATGTTTGAGATGAAGGGTGATAGGATTGCAGGTTGCAAGATTACCTCTGGAGAAATTGCTAAAAATCACCAACTTCACCTTATCCGCGATGGAAAAATCCTCAGTAATCCCAAGATTCGTTCCCTCAAGCACGGTAAAGAGGATATTCCCTTTGCCCGGGTCGGTGCCGAATGTGGCATTGTCTTTACCGGTTTTGTTGACTTCAAGGTAGGGGACGTGATACAATCCTATAAGATTAATAAATAGGCGTAGTTGTATCATGATTGCCAACAGTGATTCTCTCAAGCCATTAGTCGAAAAAGCCCAGGAAATTTTGGTATTACTACCTCAAAATCCAGGTCCTGATAGTATTGCTTCCGCCCTTAGTTTAGGCCTTAGCCTAGAACAAGCCGGAAAAGCAGTCGTGGTGGCTTGTGCCACTCCTATTGATTTCACTGAATACCCCTTGATTCATCGAGAAAAAATTGTCCAAAAAATTGGTAACAAAAATCTCGTCATTTCTCTCAAGGTCGCCAACCGGGACAGTGTAGAAAAAGTCAGTTATAACCTGGACGAAGAAAATAAAGTCTTCAATCTGATTATTACTCCTAAAAAAGGTGCTTCACCGCTTGCGAGCGACGCTGTCAGCTATAGTTTGGCTGGTGCACGTGCCGATCTCATTATCACGGTTGGGGCTTCCAGCTTTGAAGACTTGGGTACATTATTTGTATCCGAACCAAATCTATTCACCGAAACTCCTTCTATTGCCATCAATCGCTTAGAACCAAATGCTTTTGCCACGCATCATGTAGCCAACCCTCAATCTTCTTCCATTGCTGAAGAAATGGTTGGATTCCTTGAATCATTAGAATTACCTTTGGATGCGGCAACCAGTTCCAATCTCCTTGCCTCCATAGATGTGGTGACCAACAAATTGCAGATGCCTTCAGCTTCTGCTGCCACCTTTGACGCCGTTGCCAAGCTTATTCGTGCTGGCGGTACTCGGATTATGTTGGCGTTGCCTCAAACAGCAGAATCAGAACCGGTCAAACCATCAATTCCCACGCCTACCGCTGATTCAATTCAAGTAGACGGTGCTAAGCCTGAAGAAATTCCTGAGGAATGGTTGACTCCAAAGATCCTCAAAGCTCCCAAAACGAATTAATTTGTGGTACAATCCCTTGCAATATATAAAATAGTTGGATTTTTGATGGTACTCAAAGTGTATTTGAGACACGGGTACACATGTCTATCCAATAAAAGGAACTCAAGTTATGGCACTTCTCACAGACGCCAAACAAGAAATAATGCAGAAATTCGGCACCAAAGCCGGTGACACTGGATCTCCAGAAGTCCAAGTCGCTTTGTTGACCGAAAAGATTGTTCAATTAACCGAACATTTAAAATTACATAAAAAAGACGATCATTCCCGTCGGGGTCTATTGAAAATGGTCAGTAAACGTCGTCGTCTGCTCCGTTACTTAATGGACAAAAACGAAGACCGCTACAAAGAATTGATCAGTAAGCTCAATTTATCCAAATAAGATAGAACACTGAAACGGGGCCGCATAAAGCGGCCCATTTCATATATACCGCTCACGGGTATATTCACGGTAGAATGGTCTTTAGTACACGTATAACAATTATTAGTTGTTAAGAAAGGTTGGAAAGTGTTCCAGTTAAAGGTTTCAGCACTCGAAGTGGTCTGTCCGCTTCCGGTTCCGAACTCTTTATCTGGTTTTTAAAAAACACTTTCCAAAAATAAAAAACATATGGATATCACATCCAAAACCATCGAAATCGGTGGTAAAACCGTCACCCTGGAAACCGGTCGCTTCGCCGAACGCGCTTCCTCCGCAGTGACCGCTCGCATGGGCGACACCATGGTTATCGTCACGGTCGTCATGGGCCGTGCCAACGAAGGCTTGGGTTATTTCCCTCTCTCCGTTGAATATCAAGAAAAACTCTACGCGGGTGGCAAGATTAAAGGCTCTCGTTGGGTCAAGCGTGATGGTCGTCCCTCTGATGAAGCTGTCCTCAAAGGTCGGGTTATCGATCGAACTATCCGCCCTCTATTCCCCGAAGGACTCATAAATGAAGTCCAAGTGGTAGCTATGGTCTTGTCCGCTGATGGTGAAAATGACGCCGATATGGTTGCCATGTATGCTGCTTCCGCCGCTCTCATGGGTTCACCTATCCCTTGGGAAGGTCCTGTATCTGGTGTCCGGGTCGGTTTGAATCATGACACTCGTGAATTCATTATTAATCCGACATTTGCCGAGCGTGCAACTTCTGATTTAGACCTCACCATTACCGGTTCCAAGACCGCCACAGTCATGTTGGAAGCTGGTGCCAAAGAAGTCTCCGAAGCTGAAATGCTCGAAGCCTTCAAATTAGCAGAAAAAGAAAATGCTCGGATTGCTACCGAAATTGAATCCTGGACCAACACTTGGGGTAAAGCCAAAGTTTCATTTGTGCCCAAACTTCCTTCTCAAAATTGCATTGACGCCGTCAAAGCTGAAGTTACCAAAGATCAAGTTAAAGCTTGGGTCAAAGCTGAAGCTACGCTTCAACCGTTACTCGGTCTTGATGAGGCAATTTTGGCCATCATGGATAAATATCCTGATTTCGTCAAAGGTGATGTCTCTACCGTCATTCACGACATGATTCGTGATGAAGCTCGCCGTCAAACTATCTACGACAAAGTTCGTCCTGATGGTCGTGATTGGACGGTCATTCGCCCGTTAAGTTCAGAGGTTGGTTTACTTCCTCGGACTCATGGATCAGCCATGTTCAAACGCGGTTCAACTCAGACATTAACAATCGTTACTTTGGGCGCTCCTTCTCTCAATCAGTTGATTGAGAATATGGAAGGTGAAACCGAAAAACGCTACATTCATCACTACAGCATGCCTCCTTACACCGTGGGCGAAACTGGCCGAATTGGCTATCCATCTCGCCGCGAAATTGGTCACGGCAACCTGGCTGAACGAGCCTTGGTTCCCATGCTTCCTTCCGAAGATGAATTCCCCTACACCATCATGGTGGTCAACGAGTTGATGTCCAGTAATGGCTCCACCTCTCAAGCTTCTGTGTGTGGTTCCACTCTCGCCCTCATGGACGCAGGTGTTCCATTAAAGAAACCAGTTGCAGGTATTGCGATGGGCTTAATGGTCGATAAAGATAACTATGTTGTCTTGACCGATATCCAAGGTATGGAAGATCATACCGGTGACATGGACTTTAAAGTGGCTGGTACCCGAGAAGGTATCACTGCCATGCAGATGGATATCAAAGTTAAAGGTATCCCCATGGATGTTTTGGAGCGCGCGTTAGCTCAAGCCAAGGTTGGTCGAATCCAAATCCTCGAGAGTATGCTCGCCACCTTACCTGAACCTCGAAAGACTTTATCTCAATACGCTCCCAAGATCGAAGTGGTCAAAGTCCCTGTCGACATGATTGGGCAAGTGATTGGTCCGGGCGGCAAAGTCATCAAGGGTATTATTGAGGCCACTGGCGCTCAAGTTGATATTGAAGAGGATGGTAGTGTCTATATCAGTGCCATCGATCCTCAAGCCATCGCTTCTGCTGTCGCTATGGTGACGGGTATCGTCAAAGAAATTGAACCAGGTGAAGAATATGATGGAACCGTCACTCGTATTGAGAACTTCGGCGCCTTCGTTGAACTCTTGCCGGGTAAAAATGGCTTAGTTCATGTGTCTCAACTCTCTACCGAGTTTGTCCGTGATCCTAATGAAATCGTTCACTTGGGTGATACCCTCCATGTGCGGGTGACCGAGATTGACAATATGGGCCGGATCAACCTAACCACCCTCACTCCAGAGCAAGAAGAAGCTGTCAAAGCTGAACGACGCAATGGTAATGGTGGTGGTGCCGGACGCGACAGTGGTTTCCGCCCTCGTGGTGGAGGCGATCGCGGTGATCGAGGCGATCGTGGAGATCGTGGTGGCCACGGTGGTGGTGGCTTCGGCTCACGTCCTTTCCGCCGCTAAACCGAAATAGTTTTTGTTAATTCAAAACCCCTCCCCCCGGAGGGGTTTTATTTCAGCTTGATTAAAAATAATTAATAATTAATACTTTATATATCGTTAATGAGGAGAAATAACATGGAAGAAAGCATAACGTCGTCTCAGCAAGAGGCACAATTTACTACTGAACGATTAGCTGCAACAAACAAAGTGGCGAGCGAGTTAGCTGGACTAATGACAGAGAATAAATCAATAGGAGGCATACGAGTTGGTGAAGCTTTTCTTAAAGCAAAGGTGGCAGCAGATTTAATCAGAGTCGCCTCGGAAGACCATAAAGATGAGGTAGAAGTTGATGGTGCACGGCTTAATGCTGTTAATGCCTGGGCAGAACTAAACCAGCTCATAGCCGGTTCATCCGAACCTAAAAAACGTTCCGACTTACTAGATAAGATGAGGGATGTTATTGAGAATAATACTGATGTAACCAATGGAATCCAATCTATTACTGAGAAAACACATGAATTGATAAGTCCAATAAAGATTGCTGATATGCGACTGAAGAATGCAGTCACACACAGTCCACACCAAGATGCGTATGATGCATAAGTCTTTGAATCCGAGTACATCTATTTCACCCCTGGGGCGGAATGATGAAGACACCTCGGGAAGAACCATCTGTAGGGTTAACCCTGCAGATAATTAACCTCGTTTCGCAATCGGGTGATCGGGATTGAGCTGGAGGAGGTCCCAGAGATTGCCGTATAAATCTTCAAACACTGCCACTCGGCCATAATCTGCATCTTTGGGTGGGCGGACAAACTTGATACCTTTTGCCGTCATCTCTGCATAATCCCTGTCAAAATCATCCGTATTCAAAAACAAAAACACCCGTCCACCAGTCTGATTTCCCACAAATGGTTCTTGTTCCGGTTTTGACGCCCGGGCCAGAAGCAAGGATGTTCCCGATGAATTTGGTGGTGCTATCACCACCCACCGCTTGTCCTGCTCCGGCTGATAGATATCTTCCAGTACGGTGAAGTGAAGTTTTTGGGTATAAAAGGCAATCGCTTCATCATAATCTTTGACGACGAGCGCAATATGAGAGATAGACTGTTTCATACAGGCATTGTATCAGCAAACCTTTAAAGGATTTGAGTTTTTCGACCCTCCTGTATAATCGAAACATAACAACCATACGATGGAAAAAAGTACTCATAGTTCCCTTGATATTCATTGTGGTAGTTCTCATTGTCTTTGGCATCGATGCATGGCTCACATATGAAGACAGTAGCATGACTCAAGCCAGACGAATGTATCCATTTGGAAAAAATGCCCAATACATCATCGTGAAGACTGATGGCTCAGGCGCTACGATCGAGAAAAACCCGCCCTATGTGTATGCTATTCACAAGCCAAATGAAGCAATAAGTGCAGCAGGTCTATCTTGGAGAAGTATC
>CAZKZW010000029.1:0-11220 GCA_964557365.1 uncultured Pseudomonadales bacterium | reverse complement strand
TTGACATTTTTGGGTGATCATGGTATAAAATACAGGATTTGGCGCGTGCCAAACAGAACTTTCTTTTTCTCAATTTTTTCTTTTGGAATCATGTTTCACAATACTAAGTTGGTATTTTTTTAAGGAGGCGGCATGGATGCCGTAGACAAACCCGTTGAAGTAACGGAAAAACAAACAATTGAAACGCCTATGAGCGAGACTGCGACCGAATCTGTCACTGAACCTGCTGTTATGGCAAAAGAGCCTGTTGTGGCAAAAATTACCACACCAGCTCCTCGATATATAGCACAACCACGAATGCAGCAGCCTCCCATGCGGCGTCAATCGATGATGGCTCGTCCTATGAGTGGCGGTGTGGTTCGAAGACCCATGCAACAAAATCGTCCTCCAGAATCAATGCAGCGGATGAATGTATTTGATGGTCAAGTTGATGGACGAACTTTACCTGATGCAGGTATGCCGGTAGAGCCATTTGTGGGGATGTTAGATTTGCGCCCAGATGGATCTGGAGTCTTAAAAGGGGACTATCGATTCTCTGATCGTGATGCATATATTTCTGCAACTCAGGTTCGTCGGTTTAATCTTCGTCCGGGTGACCTGGTAGAAGGTCCGGCTCGGATGCCAAAAGACAATGAAAAGTATTGGGGTCTTTTGAAAGTTGAAACAGTAAATGGTGTTCCTGAAGCGGAAGTAGGTAAACGACGTGATTTTATGCGTCTCACCGCTGTGTATCCCAACAAACGGTTAACGTTGGAAACAGGGACTGAACCGCTGGCAAATCGATTGATTGATTTAGTAGCTCCTATTGGTTTGGGTCAGCGGGCGTTGATTGTATCTCCACCAAAAGCAGGCAAGACTATTATTATGAAAGACATCGCGACAGGTGTGGCACGAAATTTTCCTGAAGCTCATTTAATGGCAGTCTTGATTGGAGAGCGTCCCGAAGAGGTTACCGATATTGGACGACACATTAAAGATGTAACTGGAGGTAAAGGGGAAATTGCTGCTTCAAATTTTGATGAACCTCCCACAGAACAAACACGGATTTCTGAACTTGCTTTAGAGCGAGCTCGACGACTCGTAGAGCTTGGACAAGACGTGGTAATTTTAATGGATTCGATTACTCGGTTAGCTCGGGCATACAATTTGGCTATTCCCACTTCAGGAAGAACATTGTCAGGTGGATTTGATCCAGCGGCTTTGTATCCACCAAAACGATTTTTTGGAGCTGCTCGAAATTTTGAAGAAGGTGGATCTTTGACCATCATAGGCACCGCATTGGTGGATACCGGTTCACGAATGGATGATCTTATCTATGAAGAATTTAAAGGCACGGGTAATCAGGAATTGCATTTAGTTCGGAGATTGGCCGAACGTCGTATTTTCCCTGCAATTGATGTGCAAAAATCTGGAACGCGTCGAGATGATTTGTTGTATGATTCCACCATGTATCAGTCAATTATCCTCATGCACCGAATGTTTGACATGTTAAATGAAGATGAGCGGACTGAAGTGCTTTTGGAGCGGTTGCGGAAGACGAAGACTAATAAAGAATTTTTGGCTTCTTTAAAGAATGGCTAGTCTGGGTTTTTCCAGGTTGACTTGACAACAACCATAATTATCGCCACACTGAAAGGTGGAGTGCAGGCATGACTTTGTGGACAGAGCTACGAGATTTTTGGTCTTTTTTCTGGGACTATTGGTTTCAGCGTCTTTTGGTAGTGTATCGTCGGACAGAATCAGCTAAAGATGTAGTGGTGGATGGGTTGTATTCCAAACGAGGTAAGTATACGCGTCCGTTTATTCATTCGGGTATGGTGGGACTATTGTTTATGGGGATCACTGTTGGTCCATCAGTGTTGTCAAATGAGGGTGATGTGTTGTCTGATCAATCAATCAACCGGGTGCAGGTGTTGGGCATGTCGACAACTGAAGTATACGCTCAAGGCACAACGACTGTGTCTGGTGAGGGTGTGGTGGCATATCGTGGTGGAGAAGTAGTTGATTATACGGTTCAGGCCAGTGAAACACTTTCACAGATCGCTCAGAAGTTCAATTTGAAAGTAGAAACAATTTTATGGGCGAACGGGTTGGATAGTCCAAAAACAAAAATCCGTGAAGGCCAAGTGATTAAAATTCCTCCCGTTGATGGTGTTGTGCATAAGGTGAAGAAAGGGGAGACAGTTTATTCCGTTGCTAAAGAGTATCAGACCAATCCTCAGGGTGTGGTTGATTATCCATTTAACACGTTTGTGGATGATGAAAAGTTTACCTTGGCTGTCGGCCAGACATTGATGATTCCAGATGGTATTATTCGTAAAGAAGATCCAGCTGCTTCTCCAACGATGTTGGCCCAACAGCGAACGCCTGATGCAGGATCGGTATCTGCTGCTGGAAGTTTTGTTTGGCCAACTGCGGGTGCAATTTCTCAAGGGTATAAGTGGTATCACAAAGCGGTGGATATCGCCAACAGCGTTGGTACATCGATTTTGGCGGCAGATAGCGGTCGTGTTACCGTGGCTGGTTGGACTGACAATACAGGTTATGGAAACCGGGTCATGATTGATCATGGTAATGGATATGTTTCCTTATATGGTCATATGAGTCGAGTGGATGTGGTGGTGGGACAAACAGTTCGCCGTGGAGATCAGATTGGTTTGATGGGTTCAACAGGAAGAAGTACGGGACCTCACTTGCACTTTGAGATACGTGCTGCGGGATCAGCCTTACAAAACCCACTGAATTTCTTAAAGTAAGAGCTTGCTCGCTACACTAAGAGTAACTTCGTTACTATTCTTGTTTCGCTGCGCTTGCCTCATATATTCCGTCGTTAGTGGTTTTATGCATTCGCATAAACTTCCACTACTTTCCGGAATATAATATGAATAAATATAGGGTATAATTCACTTTCTATGAAACAAGCATTAATTGATCATGTTGAATTTCGGGTACGGGCTGGAAACGGTGGGCCAGGTTCATTGCATTTTTTACGTAACAAAATTTCACCAAAGGGTGGTCCTGACGGTGGAGATGGGGGTAATGGCGGATCAATTTACCTTGTTGCCAATCCCAACATGACCACTCTCCTTGATTATGCGGGCAAAGATCATTTTGATGCACTTGGTGGCGAGCGGGGTAGTGGTCAAAAAATGCATGGTAAAGATGCAGAAGACATGATTTTGGAAGTGCCAGTCGGAACAGAGGTCAATATTCGTGTTGATGAAGAGGGAAATCCATCCAAAAATGGAGCGTGGAAAAAGTTATTCGACTTAGCCAAACCAGGGGAAAAAGTCTTGATCGCTCAAGGTGGAGCGGGTGGAAAAGGTAACACTTTTTTCAAGAGTAGTGTGAATACAACACCAATGTATGCAGAGGCAGGTCATTGGGGTGAAGAAAAATATCTTAAGTTGGAAATGAAAATATTAGCAGATGTCGGGTTGGTTGGTTTGCCAAATGCAGGTAAAAGCACATTATTGTCCGTATTAACGGCAGCACATCCGGAAATTGCCAATTACCCCTTTACGACAATTACGCCCAATTTGGGGGTGATGGAAGGGGAATTGGGAGGGGTTAAACGGTCTTTGGTAATCGCTGATATTCCTGGTCTTATTGAAGATGCCCATATGGGAAAAGGATTAGGAACGGATTTTTTACGTCATATAGAGCGGTGTCGGATGTTGGTATATGTCATTTCACCTATGGATCAAGATCTGATGAAAGACCAAAAAGAATTGCCAGTTCTATTCAAGCAGCAATTTGATGTGGTGAGAAATGAAGTTGTTTCCTATGGTCATGAGGTGGATGCAAAACCACGAGTTGTGGTGATAAATAAATGCGATGTGATGAGCGAAGATGTTATTCAGTCAATAAAAACTTTGTTTGATGGTGAAACGATTATTGTTACTTCTGCAGCCACATCTGTGGGAATTGAAACATTGAAGCAAACATTAATTGATATTGTTTAAAAATACTTTTCTCGCTTGAGTCGTTCAAGCTTTTCTGGATTTATTTCACTTGATTCTGTGGCTGGCTTTTCCGTGCTATGGAGTGCATGATCATATGATTGTAAGAGATGTGTTTGCTGATAGAATGATTTAACTAGTTCTGGGTATTGTGCTGCAACATTATTCTGTTCGAGTGGGTCGGCGATTTTATCGTGGAGAATTGATTGGTTTATTCCAGAACGCATTGGTAAAAAGAATAACCATTTTTTATTTTGTATAATGTATCCGTCGTCGTTCTCTCCTAGAGAATAGTATTCTTTATCAATATCACTATCTTGGTCAGTAATATATTTAATAAGAGATTTTCCTTGTAAGCCACTTACTGTAGCGATTTTGGTTAGATCTAACAATGTTGGGAAGACGTCCATATTACTAGAAGTTTGACTTATTGTTTTACCAGAGATTTTTGGAATGTGAATTATGAGAGGGGTATGAAATAACTCTGAATGATAATTATTTCCTTCGTGATTAAATCCTCCGTGTTCTCCAAATTCTTCACCGTGGTCTGACATGATAACAACAATAGTGTTATTTGCGAATGGTTCTGAACTTATTTGTTGTAGAATTTTTTGAATATCCGCATCTAAGAGTTTAATCTTGGTATCATACACCATACGAACATATGCAATATCTGATTTGTTTTGGTGATCAAATGAATTAAGGTAAGTATTGTAGACTGGTTGCCATGCGTCGAAAAGATTGTTCTCTGGTTCACTTAGTCTTATTTGATCAAATAAGACTGCTAATTTGGTGTCATTTGGTTTGTTTGGAGAAAGAATAATTGAGCGATATTTGTCAATGGCTGTTTTTTTAAATATGTCACGATAATTTTGTTTTAGATATTTATTAAGCAGTTTGCTGAAATCGAAATGTGTTATTGGCAGATTTTTTGGTGCAGGTAGGATTTCGATTGGTTTATCATTTTTTGATAATAAATAGGGAAGATGAAGATCATCTCGGTAGTAATGAATAAACCATGGTTGAGAATTTTTTGATAATTCTGAAATTGTGTCAGTAATAGTAGTGTTGTTGATGAAAATATCATATCCACGTATCCCCTTATTTCGTGTGATCAAAAGATTTTCATTGTTGCTCATTCCTGATAATACGGTGTGGTATCCATTTTTGTGTAGTGTTTCTGCTAGTGTGGGGATTTCGGAGTTAAGACTGTCAAGATATGGGGTTCGTACACGGTGTAATGTTGGAGGAAGTGATGTGATGGTGGAGAACATACTGGGAAGTGTCCAATATGAAGTGGAATAATTATCTTCGAAAACAACTGATTTTTTGGCAAATTCACATATGTTTGGAGTGGTGTTTCGGAAATGTCCATAGCATGGGAGAGCGTCAGCACGGAGAATATCTAGATCAATTAGTAATATATTGCAGTTTGGACATAATTTGTTTGTTGATTGATTTATCGTTGTTGTGTTTTTGTTGTACGATTGTTTGATTTTATATGAAATTCTTGTGATGATTATTAACAAGAATAATCCAATAAGTAATCCATAATTTTTCCACTTTACTCGCATGTCTTCTAGTATAACAATGGATTTATATGAAAACTAAATTGTTTTTTGGTGGGGTTATTGTTTGTGTAGTGGTTATTGGCACTTTATTTCTTTTAAAACAGCCTGTATCAAAGTTAACCGTTTCAAGCAAGAAGCCGAATCTGATAATCGTTGTATTTGATGGTTTGCAAGCTAAACATTTAAACAGTTATGGATATTCTCTAAGTACTACTCCTCATTTGGATGCATTTCTTGGTCAATCAACGCTATTTACCAAAACAGTGAGTCCAGCCTCGTGGACAGTTCCAACACATATGTCGATCTTTACCTCTCTGTATCCATCGGAACATAAGGTGGTGAATAAATTTAGTAGTTATGACAAACAAACAAAGAAGGGAACGATTGCTAATCTTAAACAACTTTCTCCCAATGTAGTAACATTAGCAGAGATTCTCAAGAAGGAAGGGTATGTGACAGGTGGATTTACAGGTGATGCCGGGGTGGGTCCACAGTTTGGTTTTAATCAAGGATTCGATACTTATTTTGAAACGGAGACGTTTGGTGGTTTTGAGGGAAGTGTTCCGAAGGCTATTGAATGGCTTGGCCAGAATAAAGATAAACCACTTTTTCTTTTCTTGCACGGCTATGATGTTCATGGTCAACATGAACCAAAAGGTGGTTTTGACTATCGCTACGTGAGTCAACCATACGGGGGAAAGTATACGGGGAGCAAGGTAGAACAGGGGAAACTTCGTGAGGAGGCATTAGCGAATGGTTCTTTGAAGTTGTCTGATGAGGATGTGGCTTTTTGGCGAGCAATTTACGATGAAAAAATCAATCGAGTTGACACAGAGTTTAAAAAATTTATGGATCAAGCTGGTCAGATGGGGGTTTTGGATAATGCAGTAATTATGGTAATGAGTGATCATGGAACAGAGTTTTACGAACATAATAGTATTGACCATGGTGCGACTTTATATAGTGAATTGGTAAACACGTTGTTTGCAATTCATACGCCCGGGCAGAAGCAAGGGCAAAAGATTGATCAATTAGTAAGTACAATTGATGTTTTGCCAACTGCCTTGAACCTTTTGGGTATAGCAAATCCTGTTTCGGGACAAACTCGAGGGGTTGATTTATCTCCAGCGTTGGAGGGACAAAAAGTAGAGCATTCGGTTTTTAGTGAGACTGATTATCGGCTATATACATTTAAACGCAGTATACAGACAGTGGATGGGTGGAAACTCATTGTGACTTTAGATAGTGGTCGAAGAGAGCTCTTTAATGTGAATGAGGATCCAAATGAACAGAAAGACTTATTTTTGAAGAACCCTCAGAAGGCATATGAAATGGAACAAGTATTAAGCGCACACATTGATGCTACTGGCGGTCAACGGACAAGTGATCAACTTGGATGTTCGCCTGTATATGGAGATCAGTGCCAGTAGTTACGGTTATTTATTCGTGTTCGTGATGGTGAGAACGTTTTTTGTAGAAAGAGTGAGCTCTTGACTAGTGGTGGTTTTGGTAGTGAGCGTAATTAAACCAGTTTCACTTTCTGGGGGGATGGTGAAGACGATGTATGTAGGTGTCCACTCAACGATCATATTTGCGAGAATCGTATTGTCACCAATTTTCAGTATGCCAAAGGGAGTTGTACCGAGATTTTTTCCTTTTACTACCACCGCATCACCAACTTTTCCCCAGGATATGTCAGGCTCGATAAGTTGGGGAGGGTTGTTTGCATCAATGGCAATTTGAGAAAGGGGAGTGGGAAGTACTTCTTTAGCCTGAGATCTGTTTTCGGTAGTCTGTTTGACGGAATTGGTGCTGACGAAAGTAATCGCAAGGGCAAGAACGGTAAGGTTCATACCGATTACATATTTCCATGGTAGATGATTGATGCCTGTAAGTGGATTCATATGGTTTTATTATGACTTTGTTTTGATTATTAAATCCTGACCGTTTTCAAAAAGAATGGTGTAATTATCAAAAAAACCAAAGGTGCCTAAAAGTGGCTCAATAATTTCGGCAAAGGCGACGGGGATAGTGATTTTTGTACCATTCATATTCATAGTGATATCAGTAAGATAACCATAGGTAGTGGTATTGGTAGCGGAACGCAGATAGATACGTTTGGCGGTGGAGGTATCGATACCGAGAGAGTTGACGTATTCGACAGGTAGAGCACTAATTTTGGCACCAGAATCGACCAGAAAAGTGATGGGTACTTCTTTGCCAGCAGTGGATTCGACTACGGTCTCGATATGAGGGGTGACCACATTGCCAACATCTGAAAAGAAGGTGTATTTCAAGGGAATTGTAGTGATAATAGTGGGATCAACTTTTGGTTTTTTAAAAATGCTGGTGAGATCAAGAGAAATACTTGAGGCAATCAGGTACGCAGCAATAAAAGCTGTTCCAATAAAACTTATCAGTTTTAAGGCGCCGACAATAGAATTCCAGGTTGAATGAGGGGGTTGATAGGTGGTTGCGGTGTATGTTTCCATGAGTATAGGATAGCAGATGTTGTGCTTCTTTATAAATCGTTGTGTTGAGAAAAATATTCAGCAATACAGTTTCCTGCTACTTGATGTCCATATTTGTTTGGATGGACAGTGTCTGATACTGAAGAGACAAAAGGAACATTGTGAGATGAAAAATCATTCTGATAACAATTTCTCAAATCGAGAACTTGAAAACCGTTTTCTTGTGCAGTTTTTATAATGTACGCGTGTTCGTCTTTATACTCTTGTGCATAGTTAAATAGATTATTGAAGTCGGGGAAGATTACTACGAGACTATTTTTTTTCAGATGAGGTTCTATTTGTGAACTCAGTTGCCTGAAACCATCCGATATTATATTTGTGTTTTCCCAGGGTGCTATTTTTAGATCTTGACTTTGGATGCCTAAAACCACCTCTTTTGACGTGGGGAATGCGGCGATATTATTTGTGGAAATGGCAGATTTAATATAGGTTAGGTATTGAAAAAGATAACTATTCCACAAGAATCGGGATGATTTTTTTACCGATTCAAAAAAAAGGTAAGATATGGATGCGCTTTTTTTTGGCAATTGGGTAAGTAGGCTGTTATATTCAAAGGATTCTTGTTGCCAGTCATTTAGTGTGACTTGAAGAATAAGGAAGTCTGGTTTTAGATCTTTAATTTTTTCTTTATAGAATTCAGCCTCTTGCATTGTGTTGTATCCAACAACGCCCGCATTGACAACTTCAACTTTGTTGGACGACATTGTGTTAAGTTTTTTTTCAAGAAAGAACGGGTATGTTTGATTTGATGGGATTGTACAACAACCAAAAGTGATGGAGTCGCCAAGAGCGATAATTCTTGTGATGTCTGGTTGTTTTGTAATAGATATTTCCGGCTTTCTCAGACCGTATGAATTTATTTCAGGATCGTTCGGGTTAAGTTCGTAACCCAATATTGGATTGTTGCTTAATTTAACATAATCTGATCGTAGGGTAAATATTTTTGGCCGTATATGTAAAGCACGCAGTGCAAACTCGATACATACTAGACTAACGCATAGAGACGTTGTGAGTATCAGAATTTTTTTGCGTGTCTGCTTTGTTGCGCTTTCGTCTACAAATTTATGAATCTGTTGTAAAATACGTTGTCTCATAAAATTACGGGCCGATCGTACAGTGGTAATACACCGCATTCGCATTGCGGAGACGGGGGTTCGATTCCCCCTCGGTCCACCATACATATGGGGATACTTAGATTTTACTCTTCCTTCATAGTTTAAGAATGATCATTCTATTACAGAGATCTTTTGTTATGTTTGTGAGGTGGATTAATAAATACGTGTAATAATATGATTGTAAGTTTGCGGAACGTCATTTATATAGAGCAGCCTCATTCAAATCAATATGCCAGAAAAATATCACGTACTGCTTATTAATCCTCCGTTTAAATGCCCGATCATTCGGGACAACTACTGTTCACATACCCCCAAAGCAGCATATTTATGGCCCCCTGTAGATCTTTTATATTTGTCCGGAATTTTCCATCATCCCCATATTCGTCTTACTGTTATTGATGCAGTAGCTAGTTCGATTTCATGGCAAGAATTACTAAATGATACATGTTTGGAACACGTGGATGTATGCATTGCATTGACGAGTGCCACAAGTCATGTTGAGGATATGCTAAATCTCAATTGTTTAAAAAAGAAAACGAACGCTCAATTGTACGTCATGGGAAATTTTCCAAACTATGAACCAGGGGTCTTTTTAAAGCTTTATCCGTTTACAGATGGAATTATTCATAATTTTTTTGATACCACACTTATTAATATTGTGACAAATCCAACTTTTTCTGATCAAATAAAAAGCTTAACTCTCAACGCTGGGAAAAAGTCGCAAATATTTGGCTCGGCAAATCATTTGTATCATTCTCAAATCATCTCATTACCACATCCCCCTCATTTTTCTGCATTTCCTCTGAATAAATATCAGACTCCAATAGCTAGAAAGTACCCCATGACAACAATGTTGACATCGTTTGGATGTCCATTTTCATGTTCATTTTGCACAGCGAGCGGTTTAAAGTATAAGATGCGAACACAGCAGAGTTTGGTTGCCGAATTCGATGCAATCAAACGGTCCGGAATAAAAGAAATATTTTTTGAAGATTCCACATTTAATGCAGATCGTGATTATTTGCATTTGATATGTGAAATATTAATTAGAAAACAATACCATTTTTCGTGGAGTGCGAATATTCATAGTTTTCAATTTTCTGACGAAGATGCTCGATTGATGAAGTTAGCTGGGTGTCATACTGTGCAAATAGGGGTTGAGTCGGGTAATGAAGAAATTCTTCACACTTATGCACCCAGTAAACAACAAAAGAATATTAAGGATATATTTACTGATGACAACATAAATATGGCTAAAGAAATAAAAACACTTGGCTATTTTATTCTTGGATTTCCGGATGAATCAACAAAGATGTCGGAAAAAACAATCCGTTTTGCACAAGAGTTAAATCCTACGTATGCTTCGTTTACCATATTAACCCCGGATTACGGCACTGACATGAGAAAGAAGTTTGTTGGCTTAAGCGCTTCATCTTCTCATTTATATTCTGAAATTAATGCAAACTCTCCAGAGAATAGCCAGGCATTTGTAAGATTGGATATACAAAAAAAATTATTGATTAAGGCAAATATCTCATTCTACTTTAGACCAAGCAAAATTTGGGAATATGTCAAAGACTATAAATTACTCGGAATATTTATACGAAATGGATGCATTTTGCTCCGTAGTTTGTTTTTGTAAGGAGAAATTTTTATCATTTC
Source organism: uncultured Pseudomonadales bacterium (assembly GCA_964557365.1). Classification (GTDB taxonomy): domain Bacteria; phylum Patescibacteriota; class Microgenomatia; order UBA1400; family RBG-16-45-19; genus CAZKMY01. Next base: position 379 of record CAZKZW010000029.1, on the reverse strand, counting down.
TATGATTCAACAAAAGCTAATTAGTGTGGTAATTCCCGTATATAACGAGAGTAGTTTTTTAACATGTCAAATTGAAGCCTTTTTGTGTTCTTGGAAGCAATCAAAATTCCCTCCATTGGAATTAATCATCGTAGAAAATGGGAGCACTGATAATACTTGGCTTGAGCTCTTGCGGTTGAAAAAAAAATACCCAAAGATAATCTTACTTAGATGCGGCAAACCGTCGTATGGTCAAGCACTCAAAAATGGATTATTGGCTGCAAATGGAGGGGTGATTGTGTGTGTGGATATTGATTATTTTGATTTTCAATTTATAAACGATGCTCTAAATTTAATACAGCAAGTTGATGTGGTTGTAGGATCTAAAACTCATCCTTGT
>CAZKZW010000028.1:2511-11397 GCA_964557365.1 uncultured Pseudomonadales bacterium | reverse complement strand
GAATTTCCTCAACTACTCAATGTTTTGAGAGGAGAAATGAGTTTGATTGGACCGCGGGCATACATGCGCCAAGAAATTCAAGAACAAACAGAGAAATATCCTGAAACCAAGCCACTTATAAAAGAAATCCTGTCAATTAAGCCTGGAGTTACGGGCCCTTGGCAGGTTTCTGGTCGTAATGAAATTCCATTCGACAAACGAGCAAGACTTGATGCTGAATATGCGCGTCAAAGAAGTATTTTGAAAGATATTTTGGTTATTTTCAAAACACCTCGTGCCATGTTTAGTAAATGGTAAACTATTAAGAAGTACCAAAAACCTAAAAAAGTATGAAAGGTAATCATGGAACCCCGACTTGTAAAGTTTCCTGAAACGACTAACACCAAAAAAAGCTCTGTACATCTTTCTCATAAATTAATTCCAGTAGGAATAATTGTTGCGATTCTTAGTGTTGTTGGTTTGGTTGGATTTGGCATATTTGGTACAGCAATGAAAATGAAAACTTCTCTCACCGAAGCAAAAGTTCATGCTCAAGCTGCATATGACGGATTAAAAGGACAAAATCTATTGACTGCTAAAACTGAGCTTGAAGCAGCCAAAACTAAAATTGATGAAGCAAATCAAACATATCAATCTCTTGGTTGGCTTAAATATTCACCGCTTACTTGGCATTACCGAGATGGCCAGCATGTATTTGCCGCAGTTGCCGCAGGAGTTGAAGGGGGGCAGCTCGTTGTTAATGCAGTTGAGCCGTATGCTGATGTAATCGGTTTTAAAGGTCAGGGTAGTTTTGTGGGAGGAACGGCCGAAGATAGAATTGTAAAAATTATCGAAACAGTCGACAAAATTAACCCAAGTCTTGATGCTGTATCGTCAAAACTAAATATCGTCAATCAAGAATTAGCCGCCATTAATCCAAAGAGATACCCATTTATTAAAATTCAAGGTCAGTCTGTAGAGTCACTCATCAGTAAGGCTCAAGGAAAAGTTGCGGAAGGAGATGCTTTGTTGGCAGAATTCCGTCCTGCTATCTCAGTTCTTCCCCAGATCGCTGGTTTAAGTGAAGCCAGAAAGTATCTTGTTTTGTTTCAAAACGATGCAGAACTAAGACCAACTGGTGGATTCATGACCGCGTATGCAGTTTTGAAAGTGGAAAAAGGTAAAGTAACACCAGAAAAATCTGGTAATATTTATGACCTTGATGACAAATTTAAAAAACGTGTCGAGCCGCCAGCCATTATTAAATCATTTTTAAAACAACCTTATTGGCATTTGCGGGATATGAACTTGAGTCCTGATTTTAAAACATCAATGAATCAATTTGTATCATATTACAACGAATTATCAGGAGAAACGAAAGTTGATGGTGTTATTGCTGTTGATACACAGTTATTGACAGAACTTGTTAGAGTCTTAGGTCCAATTGAAGTACCAGGATTTGGTAAATTTTCTGCCGACAACGATCCTCGCTGTGATTGTCCGCAGGTATTTTATGCCCTTGAGGAAATCGCCGATCGTCCTACGTACACTATTGTGGCAGATAGAAAAGCAGTGTTAGGTCCCATGATGCAAACAATTTTAGTAAAGGCCTATGGAGCGCCCAAACAAAGTTGGCCAGGATTATTTAATGTGATATGGAAAAGCATGACAGAAAAACATGTTTTGATGTATTTCTTTAACGAGGATTTTCAAAATGCGGCTGAAAGCGTAAATGTTGCCGGTAGGATTAAAGCATATGATGCTGATTATCTTCACATCAACGACTCAAATTTTGGTGGGGCAAAGTCAAATATGTTTGTCACTCAAAGTGTAGAGCAAGAAATTGTGAAAAATGGCGATACGTTCACTAAAAACATCACCATTACGTACAAGAATCCTCGGAAAGGTGACAACTGTAACTTGGAAGCAGGTAAATTGTGTCTAAATGGTAAGATGCCAAACTGGACAAGAATTTATCTACCAAATGATGTTGAGGTGGGAGAGGTTCTTGGATTTGATAACAACTCTGTTAAACAATCAGAAGAACTAGACAAAAAGGTCGTTGAAGGATATTTTGAGCTTAATCCAGAATCTCAAGCAAAGATTAAACTTACGGTGAAATTGCCCGTCAAAGGTGATACGTATCGCCTGTTTATCCAAAAACAACCGGGAACCAAAAATTCTGCCTATACAGTTAAACTGGGAGCAGAATCATCTGAGTTCGAACTTGCCACCGACAAAGAAGTTTCTTTGAAGTGGTAAAAGTATGACAAAAACCTACCGTGTTGAGGGCGTTGTCTTGAAACGCACTAATTATGGTGAGGCTGACCGCATCATTACCCTATTCTCAAAGGAAGAAGGAAAGCTGATACTGATAGCAAAAGGCGTTCGCAAATCAGCTTCCAAACGAGCAGCAAGTATCGAGATGGGCACTCAGATTCACGCATTAGTGATAAAGGGTAAGGGGATGGATATTCTTTCTCAAACGATGATTGTGAATAGTTTTTCCACGGTAAAACAGGATTTAATTGGTTGTACGCAACTCTATCAACTTTTGGAAATTATTGATGTGTTGACTCGGGAAAATCAAGAACTACCTGAAGTGTACGATTTGCTCCTTGCCACCCTTGCTAACCTATCAACTCAAACAAATCACAAACACTATTTACTACAAAGTTTTAAGACCCTGACTGAAATACTGGGGTTTACTCCTCCCGAATCACTGTCTGAAATCGGTCTTAAGAGCTACATCGAATCTATCGCTGAACGCCGTCTCCACTCCAAAGAATTCTTGATGCCTGGTAAAATAAAGAATTAAAGTATTATTAAAGGTTTGTATGCCCGTATCACTTGACGATATCGTTTCCTTATCCAAACGCCGCGGTTTTGTGTATCCCACTTCCGAAATCTATGGCGGCTTAGCCAATTCATATGATTACGGCCCCTTAGGCGCCGCAATCCTCAGAAATATCCGCAACCTCTGGTGGCAAGAATTCATTGAGCGCCGCCAGGATATGGTTGGACTCGATTCTCAAATCTTACTCCATCCCGAGACTTGGGTTGCATCAGGGCATGTGGGGGGATTTAGTGATCCACTTGTCGAAGACACCGTCACACACGATCGATTTCGTGCGGATCATTTGATTGAAACATGGCTACAAACTCATCATGAAATGTCTGACGTTGTCGTGGAAGATATGAATCTTGAAGCGATGGCTCAATTTATTGAAACAAACAAAGTCACCAGTCCAAAGGGTAATCCAGTGAGCGCTCCCCGAGCTTTCTCCTTACTCTTCGAAACCGCAATTGGGACGGTGGTGGGTGAAAAATCCAAAGTCTATCTCCGGGGGGAAACCGCTCAAGGCATTTTTACCAACTTCAAACAAGTTCTTGATTCTACTCGGGTGAAAATTCCTTTTGGTATCGGTCAAATTGGAAAAAGTTTTAGAAATGAAATCACTACAGGTCAATTTGTCTTCCGGACATTGGAATTAGAGCAAGCAGAAATTGAATACTTCTTTAACCCAGAAGAACAACCTTGGCAGGAAGTATTGGAATCCTGGAAACAAGCTATGTGGCATTTTGTGGTTGATGTCTTGGGTATCAACGAAGAAAACCTTCGGTGGCGTCAACACACTGACAAAGAACGAAGTTTTTACTCGAAGGATACGTATGATTTGGAATACAAATTCCCCTTTGGGTTTAAAGAATTGTGGGGCATTGCCTATCGAACTGACTATGATCTCAAGCAGCATATGGAGCATTCCGGTCAACCTTTGGAATATACAGATCCACAAACCGGTAAAAAGTATGTGCCGCACGTGATTGAACCAGCCTTGGGAATCGGCAGAGCATTCCTGATGGCCATGTGTGATTCGTATAGCTTGGATGAAGCCAACAGCCGTACCTACCTAAAACTTAATCCTCGGCTTGCCCCCTACAAAGTTGCCGTGTTTCCTTTGTTGAAAAATAAACCTGAATTGGTTGAAAAAGCACAGACAATCTTTACTGATTTATCCACTCGTTTTACCACTACCTGGGACGATCGGGGTAATATCGGTAAACGATATTATTATCAAGACGAAATTGGTACACCCTACTGTGTTACCGTTGACTTCGACACCCTAACCGACAATACGGTCACCATCAGAAATCGCGATACCGCCACCCAAGAACGCATTGCTATCGCCGACCTTGTACAATATATACAATCACACATTTAAGAAAGGAAGAATATGCCAACGAAAAAGAAAACTGCTACATCTATTCCCAAAGAGGAAACCTTTAAAGTCAAAGGTGACGAACTCTTGAAAAAAGTAAAAGAACTCATTAAAGAGGGGAATATTCGTAAAATATCCATCATTGATAAAGATGGTCAAACAGTAGTTTCGTTCCCCATGACCGTTGGTGTTGTTGGTGCAGTGTTTGCTCCTGTTTTAGCCGCTGTTGGGGCCTTGGCAGCTTTAATCTCAGAATGTACGATTAAAGTTGAGCGATAAAAAGTAAGGAATTTTCGTATGTCTAATAAGTTATTTCGTCCTATCGTGGTTCTTGGACTCGCATTAGTGCTGGCAGGTTGTGGCAAAAAAACGACCAATAATCCAGGATCTACTCCTGCACCTACACCAAAAGTATCAGTCAACATTATTGATATCAAAGATCGCCCTTACGTCACCCTTCAACCACTAACCGACCGCAATGTGCTTGAGTTTGTAGTTCATCAGTTGCCAAAAAAAGCAAGCGATGTTGAGGTCTTGTTGGAATACGACCGCAATAAAGGTGTTCTTGATGCTGTGTTGAAAAACTTCAAACTAAGTCAGGTTCCCTATGTAGATAAACTGTTTTTAGGTTCTAAATCATCAGGTGGAGCCACCACATATCATGACGATGTGATTGGAGGATCTCTCACTATGACCTTTTCAACAGGAAAGGATTCATATGCAGTTCAGGTTCCTTGGAGATACGACGACACGCAACCTAGATATACGCAATTCGCGACTTCAGATCAACGTTTTCAGCTAACCTTAGATGAACCATTCCGGACACCTAAAGTAGTAGTGATGCAGAGTCCAGGATTGCCAGCTGCACTACCAGGCACGGTCCTTGCAGGACCATACGTAGTCCGAGGTGTGGGTCCCTTACCAACAGTTCAAGGTAAGTTAGTTATTCGTCTTTCGGAAGAAAGCGCAAAAGCAAAACTATATGGGTTCAACGGCCAAAAATGGCAAGAGTTACCCGCTACGATTGAAGGTCGAACTCTCAGTGCCACGGTTCCCTTTATTGAAACATATGTAGTCGCTCAATAATTTATTTCTCCGCATAAAAAATAAATCCCCCCCAAAAGGGGGATTTTTGTATGGAAAACTATCCCATAGAAAATAACCGCATAAACTGCGGGTTGACATAAAGTAGCGAAATACGATTAACTATAGAGAGTGGTGAGAAGTGGTAAAATAACTTATAATAATCGAAGGCCCACCAATAAGTTTAAGGACAGGCAGATGACTTTTATTGGCCGCTACTACCACGCACTTGAACAAAAAGGTCGTTTGTCGATTCCCGTTTCCTTTCGAGCCAAACTTGGGAAAAATGCAATTGTGACCACCGGTTTGGACGGCTGTCTCTTTTTATTCGAATCCGATACATGGCAACAGATCGTTGCTGAAACTGCTGGCGGTCCACTAACAAAAAAGAATGTTCGTGATTGGGGTCGTTACTTAGCAAATAACGCAGAAGAAGTCGCATGTGATGCCCAGGGGAGAATTCTCCTCTCTGAGCACGTGAGGCAACAAGCAAAGCTTAAAAAAAACATTGTTATTGTTGGTTCTGTTGATCGCATTGAAATCTGGGATCAAACCATATACCACCAATATCTTGACGATTTAGAAAAACGAGCAGCATCGATTGCTGAATCCATTGAGGTGAATCATGAATAACATCATACATACATCAGTACTCTTAGACGAAGTCATTAATGTATTGAATCCAACTAAAGATAAAAAATACATCGATGCCACTTTGGGAGGAGCAGGTCACACAACCAAGCTGATTGATCAAGGAGCATTTGTCTTAGGTATTGATCAGGACAGCGATGTTCTCGCACATGTTCGTAAAACGTGCACGTCGCCCAATTTAACTATCGCTGAAGCAAATTTTATGACCATAAAATCGCAGGCACAAAAATATGGCTTCACACAATGTGATGGTGTTTTATTTGACTTAGGTGTGTCTAGTTTGCAATTAGATACCACCGCGCGAGGATTTAGTTTTCAAAAAAGTGCTCCGCTTGATATGCGTATGAACCAAAAAAGTGGTGAAACCGCAGCAGAACTGGTCAACTCCGCTTCTGAAGACGAAATATTTGAAATACTTATGACTAATGCACAAGAGCAAAAAAGTCTTGCTATAGCAAAAAGTATTATTGATCACCGCCCCATTACTACAACTACTGAATTAGCTGAAATTGTCATGGCAGTCTATGGAGGAAAACGTGGCAAGATCCATCCAGCTACGCGTACGTTTCAGGCTCTCCGGATTGCAGTCAACCAAGAATTAAAGATTATTAAGCCAGCATTAAAAGATGCCTTTGATCTTTTAAAGATTGGTGGACGTCTCGCTGTCATTAGTTTTCATGAGGGAGAGGACAGAATCGTTAAACGATCTTTTCAGGAATTAATTGAAGCAGGACAGGCACTTTATTACGGGACCAATCCGCTGACTCCTCAGCCAGCAGAGATAAGTATCAATCCGCGTGCCCGCAGCGCCAAATTACGTACCGTTGAAAGGGTATCATGATAAATCGAAAATCATGTCAAATTAAATATAGCAGTATTGCCTCTACAATGGGCATTATTACCGCGGTCTTAATGTTGATAAATGTAGTTATGTCGACAAGAGTATCTCAAGACGGTCTCGCTATTGATGCACTGAGTAAGCGTCAGGAGACATTAAAAAGTGCAATCCATGATTTGGAACAACAATTATATGTCCAAACTTCATTAAATGATTTGTCAGCAAAAGCGGAACAACTGGGATATACGGTATCTACAGATGTTCAGACAATCTCTGCAAATGCACCTCTTGCATACAATCGCTGATAGTTTTTTAACCTTCAGGTAGTGTATGGTAAAAAGATGAAGCTATCCCGTATTCGAATTGTCGAATGGGCATTTATAGGTATCATCCTCGTTGTTATTGCGCGGGTTTTTTATTGGCAAATTCTTATTGGATCAAAAATTCAAGCCATCGCCCAAACGCAACATCAATCAACGATTGAAATAGCAGCAAGTCGAGGCAATATTCTCTCATCAGATGGATATCCACTTGTCACTAATCAGCCCGCATATATTACGTTTGCATATACCCCAGATATAAAAGACACCGCTCAAGCCATTGCAGAAAAGCTTGGACCTCTATTAGCCCCTAAAGCAATAGATATTGGTGCAACTCCATCAGCAGATCTAGAAAAACAACTCGTGAGTGAAACAACAGCCACGATTGCCGCCAAATTATCAAATCCAGAAAATTCCTGGATTCCTTTAGGAAGAAATGTGCTTGAAGAAGCAAAACGGCGCATCGAAACTTTGAATATTAACGGTATTGGGTTTGAATCCTCCCAGATCAGGTATTATCCCGAAGCATCCATGGCTGCCCAACTACTAGGATTTGTTGGCTCAGATGGGTCAGGAAAATCAAAGGGATATTTTGGTTTAGAAGGAAAATACAATTTTGAACTTACAGGTAGAGATGGCATTATTACTCAAGAAAAAGACGCATTGGGTAAGCCAATTGTGATGGGGGAATATCAAGATATTGCAAGTCGAGATGGAAGAACGCTCAAGACACATATTGATCGAGGACTGCAATTCATGATCGAGCGTGAACTGCGAAATGGTATTGAAAAGTATCAGGCAGCGAGTGGAGAAATTATCATCATAAATCCTCTTACAGGAGGGATAATTGCGCTGGCCAGTCTCCCAACATTTGATCCAGCTCATCATCGATTGTATGGTACAGAAGTGTACAAGAATCCAACCATAACTGATGTCTATGAACCCGGAAGTACTTTTAAAACCATAGTGATGGCGGCGGCAATCAATGAAAAAGCAGTGACTCCAGATACTGTCTGCGATGATACCTGTAATGGGCCAGTCACAATCGGGAAGTATTCAATTCGAACTTGGAATAATGAGTACAAACCAGGATCAACCATGACTGAAGTACTGGAGCGATCTGATAACACAGGCATGATTTTCGCGGCAAACAAATTAGGTAAGGAAAAATTCGTTGAGTACCTAACACGCTTTGGTATTGGGCAACCAACTAATGTGGATTTGGAGGGAGAGTCAGTGAATCGTTTGAGGTCTAAATGGGGAGATATTGATATAGCAACCGCATCTTTTGGGCAAGGACTGACCGTCAATTCGTTGCAAATGTTAATGGCAGTGTCATCAATAGCATCAAATGGTCAATTGATGGAGCCGCATGTTGTCAAAGAAGTAATTGATGACAAACGAGTGGTGCCGATTCAACCAAAAGTAGTTCGTCAAGTTATTTCGAAAGAAGCTGCTGAGACAATGAAAGAGATGATGCGTGCTAGTGCTCGACACGGTGATGCGAAATGGGCAGTTCCACAAGAATTGGATATTGCTGGGAAAACCGGCACAGCGCAAATTCCCATTGCTGGTCACTATGATGCGGAAAAAACGATGGCTTCATTCGTTGGTTTTGCACCTGCTGCAAATCCTCAGTTTGCCATGATTGTGAAATTAAGAGAACCGCAATCATCTCCATGGGCATCTGAAACTGCAGCGCCATTATGGTTTAAAATTGCCAAACAGATTTTTCAATACTATTCGATTCCCACCACTGTTATTGAAAATAAGTATTAATTAAGCTATGCTTCCA
>CAZKZW010000028.1:0-2501 GCA_964557365.1 uncultured Pseudomonadales bacterium | reverse complement strand
AGCAAGGTATTAACAAAAAAAGGACTCACATGAAATCTATTGTTGCTGAAACAAAAACAAATAAACCTGCTTCAAAAAAAGCCGATGTCACTAAAAAAACAGTGATCAAAAAGACACCTACTAAAAAAGCAGTTGTAAAGAAAAATCCAGAAAAAATGATGGAAGTATCTCCAGTAAAAACAAATACTCCAGTAATCATCCGATCATCAAATTTTAAAAATCCATTACTTATTGCCGCAGCTTTCCTCGTTGTTGCTGTTGTCGGATATGTTGGATATCGCTTCTATCCTATTGCTATTGTAAATGGTCAAATTATTAGTCGGATCACCTACTACAAAGCCATGGAATCTCAGATTGGCAAACAAGCCGTTGAAAATCTCATTACTGAAACACTTATTCAACAAGCTGCCAATAAAGCTGGTTTTAAAGTAGAGCAACAAGCGATTGATGACCAACTAAAGCAGATTGAAACTCAGGTTTCAAAACAAGGTCAAACTCTCGATACTGCACTTGCCGCCGAAGGAATTACAAAGGCAGACCTTATGCATCAGATTGAACTTCAAAAAATTGTCGAAACACTTGGACAAGGACAAGTGTCTGTCACCGATAAAGAAATCGCTGACTATATCGACAAAAATAAAAATTCATTACCTACCACTTCGACACCCGCTGAATTAAATGCACTTGCTAAATCAGAGTTAGAGCGTGAGGCAAAAAATAACAACATCAGCACATGGCTTGAATCACTCAAGACAAGTGCTGCAGTTATCTACCGCTAAACAAAAAAAGAGGTTTATTGTGGGAGTATCGCTTCAATCACTCAAAAACGGGGTTCACTACATTCAAGCCGTCGGTACTCTCCTTTACTTCAATTACCCTGCAAAGAACTTAACTGTCATTGGAGTAACGGGAACAGATGGTAAGACAACTACTGCCACTCTCGCATACCATATACTTAAATCAGCAGGGTATAAGGTGGCTCTCATCAGTACTGTAGCTGCATACATTGGTGATGAGCAAATTGATACGGGTTTTCATGTTACTTCACCAGGATCTTGGCAGCTTCAACGGTTGTTGCGAAAAATTGTTGATCAAGGTTTAACTCACCTCGTATTAGAATGCACGTCTCATGGTCTGGATCAACATAGGCTTTTGGGTACGAATATCCAAACCGCAATTGTGACAAATGTTACTCATGAACATATGGATTACCATAAAACCTATGAAGCATACCTCAAAGCTAAATCAAAAATATTTCTGGAAGCAAAAACAGCCATTATCAATGCTGATGACTCATCGTTTTCATCGTTAATTACATATGTTTCGCCCAAATGTACGATTGTGCCTTACAGTTTGACCGAAAACACTCAACCTGGATTAATATCAGATGATGATTTTCAAAGTATTCAAAACAATATTAAAAAATTATGGCCAGAAACATATAATCAGTCAAATGCACTCGCCGCCAGTCTGGCAGCAAACGCGGTAGGTGTAAATATTTCCAAAATATGCACGTATCTTTCATCTTTTCCCGGAGTTCCTGGGAGGATGCAAATGATAAAAAATAATCGCCATATTCAAATCATTGTGGATTTTGCTCATACACCCAATGCGCTTCGAGAAGTATTGACGGCAGCAAAAAAATCCTGTAAACGCCGTCTTATTGCTGTTTTTGGTGCAGCAGGAAAAAGAGATCAAAGCAAGCGCCCCATGATGGGTCAAATAGCCTCAATACGAGCAGATGAAGTAATTCTTACCGCCGAGGATCCGCGGCATGAAAATGTGCGTCAGATTATTGCTCAAATCAAACAAGGCGCACAAACAAATAGAGGTCATTTGCACTGTATTCCAGATCGCCGGGATGCGATTCGATTCGCCTTGAAACTAGCTCAAATCGGAGACACGATCATTGTGTGCGGTAAAGGTCATGAGCAGTCAATGAATCTTGACGGAGCTCATGAAATTCCTTGGTCAGATGCTCAGGTGATTAGTGAGGAGCTTCAGCGCTTACAGACAAAGACCACTTGATATGCATATGCATTCGGGAAAAAACGCAACAGGGGAGTAAACCACTTTGCTCCGCCTGCTGGATCATATGCTTCATCGACAATAGAAAATCCTGCATGAATAAGTATGTTCCTGAAGGATGACAAAGAAAAGAACCTGAGATGAGTTTCATCCCACAATCCGTATTGCTCATAATTCCAAAAACCTCGTAACAATTTCCATCGTGATCGCCACCAACAAATATTGGGTACCACCACCACCAAACGCCCTCCCGGTTTTAGCACCAATCTTATTTGTTGAAGTTGAAACCGTGTATCAATCAAATGCTCCAAAATATTTGAAGCAAGTACGGTGTCAAACTTCCCATGAGAACAAATTATTGTCCACGTTTCAGAAAGATTCAAATCTCCAGTTATTGCAGCATGTGCTTTTCGTGACACATCCACTCCGACAACCTGACAGTGAAGTGTATTTTCTAAATATTTACTCATATA
>CAZKZW010000027.1:2775-11829 GCA_964557365.1 uncultured Pseudomonadales bacterium | reverse complement strand
TTGTGTGGGCATCAGCTAGACCAAGGACATTTCTCGCAAATTCAACTACGGCTAGTTGCATACCATAACAAAGTCCTAGATAGGGAACTTGATGTTCACGAGCATACTTGATGGCAGCGATTTTTCCTTCTACTCCTCGTTCCCCCCAGCCGATAGGAACAATAATTCCATCTGCTTGTTTTAATTTATCTAAAAGGTTTTTGTCAGTTTCGCTGTTTATGCCAATAATATTGAGTTTAAGCTGATGGAAAATACATGCATGTTCAATAGCATCTAATAAAGCTGCATATGAGTCGCGTAATTGATAATCACCGGTAGCAAAGTATTTGCCAACAATGGCAATAGAGACAGTATCGTTTTTGGGTTGTTTAATTTTATCAACTAACTCTTCCCAGGGTTTTAAGTTTGAAGGTTTACAGGGAAGGTTTAAGTCTTTGAGAATTTTTATATCGAATTGTTGTTTTGAGAAGAGGATGGGGATTTCATATACACTGGGAAGATCGGGTGAGTCAATTATGTGATCAGATTTCACAGAGCAAAAGAGTGAAAACCGTTCTCGTCGCCGATCATCCATGGGTTGGGTAGCTCGTGCTACAATGAAATCAGGTTGAATACCCATAGAATTTAACGTTTTAACGGATAATTGAGTCGGCTTTGTCTTTGGCTCTCCAAGATGTGGGGGGGTGGGTAAATAACTTACATGAATATGAACAACGTCTTGGCTATGGACATGTTCAAGAATACGAGCCGCTTCATAGTAGAGAACGTTTTGGTATTCCCCCACTGTTCCGCCAAGCTCGATGATTACAATTTCAGCTTTTTCACTCAGAGCTGCTTCTTGAATGCGTCGAATGATTTCATCCGTAACATGAGGAATTGCTTCAACATCCTCACCGTTATAGCCGAAGTTACGTTCTCTATCGATGACTGCTTTGTATATTTGTCCCATGGTAACAAAGTTCTTTATCGAGAAATCTTGGTCTAAGAATTTTTCATATGTACCAATGTCCATATCAGTTTCAGCACCATCTTGACAGAGAAAAGGATCGCCATGTTCGATAGGATTAATCAGACCTGAATCAAGATTGAGATAGTTTTCGCACTTCACGATGGTTACTTTATAACCACGTGATTTGAGTAATAGTGCAACAGAAGCGGTGACAATCCCTTTTCCAACACCAGAAAGAACACCACCAGAAACAAAAATGTATTTAATTCCCTGAGAAATAGGCATGGGTTATTTTAACATGAGAAACTTGAGTAAAAAAATAGGAATATTTTTTAACTAAATTGTTCTAAATGCTCTGAGAATAAAGGGGCTATATTAATTACTTCGAGCTTCGTTGATATAAGGTTGTTTGGACGTTGGATTGAATTAGTAACGATGACAGAATCAATATCTGAGGCCTCCAGTTTTTCTTGGACTCCACCGATGTATAAGTGATGTGTGCAATATACTGATATTTTTCTTGCACCTCTAGATTTAAGGAAACGTGCAGCTTCAATTAGCGTGGCCCCTGAGGCAATCATGTCATCAAAAATAAAGATTTCTTTATCCTCAACTGACTGGTTAATATCAACCATGTTCACTTCACCTGTGTGTAGGTTCCGCTTCTTTGAAGCAAACGCAATGGGAAGGTCGAGTGCGTCAGCAATTCTGGTGGAATTCTTAATCGATCCAGCGTCTGGGCTCACAATCATCTTGTTACTTAAATCAAGTTTTTTAGCATGGTCAATAAATAGTGGTGCAGCAATAACATTCGTAACTGGTATTTCAAAATAGCCTGCGATACTTGGGTTATGTAAATCGAGGGTAAACAATTCTCGAATAGAGACATCCTGAAGTACTGTAGCGATAACTTTTGCTGATAGAGGTTCACCAGGAAGAAATACTTTGTCTTGTTTTGAATACGCAAACCAGCTGAGTAAGCCAACTAGATGCCGACAACCCATTCGTTTGATGGCGTCAGCTGAAAGCAGGTATTCGATAATCCGTGTGTTAACTGGTCGAGAAAGTGAACCGAGTAATATCGTGGTCTCACCAGCTTCAGGAATTCGCACCTTTAGTTCTTCATTGGGAAATTTACTCGATTCAATTTTTGTCCAAGGAATGTGTAATGAATCGCTGAGTTCACTCGCAAATTGCGAGGTCCCATGTGTTGCAACGATGCATGCTTTTGGCATGGTCATGAGGATAAATCCAATAAACTACTAATTTGTTGTTGTAGATTATCATTATACTCAACTTTATAAGGGAGTGTCATGATTTTTGGGTCAGGACTTCCGTTGGGAATGCAAATTCTCACCGTTTGTGTGCCAGGGTGAGATTTTAATAAGACCCCTAGTTGAGTTAGAATTTCCTTTGATGTACCTCGGGGGATTTCTATAAAGGGTTCTTGAAAATTAGTTTGTATAGAATTCTCATCACAATCTTCACTAAAAGGCTTTATGACAGCCATGCCTTGAGCAATCAGCGTGGGTTTTTCGTTCTTGCCATCAAGTTCTCCAGAGATGATCACTGCCTGATCAGTCTCGAGTTGTTGTTGAAATTTTGAGTATGTTTTTGGAAAAAATACAACGTCCAATTTTCCCGTGCCGTCATCAAGTGTTACAAATGCCATGGGTTCATTTTTAACTTTAGTCATAACTTGATGGATACGCGAAATAATTCCGCCAATTTTAACCTTTTGCTTTATAGTTCCATCTAATTCATCAATTTTAGTATGAACCTGCTCTCTGATTACTTTAAGAGCAGCTTCTTGGGGATGCTCAGATAAATAGATACCTACAAGTTCCTTTTCTTTATTAAGCTTTTCCAGTAGAGGAAATTCAAGTAATATTGCAAACGTATCTTTATCTGTAAGACTGGGGTCTGGTGTTTGAAGTTCAAAAAGACTACTTTGGCCGTTATCAATACTTTCTGAAGGAGCAATTTTGGTACGAATCTCGTCGTAGCCCTTAATGAGTGTTTGCCGGTTTCCAAATTCATCCAACGCCCCCGCATAAACGAGACTTTCAATAACTTTCTTGTTTACCTTGCGGGTATCAACTCGCCGGTAGAGATTAGTAAAGCTGATAAACGTTCCGCCATTTTTTCTTGTTTCGAGAATATTGGCAATGGCCGCTTCACCCACATTTTTTATTGCGGTAAAGCCAAAGCGAATAGCTCTTCCTTGAAGCGAACCTTCAACTTTTTCGATCGTGAAATTATTATCTGATTTATTCACGCTTGGCGGAAGAAGTTTTATGCCCATACGTTTACATTCATCAATCCCTTGAGCAATCCGTTCTTCTTTCATGGCTGAATGAGAACCTGACTCAATCGATAAAAGTGCTGCCATATACTCGACAGGATAGTTGGCTTTTAAATATGCTGTTTGATAGGCAATCATGGCGTATGAAGCTGAATGAGACTTGTTAAAGCCGTAGCCAGCAAACTTATCAATAAAGCCCCAGATTTCGTCCGCTTTAGCTCGGTCATAACCTTTTTCTTGAGAACCTTTGATGAAACGAGCATATTCCTTTTCAAGGATAGATCGTTTCTTCTTTCCAATGGCACGGCGAAGAATATCGGCTTCTCCGAGTGAATAGCCAGCGAAAACATTGGCAATTTGTAGAATCTGTTCTTGATACACTGGGATTCCGTATGTCTCTTCTAGAACGGGCTTTAAATCTTGGTGTGGGTATTTGATTTTTTCTGGATCATGTTTACCGGCAACGAAGTCGTCAATAAGATCCATGGGGCCAGGTCGATAGAGAGCAACCATAGCGGTAATGTCTGAAAAACGTGATGGTTTAAGAGAACGGGCAACGCGGCGCATACCTCCAGATTCAAGTTGAAACACTCCGGTCGTTTCACCTGATGACAACATGTCAAATACTTTTTTATCATCTATGGGTATTTTGCCAATGTCAATTATTTCGCCGGTTTCTTGTTGAATATACTGAATTGCTTCTCCGAGGATAGAAAGATTCCGTAAACCAAGAAAGTCCATTTTTAGCAAGCCAATAGCAGTTTCTGAAACATTGAGATCCACCGCATACATGTCATATTGGGTGATGAGTTTGCCGCCTTTAGATTCACGTTGAATCGGAGAATAGTCAATGATGGGATTTTTAGCGATAATGAGCGCAGAAGCGTGGACTGATGAATGACGGGTGTTGCCTTCAACTTTTTGAGCCAAGTCTAATAGCTTTTTAAATTTGGGATCTTTATACGCTTCTGCGAGTTCAGGGACTTGAATAATCGCATCGGCAATATGGCACTTTTGTGGGATTAGTTTGGCAATTCGATCTGGATCGGCGTACGGTAGGCCTAATACACGGCCAATATCTCTGATGGCATTTCGAGCTTCCATTGTGCCAAAGGTAATTATTTGAGCTACGTGATCTTCACCATATTTTTCCGAAACATAATGAATGACATCATCTCGGCGGACATCAGCGATATCAACATCGATATCTGGAGGAGATGGTCGTTGAGGATTCATAAATCGTTCAAATGGTAGCCCGTGTTCAAGTGGATCAATTGACGTGATCTTGAGTACATATGACAAAAGTGCTCCTGCAGCAGATCCTCTACCCGGACCTACTCTAATTCCGACTGATTTCGCCCAGTTAATAAAATCTTGGACGATCAGAAAATATGATGCATATCCTTTATTGCAGATAACATCCAGTTCATAATCTAAGCGTGCTTTAATTTCTGGAGTGACTAGGGGAAAACATTCTTTCACTCGTTCGTTGGCTAGTTCTCTGAGTTCTTGTTCGGGAGATTGTCCTTTTTTGAGCGGATACTCAGGGAAAATCATTTTACCGATCGGAATTTCTACGTTACAGCGGTCGGCAATGAGCTGCGTGTTGTTGATTGCTTCGGGATACTCTTTGAACGCATCCACCATTTCCTCAGTGGATTTTATGTAAAAATCAGGAGAATCAATCATGGAGAGTCGGTTTTGATCCTCTATGGTCTTTCGTGTTTGGATAGCAAGAAGAGCATCTTGGGCTTCAGCGTCATCTGGGTTCACATAATGAGCATCATTGGTGGCCACCAATGGAATGCCGAGTGAATGAGCTATCTCAATGAGAAGTGGTCTGGTTCGTTCTACATCTGCAAGAAGCGGATGTGACTGGATTTCTATATAGAATCGATCACCAAACAAATTGAGTAATTTCTTTGCCCATTCTATTGCTAAGTCGTTTTCTTGATGACGAGCTTTTCTGGCAATCATTCCAGAATTGCAGCCGGACAAACAGATAATGCCTTCGTTATATTTTTGAAGTGATTCAAAATCAATTCTTGGTTTATACGAAAAACCCTCCAGATATCCTATCGAGACGAGTCGCATTAAATTTTGATAGCCCTTAAAATTTTCAGCTAGAAGCGTGAGATGACTTTGATCTTGTCCAGGGCGTGTCTGTTTATCAAATCGAGATTTTTCCGCCATATAGGCTTCGAAGCCTATGATGGGTTTTATTCCTCCAGCTTTGCATGCGTTGAAAAAGTGAACAGCTCCATACATTGCCCCATGATCAGTTATGGCACAGGCAGTTTGACCTAGTTCCTTAACTCGTGAAACTAAGTCTGGTAGCTTGGATAAGCCATCAAGGAGAGAATATTCCGTGTGAACATGCAGATGCACAAATTGCGGCATGATTTCTCTTTGATATTAAATTATTAATTCAATTTTGACAAAATTATGTCAGAAACCGTTTTTGGATTGGCTTTACCTTTGGATAGTTTCATAACTTCTCCAACCAGCGCCCCAATGACGGCAGTTTTGCCACTTTTGAATTTTTCAATCAAGTCAGGATTGCTATTTATCACGTCTTCAATCCATTGTTCTGAATTAGTGTTTTCTGATTGGTTGGATTGATTGATTTTTCGTTCAATCATGTCGACTACTTCAATCTCAGATTTTCCTAATATATCTTGTTTTCGATTCACTAAAAGGCTTCCAAGCGGTGCGGTGGGGAGATTTCGCTTTGTAGCACACTCAACCGCAGTCAAGGCAAATTTGGCGAATTTTGGCTCTTCGGCAACTGTTAAAGCATAATCTTCTCGACCAAATGCTTTGGTAAGGACCATGATGTATTCTTGAGGCAACTTTGGCATTTGCTGACGAATTATATCGATATCAGCATCGGAAAAGACCATTGGGGGGATATCTGGCTCAGGGAAATAGCGGTAATCTTCAGCGGATTCTTTCGAACGCTGGGAAAAGGTTTCATTCTTTTGCTCATTCCAACCTCTGGTTTCTTGTTTTGGGGTAATGCCTTTATCCAGTAGCTCTTTTTGTCGTTTTAGCTCATACTCAATAGCTTTTTGCAAAAATTTAAAGGAATTAATGTTTTTGACTTCAACTTTGTAACCTAGATCAAGTCCCCATGATATGTTTGCTTCTACCCGCATAGAACCTTTTTCCATATCTGCATCTGATACATCCAGGTAGCGAACTAGTTGATGTATTTTTTGGGCATATTCTTTGGCCTGAGTAGCAGAAGTAATGTCAGGGTCAGTCACGATTTCTACGAGCGGGACACTACTACGATTAAAATCAACGAGGGTAACTCGCGTGCCGTCGAGCATAGTATGCTGTAATTTTGCAGTGTCTTCTTCAAGGTGGACGCGGGTTATGCCAATGGTTCCTTCTTTCGTGTCAATGGTGCCTTTGACACAGAGCGGTTCATCGTACTGACTGATCTGGTACCCTTTAGGTAAATCAGGGTAAAAATAGTGTTTGCGGTCAAATTTAGAATTTTTGGCAATGTCACACTGTAATCCCAAGCCGATTAATATTGTCCAATCTACTGCTTGACGGTTTGGGACAGGAAGTGCTCCTGGCATACCGAGACAAACAGGACACGTCTGTGTGTTTGGCTCTGCGGCAAAATGATCCGCTTTGCACCCACAAAACATTTTACTTTTTGTCTTTAACTCAACATGGATTTCCATGCCGATGGTCGGTTTATAGATTTGGGTCATTTGATTATCTCCGGTTTTTTCGTGTGCCAATCTGTTTGCTGTTGGTAGGATAATCCAGCTTTTATCACTGCTTTTTCACCCTGTTGAGGCCCCGTAATTTGGAGGCCTATAGGCAGACCATCAACAAAGCCGCATGGAACTGACAGACTGGTCAAGCCAGCAATAGAGCTTGCTTCAACTAAAACATCTTCCATTTCTCCAAACATAGGGGCGTTTTTTGAGGCTCCCACTTTTAGTGCTGGTCCGGGAGATGTAGCGCCAATGATGATGTCATATTGAGAAAAAGCTTTTTGAAAATCATTAACAATCAATGTTCTAACTCGCTGAGCTTTTTTGTAGTACTCGTCATAATATCCTGTGGACAAAGAATAGGTGCCTAGCATCATGCGCTTCTTTGCTTCCTCGCCAAACAGTGATCTTTCGTGACCATATCTAATTCCATCAAAACGTGCCAGATTGGAGGACACTTCTGAGCGTTGCAGTATGGTATAGACACCAATGGAGTATTTCGGGTCGAGGAGAGGTATTTCTTCGATGATTGCACCGGCTTGTTCAAATACAAGAGCTGCTTGGCGAATGATACTTATTACCCTTGGATCCATTGATTGCAGCAGATACGCAGTGGGGAGGCCAATTTTCATACCCTTCACGTCAGGACTAACGTCGTCTGCCGTGAGATGATAGGGTTCTTTAATTGAAGTAGCGTCGAATGGGTCTGGCCCGGCTAAAACATTTAGAAAATAAGCAGCATCTACAACGGATTTTGCAATTGGACCAGGTGAGTCTGTCGATGATGCCATGGCCACAACACCATAGCGACTAACCCGACCGTATGTGGGCTTGAGTCCGGTAATACCACACCATGCTGCTGGTTGACGGATAGAGCCAGCTGTCTCAGTACCGATGGCGACTATACAATCATCCGCCGCGACTGCAGCGGCAGATCCTCCAGAAGAACCGCCTGGAAGATGATCTGTATTCCATGGATTTTTGGTGGTACCGTAATCAGAGGTTTCGGTTGAGGAGCCGTGTGCCCACGCATCCATATTTGTTTTACCTACAATAACAGCTCCTGCATCTCTGATTTTCTTTACCACCGTGGCATCAAACGGAGGAATGAAACCGTCGAGTACTTTAGATGAGGCAGTAGTTTGCATACCCGCGGTGAGACAGTTGTCCTTGACTGCGATGGGAATTCCTAAGAGATCACCAGACTCTCCATGAGCTCTTTTTTCATCGGCATTTTTTGCTGCTTCTAGTGCTTGTTCATTTAATGTAACAAACGCATTGAGAAGAGGCTCTGTTTGGTCGATTCTGTTTATACAATCTTTGGTCAGTTCGACTGAGCTTATTTTTTTTGTTTTGAGCGCTTCTAGCGCTTCTGTTAGAGTGTATATATTATTCATTGAGTACCGCCGGAACTACAAAAAATCCTTTATATGTTTGTTTTGCGTTAGAGAGAGCTTGTTGTTGAGAAAATGAACGTGATGTATCAATGACATCTTCACGATACACATTTTGTTGCCCGGTGACTTGAGGAGTCGCTTCGACCCGTTCTGTTGATAATTCTTCCAGTGTCTTAATCGTGTCCAAGGTAGAAGCAAACTGGGAAGAGAATTTATTTACTTCTTCATCATTGACAGGAATATTGGTAAGTGTCGCTAGATGAGCGACGTTAATACTGTTACTCATATGGGTATCATTGTAGCGTACTTTTTTTGACAATCACCTGGTGATTTCTTAGGAAACAGTAAGAAAAAATCGTTGATTCTTTACATCAATGGTAACTGTATGATTTTCAAGTGGTGTTTCCAGCATCTTCATGGCGATGAGGTTAAGAATTTCTGA
The DNA here is from genome assembly GCA_964557365.1 of uncultured Pseudomonadales bacterium. Classification (GTDB taxonomy): domain Bacteria; phylum Patescibacteriota; class Microgenomatia; order UBA1400; family RBG-16-45-19; genus CAZKMY01. Next base: position 2,996 of record CAZKZW010000027.1, on the reverse strand, counting down.
TTGAATAAGTCGTTTGATGGGTCGTGCTCCATACATCGGATCGTATCCCGTTTGAGCGATTTGCTCTTTGGCAGCTTTGGTAATAATGACTTCAATTTGTTGTTTTTGAAGCCGATCAATTGTTCGCTTTAGTTGAAGATCGACAATTTGAACTATTTGATCTTTCGTGAGTGGTTCAAACATAATCACTTGATCGAGGCGATTAATAAATTCTGGTGGAA
>CAZKZW010000027.1:1370-2765 GCA_964557365.1 uncultured Pseudomonadales bacterium | reverse complement strand
CGTTGATCAATTTGATCACGATGTTGTTCAAGGATTTTAGCTCCAAGGTTGGAGGTCATGATGATGACGGTATTTGTAAAGTTGACAGTTCTACCTTGACCATCAGTAAGTCTGCCTTCATCTAGTATTTGGAGAAATAGGGTAAATATTTGTGGGTGAGCTTTTTCAATTTCATCAAACAAAACAACTGAATATGGATGACGACGAACTTGTTCAGTTAGTTGGCCCCCTTCCTCATACCCCACATATCCTGGAGGTGCGCCGATAAGTCTAGCTACAGTGTGACGTTCTGAATATTCACTCATATCGATTCGAATAATTGCTTTTTCGTTGTCAAATAACGTATCGGCAAGTGCTTTTGCTGTTTCTGTTTTCCCCACACCAGTTGGCCCTAAAAATAAGAATGTGGCTAATGGTCGGTTTTCTTCCGCAATACCGACTCGGGAGCGTCTTACTGCATTTGCAACGGCAGTCAGTGCCTCTTTCTGGCCGATTACTCGTTTCCCCAGAATCTCTTCTAGATGAACTAATTTTTCTGATTCTGTTTTGAGCAATTTTGTGGTGGGAATCCCTGTCCAGCGAGAAACGACAGTGGCAATATCTTCGCCTGAAACCTCTTGTTTAATAAGGCGTTCTTCGGAAGGGATTTGTTGCCATTTTTTTTCTGCCTGAGCTAGTTCTTTTTGAAGTCCGGGAATATCTCCATATTTAATTTTGGCAGCAGCATCCAAATCAATATCACGTTCTGCTTTTTCCAAAGAAGCTTTTGCCAGATCAACACGATTTCGAATATCCCGATGTTCACTGAGTAGTTTCTTTTGTTCCTGCCATCGACTATTGATTATCCGTTGACTTTCTTTCGCATCAGTTAACTGTCGTTCCAATTCTCTTAGCTTGACCTGGTTTGTTTCGTCGCGATCCTTTGCAAGTGCTTTTTGCTCTATTTCCAGCTGAGTAATGTGTCGGTTAAGCTTGTCGAGTTGTTCGGGTTCTGATTCGGTTTCAATTTTTAAAGCTGAAGCAGCTTCATCAACAAGGTCAATAGCTTTATCTGGCAAAAATCGATCAGCTAGGTAGCGGTCTGATAATTCTGCAGCCGCAACGAGGGCATCGTCTTCGATATGAATGCCATGGTGAAGTTCGTATTTTTCCTTTAATCCTCTTAAAATTGAAATAGTGTCGTTAACACTGGGAGGGTCCACCAACACTGGCTGAAATCTTCTCTCAAGCGCACTGTCTTTTTCGATATATTGCCGATATTCGTTTAGCGTGGTGGCACCAATTACTCGTAGTGTGCCACGAGCTAGACCAGGTTTGAGCATATTGGCAGCATCCACGGCACCATCAGAGGCTCCGGCTCCGGCTACTGTGTGTAATTCATCAATAAATAGAATG
>CAZKZW010000027.1:0-1360 GCA_964557365.1 uncultured Pseudomonadales bacterium | reverse complement strand
AAGAAGCTGGTCAACGGCAGCCTTAAGGCCGGGGACTTCACCTTCCTGCTTTTGAACCTCGTCTATGATTGATTTAAAACGCTCCTCAAACTCTCCGCGATATTTAGCTCCAGCTAAGACAGATGCCATTTCAAGAGAAAGAAGCTGCTTGTTGGCAAGTGAAGAGGGTACGTCTCCGGTTACAATTCTCAGTGCCAAGCCTTCTACAATAGCGGTTTTACCTACTCCTGGCTCGCCGATAAGAACAGGATTATTCTTCGTTCGACGTGATAATACCTGCATGACACGTCTGATTTCTGTGTCTCGTCCGATTACAGGATCAAGTTTGCCATCTTTGGCAAGCTGCGTAAAATTGATGGTGTATTTTTCGAGTACTTGATACTTTTTTTCTTGATTTGCAGAAGATACCGGCTGACTATTTCTCATAGACATCATTTCCTTTCGTATCGCTTTGTCTGTGATTCCATAATGAGCTAATAATGTGTTCACGTCAGCGTTCGACATCAGTGAAATGAGTAGTAATTCATGTGAAATGAACTGATCTCCCATTTTTTCAGCTTCATGGGAAGCGTTTTCCAGTAGTCTGCCAAGATCACTTCCTATTCGTGGTGTTTCTGTGTCGGCTGATGTCGTAAGTTCAGCCAACTTTGAATCTATCTGTTCAGTAAGGTTTATGAGGTTTTGTGTGATTTTTTTAATAATTTCTAGTGATGGGCCAGAAGTTGTACACAAAATTTTCGCAAGATGCCAAGGTGTAGCAATGGGATGGTGCATGGTAGAGGCAAGTGCGATTGATTGAGTGAGAGATTCGTAGGCAGTGGTACTCAGTTTATCTGGGTTGAACATATATTTTCCTCAATTATGCCATGGCCCTTAGAGCGGCTATACGCTCTTCAATCGGTGGATGAGTAGTAAATAGGTTAGCAAACCAACTGACACTGTTTTTGTTGTTTTTTAAAGGGTTAGATATGTAAAGGTGAGCAGTAGCCTTGTTGGCAGCTTCCAAAGGTTCTTTGTCCGCATTGATTTTTTCCAAAGCACGAGCGAGCCCTTCAGGATACTTGGTGATCGCTACGCCAGAAGCGTCTGCGAGAAATTCTCTTCGTCGGGAAATCATCAGTTGAATCAACTGAGCAATCAGTGGAGAGAGCATCATTAAGAATAATCCAAGAAACATAATAATGACATTTATTTGATTATTATCTTCATTTCGTTTTCTTCCGCCTCCCCAAAAGCTAATTCGCATGGACCAGTCAGCAAGTAAAGTAATCATGCCGACAAGTATGGTGACGAGAGACATAAGTCGGATGTCGTAGTTGCGAACATGAGAAAGTTCATGAGCGATTACACCTTCGAGTTC
>CAZKZW010000026.1:11672-12977 GCA_964557365.1 uncultured Pseudomonadales bacterium | reverse complement strand
TTGGAAATGGATGGAGTGGGAAGAATTTTTGGAAACAATCAAAGCTGATGATCAGAATCTGTGGTCGCCTTGGTGTAAGGAAGAAGTGAAGTTGTTTGGGGGAGATTATTAATTACTGCTTGACCCTCAGAAGGGCATCGAGTAGAATACCCTTTGCCCGATATTCAAGGAGATTTACCTCAAACATGTTACTTAACTGTCAAATTCAAATTGGAGGCTCAAGCCTTATGCGCACTAGGCGCGGTTGAATTGACCGGTGACATGATTGAAGTTTACTCCCCCTAACAAAGGGAGTTTTTATTTCTTGATACAGGTAGCACATTTTAAATAGCGCGTCTTGGGCCGTTAGCTCATCTGGTAGAGCACTTCATTTGCAATGAAGAGGTGGCCAGTTCGAGCCTGGCACGGTCCACCACATTCAGTTACATGAACGTGGTAAACCAAGAAATAAGCAGTAAGCGGTTTAGAACACCTAGACTACTTACCAACTTAATTCTTACAAGCACATTAACAAATGAAGAAGGGTTTTAAAGATTCTTAAGAAAGATTCTAATATTTGTCTTAATTTTTGTCATATTTTTATGTATAAATATGACGTCAGTAATCGCATAGGCTTTTTGAATTAAGCCATTGCAAGAACTTATTTTAATAAGCTACTTTATAAAAGCAGGTAGCGGATGCCTAGGTATGTTGTATCGAAGAAGGACGTACATGGCCACGAAAGTCGTCGGGGAGCTGTCACGAAGCATTGATCCGGCGGTGTCCGAATGGGGAAACCCCCCATGCGTTATTGCATGGGACTCCACCTTTGGTGGGGAGATAACCACTTGAACTGAAATATCTAAGTAAAGTGAGGAAAAGAAATCGAAAGAGATTCCCTGAGTAAGCGACGAGCGAAAAGGGAATAGTCCAAACCATTGATTTATCAATGGGGTTGTAGGATTCTTCATAACCTTGTGTTTTCGATAGAAGAACAGTCTGGAAAGTCTGATCAAAGAGGGTGACAATCCCGTATTCGAAATTGAGAACACAAGAGAAGAACACCTGAGTACCATCAGAGACGGCAAACTCTGGTGGGAATCTGGGGCGACCACGCTCCAAGACTAAATATACAACATGACCGATAGTGAACGAGTACCGCGAGGGAAAGGTGAAAAGAAGGGCGAAAGGCCCAGTGAAATAGTACCTGAAACTACCTGCTATCAATCCGACAGAGTGATCGTAAGATTATGATGTCGTGCCTATTGAAGAATGAGCCACCGAGTTAGTACATAGCGCAAGCTTAAGTGATTGTCATCACGGAGG
>CAZKZW010000026.1:5317-11662 GCA_964557365.1 uncultured Pseudomonadales bacterium | reverse complement strand
GAAAGCGAGCCTGAATAGGGCGCCATAGTGGTATGTACTAGACCCGAAACCAGACGATCTAACCATGGTCAGGATGAACCTCGCCTAACGGCGAGGGAAGGTCCGCACCGTTGTGAGCTGCAAGTCGCTCGGATGAACTGTGGTTAGGGGTAAAATGCCAATCGAGTCTGGAGATAGCTGGCTCTCCCTGAAATATATCTAGGTATAGGCTCACGTTAAGCTGCATGGGGGTAGAGCACTGGATGAGTGCCCGGTTCGCAAGGGTCGGCATTCAATCAAACTCCGAATACCGTGTTAGTGTTTCGTGGGACTCAGTACGTCCGGGCTAAGCCGGGCGGGCAAGAGGGGAACATCCCAGATCATCAGTTAAGGTCTCTAACTCTCTACTTAGTGGTAAAGGAAGTCTTTTTCCAAAAACACCCAGGAGGTCGGCTCAGAAGCAGCCATCCTTGAAAGAAAGCGTAACAGCTCACTGGCCGAGGAAGAGGGCGTCGAAGACGTAACGAGGCTCAAGTAGAGGACCGAAGCTATGGATTTTTCCGGTGTTTACACCGGGGGAGTGGTAAGGGAGCGTTCTATGTGCAGTGAAGTTCAACTGTAAGGTTGGGTGGAGCGCATAGAAGTGAGAATGGTGGCATAAGTAGCGTGAAGCTGGTGAGAATCCAGCTCGCCGAATGTCCAAGGTTTCTGGAGCAACGTTCGTCAGCTCCAGGTTAGGCGACCCTAAGGTGAGGCCTCATAGGCGTAGCCGATGGATTACAGGTTAATATTCCTGTCCTTGGGTAGTATCGTTACCAGCTGGGGCGGGGTGCCCTTGGCTAACCCAGGCATGGCGTTGAAGTTGCCGTGTCTAAGCTGCAAGATAGTCGTGATTGGAAAATCCGTCATGGTGTTTAATCGAGTAGTGGGTAATTCGAGATCGCAAGATTTTGGAAAACTGGGTGAAGTCAGGGGACAAGAAAAGCGTCGCAGCGAGATACTAACCAAGCCGTACCGACAACCGACACTGGTGGACTGGTCGAGTAGACCAAGGCGAGCGGGAGAACTTTCCTCAAGGAATTCGGCAAAGAAGCTGAGCGTACGTTCGCAATATGCTCTTCCCATGGTAAGACATGGGATACAACAAAAGTTTAGGGGGGGACTGTTTAACAAAAACACAGGTCTGTGCTAACTCGAAAGAGGATGTATACGGGCTGAGGCCTGCCCAGTGCTGGTAGGTTAACTGCGAGAGTTTTACCGCAAGGTATTGCTTTCAATTGAAGCCCCAGTGAACGGCAGCAGTAACTATAACTGTTCTATGGTAGCGAAGTCCCTAGTCGCTTAATTAGCGACCTGCACGAATGGTGTAACCACCCCCTTACTGTCTTGAGGGAAGACCCGGCGAAATTGCATTGGCTGTGAAGATGCGGCCTACTGACAGCTGGACAAAAAGACCCCGTGAAGCTTTACTGTATCTTGGCACTGATTTTTTAATTGAGATCGTCGAGAATAGGCGGGAGATGTCGGATTTATTTTGACATCATCTGTGTAATACCGCTCGTTTTAATTAGAAAATCTCACCTATCCTAGCTGGAAACGCTATTTGGAGGGACCCTGTCAGGAAGGCAGTTTAACTGGGGAGGTTGCTTGCTAAAGAGTACCGCAAGCGCACAAAGGTTCCCTTGGCCCGGATGGAAATCGGGCTGTACGTGCAACGGCATAAGGGAGCTTGACTGTGAGGCAAACATGCCGAGCAGGTGGGAAACCAGGTCATAGTGATCCTCGTGTACTTTGTGGAAGGTACCGGGCTTAACGGATAAAAGCTACTCCGGGGATAACAGAGTAGTCGCGCCTAAGCGTCCCTAGCGACGGCGCGGTTCGCTACCTCGATGTCGGCTCAGTGCATCCTGGGGCTGGAGAAGGTCCCAAGGGTCCGTCTGTTCGTCGGTTAAAGCACTACGTGAGCTGGGTTCAGAGCGTCGTGAGACAGCAAAACGAAAGTTTTCGGCCATACTGTCTAAACTACAGATTCGACCTCTGACTGTAAGCGAACCAAATGTTGACTGATTCTGTTATACAAATTGTAGTCCCGCCTTTGGCGGGATAAATCTGACTAATTGCTGGAAACTCCGAGTATATTCATCTACTTTGAACAAGTGACAATGATGAATTGCGGACAATCAGCAGGAAAGATCCTGAGTGAAGTCGCAAGACGAATCGAAGGAAATCCTCAGAGACTATACGTCAGACCCACATAAAGTTCCCCCACAGGGAATGAGAGTGGAAAGATATAGTCCGAACTCATAGGCGACTATGAGAGTTTATTAGAAATAATGAACCACGTTCCGCAATTATGCGGAATAGTAACAATGATTGTCGGCCTCTATCCGCTGTCAGCGTGGGAATCTTGAGGGGATCTGCTCTCAGTACGAGAGGACCAGAGTGGGGAAATCCCTAGTGTGCCTGTTGTACCCGTCAGGGGCAACGCAGGGTAGCTACATTTCCGTCGGATAACCGCTGAAAGCATCTAAGTGGGAAACCGCACCCAAGATAAGGATTCCATGTTTCGAGCAATCGAGACGAAAGACCCCTAGTAGACTACTAGGTTGATAGGTGGGCGATGTACGCACCGAGAGGTGTTTAGTCAACCCATACTAATGGTCAACAAGTAGCTTATTTAAGTTCTTAAAATGGCTTAATTTAGGGAGTCTATGCGCAAAAAACGTAGATTCAAGATCTTTTTAACCCTTCTTCATTGTTTTTGAACACTAGAACCCAGTGTTCCCGTTATTGGAGCGACGTGGTACCACCTCTTCCCATTTCGAACAGAGTCGTGAAACATGTCAGCGTTGACGATAGTATGTTGGTAACGACATGCGAAAATAGATCATAGCGGGAACAGTGGGTTTTATTGTATATATCCCGCTATTCTCTTTAACGCTAAGGTATAGTTATTTATATCTTGTTATAGATCATAGCGGGAACACTGGGCTTTATTTTTTTATATAAAGGCAACTTAGGTTGCTTTTTTTTGTGGCCATAGCCCCTCCTTCGCTTAAAGCTACGGATGGGCACGGCAGTGGGTTTTTATTTTCTGTATACTGAAATGGTGAGTAAGACGAATAAAAATCGACGAAAATATACGGCGATCATTTCCATAATTGCTGCTGTATTGGCAGTGGGGTGGTTTGGCTATTATTACGTGCAAAATTACCTATATACCCAACAAAAAACACTTTTTAATCTTTTTTCAGAAATAGAATCAAGTAGAAGTAGTAAAGTAAATGTTCAGCTGAAGAGAGCGGGGTATCATCCTAACGAATTCGGATGGGTGGTTGGCGAAGGATATGCAATAACGGTTCCAACGGACATTGGGTTATTAATAACAACTGACAAAAAATCGTTATGCAGTGATGATGCAAGAAAATGGAAAGAGGGAGAGAAAATGATTCAGCAATTTGCTGAGGATTATATACACAACACATTGTTTTCTCTGTTTAAAAAATATGGATATCGAGAGAGTGTTAAGAATGCCATTGTCATTGCTGACGCGAAGAAAAGTTGGGGTTTTTTTAAAGGAGATGATATTTGTCAAATTAGCACTGTGACGTCATGTGGCATGAGTGATGATGAAGCTGATATAGAAGTTGATTGTTCGAGCGAGATTCAAGCAATGTATGCAGCACAACAGCAAATTTTGAAAGACTTAAACTATGCGGATGGTGAAATGATAGGGACGGAGCCATATAAATCATCAAGCACGTCAAATACCACCCCTTGGCAGTGGAGAAATGTGCACAATGTTCATTATATGAGTGGATATTATGTGTTGATAAAGAAGGAAAATGGAAAGTGGAAAGAAATAGCAAAGGCACAAGATGATCTTGATTGCGGTTTTGTTAGAAATGAGAAAATTCCATCGTCAGTAGTTTCTATTTGTGTTGAAAATGTACCTCATACAGATGAGTATGTTCGAAAGTTAAATACTTGGAACATTGATGTTGGCTACTAATAAATAATTTCTCTTAACTCATTTACTGATCGGGCGCAGTGGGTGGGGTGGATATCGAGAAGTGACTGTAGATCATGTGTATTTTCATTTCTTTTCGGGTAATACAAAAGCGTGTCACAACCGTAGGCTTGGCCAGCAAGAATATCTACCTTGGAATCACCAATCATCAACGGTCGGGGTTCATTTGTCTGTCCCATTAATTTCATGGCAAAATCCAGGGGCTCTGGATCAGGTTTCCGCTTCTCCTCTAATCCTGGGGTATCGGAACCAACGATGCACGTAAACGGCAGGTCTTGAAGTTGATGGTAATCAAGCGCCTTTCGGATACCAGATTCATAGGCTATGGTGACAATAGACATTTGAATTCCCAGATCCCGCATTGTTATTAGTTCATCCCAAAGTTCTTTGTCGATGGGGGCTTCGGGTAGGTGGGGGACACTGTCAGCAACCACCGTGTCAATAAAATCATCAATGTTGGTGACGCCATACTCTTTGGCGGAAATAAGTGATGAAACGATGTGGTGAGAGACAAATTCTCTGGAGAGGGAAAGATTCCTTGTTGCCAGGGCAGTCATGGTCGAATTTAGCCAGATAGCCATGGTATCTTGGATGGTCCCGTCCCAATCGACAAAGAGATGTGTGTAGGGTTGTTTTCCGTTGTTCATAATCGCCTTATGATACCAGAGATTGCTCTTGAGGTCATTATCTGGTAGAATTGCCTGTACTTTATTATAAATTAGTCTTCTTTTTGATACATTTTCAAAATAAAAAGATTATTATGCCTACTAAAAAAGCATCGACAACCGAAGAAGTTGTTGAGAAGAAACCCGTTAAAAAGGTTGTTAAAAAAACAGCTGTGAAGAAAGCAGCTAAGAAAGAAACTGCTGAAGTAAAAGCTGAAGTGGTTGAAGCTAAAGTTGAGGAATCCCACTCCGCTGAAGCTACGCGGGATGTCAAAGCTGAAAAAGAAACAGCTTTGCCAAAACCAGTGATCAACAAGCGTCCTACAACCATGGAAGAGTTGTTGACCCAAACAGGGTATACCTTGTCCGTACCTAAGCCTGGTGCCGTCCTTAAAGGTATTGTCACTGATGTTACCAAGAAAATGATCTTGGTAGATATTGGTGCCAAGACTGAAGGCATGGTGATTGAGCGCGAATTTGAAGCTGCTCAGGATTATATTCATGATCTGAAACAGGGTGATGAAGTGAGTGTGTTTGTGGTTTCACCAGAAAATGACCGAGGTCAAATTCTTTTATCCCTCAAGCGCGCGCTTGTCGACCGTAAATGGGAACAATTTACTGAATACATGAGTACTGGTGAGTCGGTGGAAGTGAAGGGCCTCGAGGTGAATAAAGGAGGCATGATTGTCCTTTCAGAAGGCATTCGTGGTTTCGTACCTTCATCTCAATTTGGCAAGACCTATTTAGGCAAAATGGATTTATTGATCGAACAAGACTTTAAAGTCAAAGTCATTGAAGTTGATAAAGACAAAAATCGTCTGATTTTCTCGGAACGATTGGTGTCTGAAGCAGAAGAAATTGCCAAAAAGACTGAAGCACTTAAATTTGTTCAGTCAGGGGACACGTATGATGGTGTTGTTTCCGGCATTATGCCATTTGGGGTTTTTGTAGGAGTGGAAGTTCCTTTCAAAGATGGTTCTGAGGTGATGGGTAAAGTCGAAGGACTGGTCCACATTTCTGAAATCTCTTGGGAAAAGGTAAATGATCCCAACGATTACTTCAAATTGGGTGATAGAGTGAAAGTGAAAGTGTTAGGTATTGATGAGGGAGCTGGAAAGCTGAACTTGTCAGTCAAACAACTTTCGGATGATCCATGGAAGACTGTCGACACAAAGTATCCTGTTGGCGCAAAAGTCACGGGTAAAGTGTCACGCACTGCTCCTTTTGGAGCCTTCGTTACCTTGGAAGCAGGTGTGGATGGACTCATTCACATTTCCAAGATTCCTTCTGGTAATGAACCAAAAGTGGGTGCCGAGATTGAAGTCTTTGTGGAGAACATAGATGCCGATCAACGCCGCATGTCGCTTGGTTTAGTCCTGACAGAAGTCCCTGTGGGATACAAGTAAGAGCTTGCTCGTATTTTTAGAGTAACTTCGTTTTGAAAACGCCTCCTGAACAGGGGGCGTTTTTGGTTTACCCATGATAAAATATAAGCTGTAATCAATATAAAAAGGAACTTACTAATATGTCAAAACAACGGATGATCGTAACTGACGATCAGCTCCTCGTGGATATGGAATTCATCTTCAATGCCATTCGCGAAGAAAATGGTGATTGGCAAAAGGTGGAAGGTGAGATGAAAGAATACTTGGCTACCGTTCAAGCGATGAC
>CAZKZW010000026.1:1966-5217 GCA_964557365.1 uncultured Pseudomonadales bacterium | reverse complement strand
TATTTTGATCTTTTACAGGCTCGTTGGTATGAGCGCGGTATTTCAACGACAGATAAATACATATCTTGGTCTAAAGAAAATTTGTCGTGGTTAGTCTTATCTCGAATTCAACGATCTCAAGAAGTTTCTTCTCAAGAGCTGGATGATATTACTCAGAAAGCATGGGATTTCCATGGTAGGGAAAATCACCATTTCATGATCACTTGTATGGATGGAAGAAATTTGCCTGTCGTCATGATGTCGATGGTGCCTCGGTTGGGTGGAGCGATTAGAACACGGGCAGGCGAATTGTTTAGTTTTGTGGATGAAGCAGATGGCTCAGTCTTTGTTGATGAAGAATCATTTGTGGCTCAAGCGATTGCCAAGTTGGTGTCTGATCCAAAGCGGACCGGACATGTGATTTATTATTCATTTGATAGTCATCTGGGATGCGCTGCAAAGTCTCAGTCATATGAAACATTGGAAGGTGGAAGAGGTCAGGATGGTGGTTTGGTTTCTGATGTTCGTCGGAAAATTAAGTTAGCTAATGCCATTGGTGGATATGTTCAACGATTAAAGCGAGAGGGGAAAGCCGTTGCTTCATTGGTTCCTCTCCTTTTTTCGTACAATCCTCATGATGGAACTTTGTGGATGGGATTGGAATTGTTTGCGAATAATGTTTCTGAAGAAGGATTAACTGAAAAAGTTCTGAATAGACTTCTCAAGGAAAAGAAGGTTATGTCTACTCTTACTTATTTGCGTGATCCAAAGGTTGTTGAACAGTTGAAACAACTGCAGATTGGAAAAGCTGATTTTCGAGAAGATTTTTTGGCGACGTTGAAGCGGAATTGGGATGCGATTTCTATCTTATATGATAACGGACAGGGATCGCTTTTTACTCGTTTGGTTCATGACGTACGTCAAATGTATCTCTTGCAAGAGTATCAGGTGGTGCCGGTGAGCTCAAAAGCTCATTTTGGGACAAAACAACGCGTTATTTCAGAAGCAAGTATAGATCACAAGGCAAAACTATTATTAAAAAACCTCGTTACTCGGTGGTCAATCGCTCGAAATGATGAGGGTGAAAATTCGTGGCCGTATGGAGTTCATGATGAGCAAGGGGTGGTGATTACTGAGGGTGGATATGCGCCCTTTCCCCATGTTGGCTCTCAAGTTAATACCGATACCTTTGCAGTGTTTTCTAAGGAAGATTCACGTCATTTAATTGATCATGTAAAACTTGCTCTTCGCTTGGTACGTGGGTTACGTAAGAATGAAACGATAAAAGATCCTCTCAATCAACTTGTGGGACCAGAGTTTGTTGCAGCACCAATTTTGGTCAAAAATCATGAGATTGTTCGTGGGTTGTCGGAGGAAACCTGGAAATTATTGGAGACAATGGATGGTTGGAAGTTGTTTGTCTCGATTGATTGGCGAGGAGGTGCTCCAACTTACTTGTGGGATAAGTCAAAGTTTTCTGCGATTTGTCAGCAACTACTTGCAAAAGAAACACTACCAATTTCTGACTATGCCGCATTGGTGGATGGTTTATATAGTTTGTTTATCCGTATGCGATCGATGATGAGTGATGCGGAATTGAGAAGCATGATTTTGAGTGGGAATATTGTGGTTGTCCACAAGCTACTTGATCATTTCCGGAGACCAAGAATTGTTGTGCCCATGGTAGTGTAAGATAATAAAAGCATGACTTTTACTGATTTTTCAGAAGCATATCGAGTTTTTTCGGGTGATGACATCTACAGCGGGGGAACTGAGGTGCATATTATGGCACCATGGGAGTCACCATGGAAATGGCAAGACAATATTACCCGATTACCGGAAGGACTGATTGAAGATGAAGTATTGATGCATTTGGCGGAAATCGACACAATTGCGGTAACATGTTCTGATAAAGACATGATTCATGACGTGTGGGAAATGCAGGTGATGGGCGGCGTGAGAAATGTATGGATGATTGCAGCGGCTGGTGGTGTGGTTCAGCCAGAGGGAGAACGATTACAGGCAATGAAAACGATTGCTCATTATTTGTTTGAGCAGGCTCAGAGCGGGAAAATGGAACGGTTGGGGTGTGTTGCGCTCATGAATCATAATGAGGAATGTGGTGCGGTGAAACAATGGAATGGTCAAGAGTCGTTGGTTCGGTTGGCATGTCGGGTGGGGAATAAGGAAGCATGCTTGCGCGAATTTGAGGAAAATTCCATTATGAATGCCTTGATTCGTCAGGGTGCTCAAGTGTGGTCGTTGTTTGATACGTTACCAACCGTAATTGTGAATGTGGGTTTGTATGACATGCAACGGGATGGGCAAGGTAAGAAGTCACGGATTTTACCCTTAACGATGGATGGGGACAGGCTGATGGTGGAAGATTTGAATAATGAAGAAAAGATTAGACAAATTCTGAGTGTATAGTTCGTTTCGTTACGGTTTCCTGATGTGTGTTAGGATAAGGGCATGTCTAAAGTGACCTCGATTTACCGTTGCCAACAATGCGGTGCTACATCTCCAAAATGGGCGGGGCAGTGCTCGCAGTGTCATGAGTGGAACACGATGGTGGAAGAGCTTGAAGAAAAAAGTACGGGGTACGGGGTACGAAGTACGAAGAGAAGATTGGGGAAGAGTGGGGTAGTGAAACTGTCTGATGTGCAAAGTGAAACAAAAGTGTTCAAACGACTTTCAACTGGATCGATCGAGTTTGATCGGGTATTGGGGGGAGGAATGGTGCCGGGATCGGTAGTGCTGGTAGCAGGGGAACCGGGGATAGGTAAATCCACACTTCTTACTCAATTGGCAATGCACTTACAAACAGATAAGGTGCTGTATGTCTGTGGAGAAGAAAGTGTGGAGCAAGTACGACTTCGGATTAATCGGTTGTCAAACAAGAAACAAGAATTTGAAAACTTATACTTTTTGCCGGAGATGGATGTGGATGCGATTGTGGCGGAAGCTAGAGAATTACAACCAACACTTATGATCGTGGATTCGATTCAAACATTGTCGACAGGTGATTTGGAGGGAATGGCAGGGTCTGTCGGTCAAGTGCGGGAGTGTACCCTCAGATTGGTGGAATTGGCGAAAAAAGCCAACATTACCACTTTTATTGTGGGTCATGTCACGAAAGAAGGAACAATTGCAGGACCGAAGGTGTTGGAACATATGGTCGATGTGGTGGTGCAGTTGTGGGGGGACGAAGATAGGGCTTGGAGATTTGCCAAGACTCAAAAAAACCGTTTTGGGGCAACTGACGAGGTCGC
>CAZKZW010000026.1:0-1866 GCA_964557365.1 uncultured Pseudomonadales bacterium | reverse complement strand
GGTGGGAGAAGTGGGGTTGTTGGGAGAGCTACGGAAAGTGGGAATGTTGAAGCGGCGGGTGGAAGAAGCAAAGCGGATGGGTTTTGCTAACGTGGTGTCACCCGAAACCTACAAATCGATTCGTGATGTGCTACGAGATGTTTTGAGTAAGAAGTAGTCTGATTGATTTTCTTTGATATATATCGATAGATTTTGTTGTATTTCATCAATTCTCACGATTTTGCTGTTGTCATTTATTTCGCATGTAGTTTTGAGGTACTCACGCCCTTCGTCCTATGGTATATGGACTCGGATGATTGCGTTCCTAAAACCACATGCTTCATTGATAGAAATCTGCGCGCCAAACTACGCCAAGGCTACGCGGGGCACAGCAGAAAATGGCACCCTCTGCACGACTACAACATATTCGAAAAGGGGAGAGATAACCATAATTGAGGGATCGTAGTTGGTTCCTGCCTGGTGAGAAATCGCGATTAAGAAAAAAAACCCTTCGACAGGCTCAGGGTAAAAACCTGTCAATAGGCAATTTCGAGTTTTGAACACCGTTTTAAAAGTTATCCACAATTGTTGTTTTATGTGATTTTCCAGAGGTGGTTAATGAGTCTATAAATTATAGGTTATGGCATATTTTCTATTTCATTTCCTATAGGATTGAATGTGTTGACAAGTTATGTTATAGTGATTCTGTTAGTCAAGAATTAGAGTTTTCGATAGACAAACATGACACTATTACAGAAGATCAAGGCCCAGTGGAATGTTGAAAACTCTAAGCACTCTAAAAAAAAGGGAAAATCGTTTTATCGCCAGCAATTTCTGACGATGAACCGATGGAACCAACCACTCATTTCTGGGCACCGCGTCGCTTAAAGCTATGCAGTGCGCAGTGGTAGTAGAGTAGTCCGATAGAGTACAGGTTTTACATCCCGAGTACTGTATCGGACACACACTATAATAAAAATATTGGAAAAGTTGACATTAAAAAAGCATCTCTAGCGCTGGTTCGAGGCCCACGAATAGCGATGCTTTTTTATAATGGTATACACATTCGGACAGGGAATGTGTTAACTTGTGTACAAAATAGCAAGTTGCTAATTAGCAGTCAATCCCTCGCGATTGCTAGAGTATCCCTGTACCAGATAAGAAGTTGACCAAAAATAGGTAGTTTTGGTAGGTCGACTTTGCAAATAACGGGTTATGAGTTGGGCAGGCTTATAACCCGTTTTTTGTGCCTTTTTTATTGATTCCATAGTGTAACTTTTGGTTTTAATGATGTAATTTTTATGGTTTCCAAAATTGTGTTTTTTGAGGTAATAAGGTATTCAAATTAAGTGCGACTGAGGCGCGCAAAGAAAAAGTGGGGGTAACACTAGAGGTGTGGAAGGAAAGAGAGGTAGAATACACTTATGGGGAAATATCGACCGCAAGTGAGGGGGGTGGTGAGAGTTCGTCCTGGAAGGAGAACTATCTGGTTGGCTAGACAATCAACACTATCAGTCATGCTTGGGATGACGGCAGTGATCTTGTTTGTGGTAGGGCTGATAGCTGCAGGTGTGCCAGTAGTACCAATGGTGTGGTATCGATTAAAACCAACGGTGACGACGGAGTTGTCTAAAATACTCCAAGAACCAGTGGTGAACCAGACTCAGACTCATCTGGTGAGAACGTATGATGATTGGCAACCTGAGGTAGATAGTACACTACAGCCTGGTGAACGAATTAGTATTCCTGCAATTAAAGTAAAAACAGCCATTACTGAGGCCCCGACAGAGGATTTTGAATGGGCATTGTCTCGGGGGATATGGCGAGTACCCGATTTTGGTACCCTGATGACCGCAAGTTGCCAACGATTTTAGTGGCGCATCGATT
>CAZKZW010000025.1:7550-14137 GCA_964557365.1 uncultured Pseudomonadales bacterium | reverse complement strand
GGGGATGAATCTAGCTGATTCATGGCTTATACTCCTTCTTGAAGTGAGCGAAAGCGCAAATGGACTAGCTGTTGGAAGTGGTGGCAATATGAGTGTTAGAGTTCCTGGAGGAATTCTAATTACATCAACAGGTTCTAAGTTAGATGATTTGAAACCTGATGAGATAATTTTCGTTTCGGCAGCTGACGGTGATGAAGTGTATTATATTGGTGCTAAAAAACCATCTTCTGAAGCAGTTTGTCATTGGACAATATATCAAGAGAGATCGGATGTACAGGCAGTATCACATGTCAATGTTGGGCCAAAGGACGGAAAAGCGATCACAGTTACGAAAGAGGAATTACCGTATGGAACAATCGAATTAGCAAATGACACTTCGGCTATGTTTAAACAAACTGATGTCGTGATGTTAAAAAACCACGGAGTTATTGTTGCCGGAAAAACCTTACTTGGGGCAACTCAAGTGTTAGTTGAGTATACGGATAGAAACAAACCATACATTTTTGCACCAGGACAAGTTCAAGCTATTCAATCGTAAAAATATGAATAAATATGTACTTTTAGATATCCACGGCGTTTTGACGGACGGCAATGAACGCAAATTATTTTTTACTCAAATATCAAAAGAATATGGCGTTGATCCGGTTGAACACAATTTACTGTGGATAAAACACGTTGGACTATTGGATAAGAACATTGAAAAAGCAAGTGCATATATTAAGATTTTTAACAAACTATTTAAAACAAAAATTTCTGAAAAAGATTACTTTAATCTATTTAGAAAAAACATTGTAGTTAATCGTGAATTAATTAATATGATACATAAGACTAGAAATTTAAAGGTGTGCATTGCCTCTGACAATTTTTACGGATTGCATGTAGGGTTTAATAGTATTTTTGGAGAGAGTTTCAAAAATTTTAAAAAATTTTACTCCTATAAACTAAAATCAATAAAGTCAGAAGAGATGTTATCGATGATACTTTTGAAACTACAGGTAAGTGCAGAGGATTGTATTCTTATTGATGATAGTGAAAAAAATATTGATAAAGCAAAAAATATAGGCATGAAAACAGTACTGCATCAAGCTAACGGAAAAACATTATTAGAGCTTAACAATATTTTATATAAATAACAGAATATTCAACTAAATAACGAAGAAAACTAAAATTATAGGAATAAACTCACAATGAAAGAGCAATGTATTGGAGTTGATTTTGGAACGAGTAACACTTCCGCGGCCACTTCAACAGAAAATGGAGAAACTTTTTTGTATCCTCTCCAAAATAACTCAACAACACAGCCTTCAGGTATATTTATTGACGAGAAAGGTCATCATTCAGTCGGATTTGAAGCAATCGATGACTTTCTAATTGCTGATCAAAAAAATGAGTCTTCACATTATGTTCCTTCAATAAAAGATGGTCTACCCATTCCGGACTACGAGGGAATAAAACTTACCTCTCACAAAATCAAAGATGGCAGATTCCCAACAACGTTTTACGAAACAGAGACAATGGCTTCATATATTTTTAATGACGTAATAAAACACGTCGAAAAATATGGCGAGATAAGTAAACGAGTAGTAGTTGGAAGACCAGTTAAATTCTCCTCAAACCCACAATATGATGCAATTGCACAAAATCGGCTAGAAACGGCAGCAAAATTAGCCGGATTTGAAGAAATTCATTTTATTCTTGAGCCAATAGCAGCAGCACTTCACTACGAGCGTTATCGTTTAAATTCACCAAAAAAAACAGTTTTTGTTTTTGACTTTGGAGGCGGAACGCTCGATACCTGTATCCTAAACCTAGGAAGTGGAGTTAAGTCAGCTGAAAAAGTAATTGCTTCATATGGGGTGTCACTAGGTGGAACTGACCTTGATAAAGATATTTTCCGAAAAACTCTGTTGCAATATTTCGGATCACAAGTTACCTTTGGCCCAAAAAAATCTAACGTGCCATATTATGTATACGAAGAATTGCCCGATTGGCAAATCAGAACACAATCAATGTCAAACGGGGAAGTAATAAAGGATTTTAGAACAATTAAAAACGATGAATACTGTTCCGACAAAGATGCGATTAATAGATTAATGAGTCTAATAGAGTATCAGCAAGTTCCGGCGGTATTGAACAGCATAGAAATAGCTAAAATAGATCTTTCAAGCACGGAGAAAGCAAGTATAGAATACAAGTCTCAAACACTCCAATTCGAACAAGAAATAGATAGAATGAAATACTCGAATATTGTTCAATCAAGAATGGATGAAATTAAAGCGTGCATTGATGAGTGTTTGGCACTAGCTGGGATTAGCAAACAAAAAATTGACATTGCGTTGAAGGTAGGAGGCTCTTCAAAAAATAACTTCATTGACACTATTTTGCAAACATACTTTGCAAATATTGAAGACGCAACCGAACTTACGACTGTCGCTGCAGGGCTAGGTTTAATTGCCTCTGAATTGAGCTAATAGAGTCCACCATTCCACCCCCCCCATAAAAATCCCCAACCGCAAGATTCTGGAATGTGGCATCCATGTATAGGTTAAAATTGTCATATGATAATAAGTCCTGCTCAAATCTGTAGTAAAAGGACTTTTCATCTGTTAAAATATATTTCGACGTCTGGAAATCAGACGATTGAGTGCATTTTGGGGATGAATCTAGCTGATTCATGGCTTATACTCCTTCTTGAAGTGAGCGAAAGCAATAATGAGACTAGCTTTCTCATTAGAATCGGTCGAGGAAGTTAGATAGGTTCTGACTTCGTCCCAGATGGTGCACAAGACCGGCCGCTTAGCTCAGCTGGTTAGAGCGTTCGGTTTACATCCGAAAGGTCGGGGGTTCGATCCCCTCAGCGGCCACAGAATACGTTAAAATGCAATTATGCCAAGATAGTCAACGCGGTTCACGACGCGTGTCTGAAAAACACGATATGTAGGTTCGACTCCTACTCTTGGCACCTAATTCTAACTTCAAGATCATTTTCACTATTTTACATAAGAACTTGCACCATGTAGGTTGTATGGTGCATACTATCTACCAGTAATCCAGAAGATAAAGGATATTTTTTTATGTCTATCTTTCGCGATGTTGGGGCATACTTTGTCGACATTATAGAGACAGTTGTTGTCGCTTTATCGATCTTTCTCATTCTGTATCTTTTCATCATGCAACCACATCAGGTAAACGGTCAGTCCATGGACCCTACCTTTCATGACAAAGAATATCTTATGACAGACAAGCTCTCTTACAAATTTGGAAAACCCCAACGTGGTGATGTGGTTGTCTTTCAGGCACCTCCAGCTGCTCAATGCCCAGAAGGAACGGGATGTGACTACATTAAGCGAGTGATTGGAATTCCTGGAGATACAGTAGAAGTAAAAGATAATCACTTTTACGTCAATGGAAAACTACTCAAAGAATCATATTTGGATGAATCAGTCGTGACTATGCCGATGGCATATACAAAAAATGGTCCCGTAATGGTCCCAGAAGGAACGTATTTTGTATCCGGAGATAATCGTCCTCATTCTAGTGATTCTCGTGCCTTTGGCCCAGTGGAATTAAATCTTATTGTGGGTAAAGTATTTTTCCGTTATTTGCCACTCGATAGAATCGGCATTATTGGATCTGGTACATAAGAAACAGTAGTAACGGCTATGTCTGAGCCTATTATTTCCCCTCAAACATCATTATTAAAGTCTTTACCACCGTTTCGTACGATCGCCACGGGGGTTGTTCTCGCTTTTCTTATTTGGGCATTCTTTTCCAAACAAACCATGCGATTTTATGCTTCTGCGGTATTTTTATTCTATAGTCTGACGCATTCAATGTGGATTTCAGTAGTGATGTTGGGTATTTTTCAAACCCTAATTCTCATTCCTTTCCGCATTATCAATCTTGCGAAATCAAAACATATTAAAGATTTTGAAACCAAAGTCAACGAATTAGAGCACCGCGGAGAACAAAGTTTTCTCATTAAAAAAAGTGCAAAATCGGGTAATCGTATCATGTTGTATTACCTCATCGATTTTATGGTGTCGCTCACTTCATATGTTTCCATGGGACGGCTGTTTCTTACAGACTTTTATAATGTCAAACTCGATCCTTGGCTTCTGTATTCATTCGTTCGGTATCCAGAATACCCAATCAAAGATGTGTGGTTTAAGATTCCTTATCCTGTAGTTACTCAGACAACCGACACCGGAGCGCATTTATTTTGGCTTGTTTGTTTGGGGATCATTATCGCAACATTACTCGTATCTTGGGCAGTCAGAACCTATCAAAAACCAACAGCAGATGGTCAGACAAAAAAAGCAGCTGGATTCATCACTTGGTTTTTAGGGTCAAGTCTTCTTCTTATGTTGATTGCCTATTTCCTACTGCGTCATTGGCCAACAGTCGTTCAAATTGCCATCTTTACAGGAGATGTGAGTAGACCAAATCCTCAATTTAACACTGTAACAGCAATAGCCACATTTGCGACGATTCTCTTGTTAGATATCAAACCAATTCTCAAAAAAGGTGACATGGCAAAGGAAGCAGGTATCCCTGAAGATATTATTCGGCGTACTCAAACCCAACTCTTTGGTGAGACTCTCAGAAGTGCCATACTTGTCGGTCTGGGCGCTTATTACATAACGAATCAAATTCCTTGTGCATTTGAATTATCCATTTTTACACTAGAAATTATCTCCTGGTTATCTCCATGGACACTGGATAAACTCATTCTTCAAACTAAACCAAAAGAAGTTTCCCAAGAAGCTTCGGATAATCAAGAAGAAAAACCGGAACAGCCAAATGGTAGTCCAGAACCAGCCGTCAGTAACTAAAAAGATTGGTTTAGCCTTAGGAAGTGGTGGATGGCGTGGATTGGCACATATTGGGGTAATAAAATCTCTCATAAAACATCATTACACGATTGATGCAATAGCTGGATCAAGTGCAGGATCGCTCATTGGAGGCATGTTTGCTTTGTGGAATGACATTGAAAAAGTTGAGTGGGTTTTTCGTAACCTAAAGTATCAAGACTTACTCTTTGCCTTTAGTGACCCCTCGACAAAACTAGGTCTATTCAGTAATAAAAAAGTCATTTCTTTGTTCGAAAAGTATGTAGGTACAGCGACATTTAATGATACAAAAATTCCTTTTGCCGCCATCGGCACAAATATTGTAACGGGAGAGTCGGTTACCTTCACTCGAGGATTACTTGCCCCTGCTATTCAAGCATCAAGTTCCGTACCTATTGTATTTGAGCCGGCTAATATTGATGGTAATTACATTGTTGACGGGGGCATTTCCAATCCTGTTCCTGTTGAAACGGTCAAGCAACTGGGAGCACAAACAGTTATTGCAGTGAATTTATATCAAAGTGTTTTTCCTGTTCAGAAAACAGTAAAAAAACTGTCCAAAGTAGATGTAGTAATGTTGTCTTATGAACTGATGCTGAATCAGTTATCCAAGCGAGATGCAGAAGACGCTGATATTCTCATCGAACCCCATTTTGATGACGCTCAATCCGATCCATTCCTTCACTTCATCAATAATCAACAAGCTATCGACAATGGAGAGCTCGTAATGGATGCCCAAATAGCTACACTTTCACGGCTTTAATCGACAAAAAGAGAGGAATTTCGCTGCGGCTACGATTTTCCATCTTGGCGGCTTTTCCCACACTTTCTTTATCAGATACCAACTCTTCCATACCAACGATAGAAAAACCTGCTTTCACTAGGTTGGCAACATACATCGAAATAGGTTGGTGAAAACTAACAGTAGATTCACTTGCTGCTTGACCTGGGTGCATTAGAATGGGAATTTCCATAGGAGATAAGTAGCGATTCATCCATCTTCGTTGTTGCTTTGATCCAGGATCAATTTCCCACCCACTTTGACGGGGGATTCTAAAACAATGATGGTTCAGCACGATGACCAGGACTCCATTTGGCTCCAATACTGAAGCTATATGCTGGATTACCACATCACTTCGTTTCATGTTTTGTAATGCCAGCACAATAGCTGCATGGGTAAACGAACCTAATTCTGTTGAAAACGAATTTGTTGCATCAGCAACAAAAAAACGATGTTGAGAATTCTTTTTTAATTGTTTTGCTTGATTAACTAGTTGACGTGCAACGTCTAATCCACAGTATTCAATGTGGGAAGAAATAGCGCGCTCCAATACTCCTTGGCCGCAACCAACATCAAGAAGTTTTGAATCATCATGTAATTCAAGTAACCGCAAGACTGAGGGGATAACGGTATGTTGATGGTAATAATGGCCCTCATTACCCACAATTTTCCCATACCACTTACTACTTTTTTCCCAGGAACTTGAACGATTCATATACGTATTCTAGCAAGACTTTTAAAGCAAACTGTGAGCATAATAGAAGTATGGGCAAAACATATACTGGATTGACAACAGATGAAACTCGGCAATTGTTGCTAAAGTACGGACCCAATGTATTACCTCAGCAGCAACCAAGAACGTCTCTAAACATCATTCTGAATATTATCAAAGAACCCATGATTGCTCTCTTAATCATGGGAGGGGGTCTCTATCTGTGGCTTGGAGATGCTTC
>CAZKZW010000025.1:0-7540 GCA_964557365.1 uncultured Pseudomonadales bacterium | reverse complement strand
GCTGTTTGTCATGATTGGTGGTGTTAGTGGAATTACGTTTTTACAGGAGCGACGTACCGAGAATGCACTGCAATCTCTAAAAGCCATCGCCTCACCTCAGTGTCATGTTTTCCGTAACAGTGTTGAATTGACGATTGATAGCTCAGAAATTGTTCCTGGTGACACGATAAAGATTCTTGAAGGTGAACGAATTGCTGCAGATGCCACTGTTATTGAATCTGACAATGCATCAGTCGATGAATCAGCTCTTACTGGCGAATCCTTGCCAGTCTACAAATCTCCCAGCAGTCAACTATTTTCATCAACGCTTGTCAAAACAGGTTGGCTGATCGCCAAGGTGCAATATACCGGCGGCAACACTCAGGTTGGCAAAATTGGTAAAAGTCTTGAGGATATCTCAGAACAACCGACTCGCATTCAACAAGAAACGAGACAAATAGTAAAAGTGGCTGCCATTGCTGGACTATTAGTCAGTGCCTTTGTGGTAATTGGAATGGGATTAAACACAAATAAATGGATTGAAGCACTGCTGCAAGGAATCGCTATTGCTATGTCTATGATGCCTGAAGAATTCCCAGTCGTACTCACAATATTTATGGCACTAGGTGCCGCTAAAATCGCCAAACATCACGTCTTAATGAGACATATGCCAGCGTTGGAAACATTGGGTGCAGCCACCATTCTTTGTGTCGATAAAACAGGGACACTAACAAAAAACCACATGGAGATTGTAGCGGTGGTTGAGGAAAATAACCAAGAAGATGTTCTTTGGATTGCTGCCAAAGCCTGTCAGGAGCATCATGATGATCCTATGGAAACGGCGATTCTTGCCTCTGTCACCGACAATTACACATCATCAGCTGATGTTAGAGTCGAGTACATTCCCATAAAACCTCCTTTCTTAGCCATGGCAAACGTTTGGCAACAGCCAGATTCTTCCTGTTGGATCGCGGCAAAAGGTGCTCCAGAAACAATTATTTCATTATGTCGTCAGCACCTTTCCAAACATCAAGAGCAGACAATCCTCTCTCAGGTTAGCGAGCTTGCGTCACAAGGTATCCGATTGTTGGCCGTCGCTCGAACCAATCATTTCTCAACATGGACTCAAGGTAATTCGCTTGCAAATCATGAGTTTCATTATGTTGGATTGATTGGCTTTGCTGATCCTATCCGAAAAGACGTGCCAAATGCTATCCAAGCTTGTTTAAACGCAGGGATTCGCACAGTCATGATCACAGGAGACTACAAAGAAACAGCCATAACGATCGGAAAACAACTTCAACTACTAGGGCCAGATAATGCAATTACAGGTGAAATAATTCAAACAGAACCACAAAAAAAACTCAAGCATCTGCTGTCAGCCACGAGTGTGTGTGCAAGAATTATGCCTGAGCAAAAACTACAAATTGTTCAAGCCTTACAACAAAATGGGGAAATTGTCGCAATGACCGGCGATGGTATTAATGATGCTCCTGCCTTGAAAGCAGCCAATATGGGGATAGCGATGGGCAAGCGGGGGACTGATGTAGCTCGAGAATCAGCAGACATGATCCTTATGGATGACAATTTTAGCTCAATAGTGAAAGCAATTGCTGAAGGCAGACTGATATTCGACAATATCCGCAAAGCAATTGGATTTGTAATGGCTATCCACATCCCTATAGCGCTGATGGCAATTATTCCCGTCCTGCTGGGATTGCCGCCACTACTTACTCCAGTTCATGTGGTGATCCTCGAATTCATTATTGATCCTGCCTGCACTCTTGTCTTTGAATCGGAAAAAGCCGAACAACATGTCATGAACCGACCTCCTCGTAATCCTAAAGATAAAATATTCAACAAAAAAATGTATCTAAAGAGTCTCGCTTTTGGTTTGATCGTTTCACTAGCAGTATTCGCATCATATTTTTCTGGTCGGCGATTTTCTTCTGACGCAGAGGTCCTGAGAACAATGGCGTTTTCAACACTCTTGGGAATGAACTGCTTACTCATAGCCTCTTACCGGGCAGATGGATCGCTTATCTCAATTCTAAGAAAACCGAATGTGGCATTTTGGGGAGTAATTGGAGGAGTGGGAGCATTTCTCATTGCGGTTATAAACATTCCGCTTTTTCGCAGCCTCATGCATCTTACGTTGCTCACTCCCAATGAAATAATTCAAATTATGATCGTAATTGGAATATCACTACTTGGTATCGAAATCACAAAACGTATAATACCAACATCATGAATTTTGAATTAGTAAAAAAGTACATAGCAGATCATCATCTTCCAGCCTTTAGGTATGAACAATTACTGAAATCGGTTCAAAAAAGCAATGCGGGGTGGGATACGGTTATGGGATGGCCACCAATCCTTCAGCAAGAAGTGGCTCAAGCAATCCCGTATGTCAGTTGGAAGGATAATGCGGTCTATACGTCTCAGGATGGGACAAAGAAAGCTCTCATAACTTTGCTAGATGGCAATCAAATTGAGACGGTCTTAATGCAGGTAAAGCCAAATCATTGGTCAGTATGTATTAGTTGTGAAGTAGGCTGTCCCATGAATTGTGCCTTTTGCGCTACAGGAAAGATGGGTTTTAAACGACAGCTTACATCAGAAGAAATTACTGACCAGGTATTTTTCTGGCACGTATATCTAAAACAAACAAATTCACCCGTTCAGATAAAATCTATTGTGTTTATGGGTATGGGTGAACCATTTCACAATCCGCAAGCAGTAAATCAGGCAGTGACCGATTTACACGACATATATGGTTTTGGATATCGTCACATATCCATATCAACCTGCGGTGTCCCATCAGAGATTTGTGACCTCGCAAAACGATTTCCACAGGTAAATTTGGCTATCTCGCTCCATGCGGCTGATGACGAGGTGCGGCAACAACTAATGCCTATTGCTCGAAACCACTCGCTCAAAGAACTGAAAGAGGCACTTTTATCCTATCTGAGAATGACAAAGCGTCAAATTATGTTTGAATACTTGCTCATCTCTGGAGTGAATGACCGGCCTCAAGATCAAAAAACATTACAAACTTATCTTGAATCATTTCCATCTCACCTAATCCACGTAAACCTTATCCGCTACAACCAAACCTATCGTGGCTTTGAGCCAAGTCCAATTTCACGGGTAAAACATTGGAAACAATGGCTTTTAGCCCATGGAACTTCAGCGAGTATCCGAAAAAACTTAGGTACAGATATTCAAGGAGCCTGCGGCCAACTTGCAGCCAATAACTAATCCTATAATATACTTGCTATTCTGTTTATTTCAGAGTATACTTCATTGTCCTTTTGATCTATAAAATGCCCGAAAGTGTCCTATGATTGATTCAATTCGAAATATTGCCGTTATTGCTCACGTTGACCATGGGAAAACAACCCTGGTTGATGCACTACTCAAACAAACGCACGTTTTTCGTGACAATCAAATGGAAATGCAAGAAGACTGTATCTTAGATTCAAATACACTTGAGCGTGAGCGTGGCATTACTATCATGGCAAAAAACTGTGCCATTGAATACAAGAACACAAAAATCAATATCATTGATACTCCAGGTCACTCTGATTTTTCTGGTGAGGTAGAACGAACGCTTAATATGGCAGATGGGGCGGTGTTGATTGTGGATGCTCAAGAAGGACCTATGCCTCAGACTCGATTTGTTTTAAAGCAAGCCATTAAGCAGAATTTAAAACTTATCGTGGTAGTCAATAAAATAGAGAAGAAATACGCCAGAATTGAATACGTGATAAATAAAATTTCTGACATGTTTTTAGAAATTGCCACTCATGAGTCGCACTTGGATTTCCCTGTACTCTATGCCATCGGAAGAAAAGGTGTGGTGTATTATGACATTCCCTCATCATTTGATGAACCGGGATCAGTAATACCACTACTGGACACGATTCTAAAAGTAATTCCTGCACCTCCTAAAGATCTCGATAAACCAGCCAAAATGATGTCTGCAAGTTTGGATTACGACACATATCTTGGACGCATCATCATGGGGCGTGTTCATCAAGGATCATTTAAGCCAGGTCAAAAGATTGTTTTATCTCGAGATCCTCAAAAATACATGACAATTGATAAAGTTATGGTGTATCAAGGGTTAAATCGTGTTTCAGCAGATGTTGGAGAAGCGGGTGATATTATTGCGCTTACGGGATTAGATAAGGCAAATATTGGAGACACAATTTGTGATTCATCAGATGTAACACCACTAACTTCAATCGAAATCAGTGAACCTACCATGCATATTACCATTGGACCAAACACATCACCGTTTTCTGGGAAAGAAGGTGAGTTTTTTACTGCTCGACAAATTGAATCTAGGCTCGATCGAGAGCTTGAGAATAATGTTAGTTTAAAACTCGAAAAACTTTCATCGGGTAAATTCAAGGTCTCTGGTCGTGGCGAACTTCACCTATCAGTTCTTTTAGAAACAATGAGGCGTGAAGGCTATGAATTGGAAGTAGGTAAGCCTGAAGTAATTACCAAACGCATCGACAATATTGAACACGAACCTGTTGAGGAAGTCGACATTATTGTTCCTAATGAGTATGTGGGCCCAATTAATCAAGAAATGGGTCAACGGTATGCCACGTTAATAAAAATGGAACCAATTTCTGAAACCGAAGTCGAGTTTATATACAAGATGCCGACTCGAAACATTCTTGGTATTCGCACACTCTTGATGACTCAAACTAAAGGGACCGTGCTTTTTAACTCCCAATTTATGTGTTATGAGCCAAAAGGGAGAGATTTGCCTAAACTTCGCCCCGGTGTCATTATTTCTGATCAGACAGGCAAGGCTCTGGAATATGGATTGAGAAATTTAAAAGGTCGAGGTGTGGCATATGTTGTCCCTGGGACTGATGTATATGAGGGTATGATTGTCGGCCAGAATGCAAAAGATGAAGATATTGTTATGAATGTATGTAGGGAAAAGGAACTGACAAATCACCGGAAAAAAGGACATCAAGGTATAACTACCATGGCTCCTGACGTACAAATGTCACTTGAAGAATCACTAGATTTCCTCGAGCCTGATGAGTTGCTGGAAATCACTCCAAAGACTCTTCGTTTCCGGAAAAAAATGTTGACAGAAATTGGTCGCCGAAGGGCCGAAAAGCCGACTGTTCGTGGGTAACGTATGAACAATATTCTGAAAGTTGCGTTTCTCGCTAAACCCTATCAGAAAATTCTTATTCTCTTATCAACCCTCATTGTAATTTCTTCAATTATTCAGCTTGCTACTCCATTGTTGACGAAGGCGATTGTTGATCAAATTCAATACCAACTTACAACAGGATCAGGAGATAGTCGGGTACTATTTCAACTTCTTATTATTACGCTGGGGATAAACATTCTCACGGTAGTTCTTCAAGCTGTCAGTGATCGATTGGGCGACGCAACTTCAGCTCGCATCACAAATTACCTTATAAATACGTTTTATGATCGAATTTTAAGATTGCCTCAATCTTACTTTGATTCAGAATTATCCGGCAAGATACTAAACCAATTGACTCGTGGTATTAATGCTATTGGGGAATTCATTGGAGCAGCTACCAATTTCATTGGTCCTTCACTCATTCAAACAGTTTTCTGCATCGGTCTATTGTGTTATTACTCACTTCCTATCGGAGCACTCGCGATTATCATTTTTCCCCTGTATATTCTCGTTTCTAATTACTCCACCAAACGCTGGGCAAAGCATGAGACACAAAAGAATCAGTTGGAAGATGACTATAAAAATAGGATTGTTGAAGTTGTTCAGAACATGAAATTGGTCAAAATTGCCAACAACCAATATCGCGAACAACACTTTATTAGCCGTCTGATCCAGGATTATGTCCGCATATACGACAATCAATCGACGGGATATCACTGGCTAAATTTAGCCAGAAACGGCATCTTAGAAATTTTTCTTATTACTATTGTTCTCATTACTTTCCAAAACACATTTAAAGGGACATTTTCACTCGGAACGATGGTGTTAATTATTCAGTTGTTAAATCAGCTTCGTCGCCCTTTGTTTGGTATGAGTTATATGCTGGAGCGGATCAAAAAGGCAGAAGCGGGGTCAAGGGAGTTCTTTGCTATTGTCTCTATCGCTGCCACAGAAAATATCCCCTCTAAATCAGTCCCACCACGCTTTGACAAACCAATGATTTCTCTCAAACGTGTGTCATTCAAGTATGATCAAACACCAGTAGTAAGAGATATTAGTCTATCTATTAACCCAGGAGAAAATGTAGCAATTATTGGTTCCTCTGGAGCCGGAAAAACTACATTGGTTAATCTCATGCTGGAGTTATATGAACCAACTACGGGAGAAATTCACATAAATGATAGGAGTTACAAATCGCTTAGTCACGCCCAAGTTCGATCACACTTTGCGTATGTGTTTCAAGACAATGAACTATTTTCTACCACTGTTTGGGACAATGTCACCTACGGTAATCCAAACGTAACAAAAACGGAGGTAATGAAGGCATTGAGAGGAGCCTACGCGACTGATTTTGTCAAAGAATTACCTCAAGGACTGGATACAAAAATTGGTGAAAGAGGCATTAAATTATCGGGAGGACAGAAACAGCGACTACAAATTGCTCGAGCCTTACTCAGTCCAGCACCAATACTGATATTAGACGAGGCAACATCCAGCTTAGATGCTAAAAGCGAATCGCTTATTCAACAAGCATTCCTAAATCTCACGAAGCAGAAAACAGTAATCATTATTGCCCATCGGTTTTCTACCCTTCAACACGTAGATAAAATTCTTGTTATTGATAAGGGACGGCTTGTTGATCAGGGTGCTCCTGGTGTCTTGGCAAAGCGTCCTGGCATTTTTCAAGAACTACTTCGATACCAAATAGAAGGCAACCAAAAACTTCTTGCCAAATACGATATGATTTCCTAAGTATGGATGTGCGCATAGAACCTAGCTGGAAACAAGCTCTACAACCAGAATTTGACAAGCCGTATTTTGCTGAATTGACAAAATTCGTCAAAGATGAATACCGATCAAATACAGTATATCCACCACCAAAATTTATCTTTCATGCATTTGAACTGACGCCATTCAATCAAGTGAAGGTAGTTATTCTCGGTCAAGATCCCTATCATGGACCCAATCAAGCCAATGGTTTGGCTTTCAGTGTTAATGATGGAATGCAACCACCTCCATCGTTGGTCAATATCTATAAAGAAATAAAAACCGATTTGGGACATGCATCAACAACGAAGGGAAATCTTGAAGCTTGGGCAAAACAGGGAGTATTGTTGCTAAACGCCACATTGACCGTGCAAGCACATCAAGCAGGTTCACACCAACATAAAGGATGGGAGGAATTCACAGACAGTGTGATCAAAACTCTTTCAAACCAGCAAGAAAACCTCGTCTTCATATTGTGGGGAGCGTATGCCCAAAAAAAAGGATTAGTCATTAACGAATCTAAACACTTGATACTTAAATCTCCACATCCATCACCACTCTCGGCATACAACGGCTTTTTTGGTTGCGCTCATTTTTCTCAGT
>CAZKZW010000024.1:7193-15189 GCA_964557365.1 uncultured Pseudomonadales bacterium | reverse complement strand
ATTCGAGCAGATCGAAACATTACGCTACCTCAGCCAACTTGTAGCCAAATCCCTTGATGGTATGGATTAATGGCTTACTTTGAATAAAGGGTTTATCAATTTTTGAACGTAAATACCCAATGTATACCTCAACCGTATTGGGAAGAACATCGGCATCATAATTCCATACATGATTAATGATTTGATCTTTGGTTACTATTTGATTTTTATGGCGCATCAAATATTCCAACAACGAAAACTCACGATTAGATAGGTGGATTGATCGTTTGTCTCGCGTCACCTCAAACGTACTTGGATTTAATTTCAAATCAGCAAGGGATAGTGATATCTCCACTGTTTGAGGAGGACGTCGTGTCAACGCACGAATTCGTGCCAACAACTCTTCAAATGCAAACGGTTTGGTCAAATAATCATCTGCTCCTGCATTGAGGCCATCCACTTTGTTTTGCAGTTGTCCCTTAGCAGTCAAAATGAGAATCGGCGTGTGAATTTTCGCTTCGCGGAGTTCTTTACACAACGTGATCCCGTCCATCTCTGGAATCATTACATCCACAATCAATGCATCGTACCCACCTGATTCAGCCATGTCATATCCTGTTGTGCCATCATAAGCCACGTCCACCACAAATGTTTCTTGTTCGAGCCCCTTTTTTATCGAGTGAGCAATCTTGTGTTCATCTTCTATTACCAACAGTTTCATATAGTACTGTAGTATACGCCCGCAACTGAAGCCAAGCTGAGAAAAACATGCTTGCATATGTATCAATGTACTAGTACAATATCAATTATGCTTGCACAATTATTACATCAGCAATCAAAAACGGAAGAAGTTCAACACCTTCTTGAAGGTCTTTGCACTCCTTCTGAATTATCCGAGCTTGATCGACGTCTCAAGATCATTCAAATGCTCAAGGCTGGCGTGGCGCAGCGTGAAATTGCCGACAAATTACATGTTGGCATCGCCACGGTTACCCGTGGTTCGCGCGAGCTTCAATTGGGCCGATTCGCTCAAGTCAAACCAGATGCCCATGCTTGGCGAGGCTCCTCTGATTAATTTTTAGAGGGGTCATTTTGTGTGTCTTCACATCAACTCCCTTCTAGGGAGTTTTTTATTGTCAAAAATAAGTTAAAAAAATACAAAAATAAAAGGAAAAAATATGAAATACCAGTACCCAAATTCAAAAGGCGAATTCGGCCCATACGGAGGCAGATATGTACCTGAAACATTAGAAAAGCGATTACAGCAACTGGAAGATGCGTATAAACAGGCCAAAGAAAGCAAGGAGTTTAAAACCCAATTTAAACAGGAGCTCCGCCAATTTGCTAACCGGCCAAGTAATCTGTATCAATGTGAACGATATGCATCCAAAAATGGTGTCAAACTCTATCTAAAGCGAGAAGATTTAAACCATACAGGGGCGCATAAAATCAATAATGCGCTTGGCCAAATTCTCCTTGCAAAAAAAATGGGAATGAAACTGATTATTGCAGAAACCGGCGCGGGTCAACATGGAGTCGCCACAGCTACCGTGGCAGCGCGATATGGCATGAAATGCCATATCTATATGGGAAAACGGGATATAGCTAACCAACGCATGAATGTGTATCGAATGAAGTTATTGGGGGCAAAAGTAATTCCAGTCACTCAAGGACAGGGCACATTAAAAGATGCAGTCGACGTTGCTTTAGCTGCATATGCTTCCACACCACAAGCTTATTATTTACTCGGATCCGCAGTTGGTCCTCATCCATACCCCGTCATGGTACGCGATTTTCAGTCGGTCATCGGTAAAGAAGCCAAACGCCAAATCATGTCTGTCGAGGGGAAACTTCCGAACTATGTTGTTGCTTGTGTGGGAGGTGGTTCAAATGCAATCGGAATATTTCACACCTTCATACCGAATAAACAAGTTGCTCTCGTTGCGGTTGAACCCGCTGGCTTGGGTGAAGAAACCAACCGGCACGGGCTATCATTAGCTCAAGGCAGGCTGGGGATGATCCATGGTTTCAAGACATGTGTTCTTCAACATAAAGACGGATCAATTGCAGAATCATATTCAGCAGCTTCAGGTTTAGATTACCCCGGAGTTGGACCAGAATTGGCATTACTTCGAGATCAAAAAAGGATCGCAACCGTAGGCATCACAGATCAAGAAGCTAGAGAGGCATTTGTTGAATTTTCCAGATCTGAGGGAATTATTCCAGCACTCGAATCAGCTCATGCATTAGCGTATGCCAAAAAATTAGTAAATAAGTCGCCATCAGGGACCATTATTTTAGTTAACCTCTCTGGAAGAGGTGATAAAGATGTTGAAACAGTTTGCGATACAATACCTATGAGACAAGAAAGGAATATATGAACAAACGGATCGTGTCAGGAATCACTCCAAGTGGTAACGAGCTACATATTGGCAACTATTTTGGGGCCATCAAGCCACAAATTGAACTACAAAGCCAAGATTATGAAACCCATTATTTTGTCGCCGATTTACATGCGCTCACTACCGTAAAAGACAAAGCACTACTTCAAGAAAATATTAACGGTGTCATTCTTGACTATCTTTCCCTAGGATTGGATCCAGAAAAAACCGTCTTTTTTAGACAGTCTGATATTCCAGAACATTCCCAACTCGCAGTAGTGCTGGGAAACTACGTTTCTTATGGTCAAATGAAACGAATGCATGCTTTCAAAGATAAATTGCAAAAAGGCACTGATGTGGAGTCAATCAATATGGGTTTGTTTAACTATCCCATTTTGATGGCAGCAGATATTCTGCTGTACAAACCGTACGGTGTTCCCGTTGGCGATGATCAACGGCAGCACGTAGAAATAACTCGCGATATTGCGGATAATTTCAATAAAACATACGGCAAAGAAGTATTTCCCTTACCAGAGCCGCTCATCAGGAAAGATTTAGGTCGGATTGTTGGCACGGATGGTCAGAGAAAAATGAGTAAGAGCCTAGGAAACATAATTAGTATATTTAAAGATGAAGAAATCATCAAAAAACAAATTATGAGTTGCTATACCGATCCCAACCGACTACGGGCAACAGACCCAGGAAAAGTAGAAGGAAATCCCGTCTTCTTGTATCACGATCTGGTAAATCAAAACAAAGCCGAGGTAGATGATCTCAAAAAGCGGTATGTGTCGGGAACAGTGGGGGATGTTGAAGTGAAAACAAAACTGTATGAAGCTCATATGACCTATTTTGAGACTGCCCGAAGAAGACGCAAAGATTTGGAAGCCAATCCGGAACTTGTCCAAGATATTTTGGTAAAAGGAGCGGGAAAAGCCCGGTCGTTGGCACAAAAAACCATGATGGAAGTGTATCAAACCATCGGCATATGAAATACAAGTTGGCTGCGTTAGGTGGCACCTTTGATCGGTTTCATGCGGGTCATGAACAGCTATTGCGCACGGGGCTTTCGGTGGCAGACCAACTGGTGATAGGTGTCACCAAGCCACAGCTGACATCATCTAAAGTTCTAAGTCAGCTCATAGAGCCATACGAAACTCGGGTAGCCAATGTTCAACAAGCATTAACCCGGTTAAATGCCGTTGAGCGTGCCACGATAGTTCCATTAGATGATGTCTATGGGCCAACCGTGCACGATTCTACAATTGATGCGCTTGTTCTTTCCCCCCAAACCAAGTCAGGGGGAGATCAGATTAACGCAAAAAGAAGCGAAAATAATCTTCCCCCTCTTCCCATCATTGAAACGAATATGATTAAAAATGATGAAGGAGCACATTTATCCTCAACTCAAGTCAGAGAAGGATTTGTCACCCGCTCCGGGAAAGCCTATCGGCGTATATTTCAGCACGACATTGTTTTTTCCAAAGAACTATTGGGCCAATACAGTCAGCCACAAGGGGAGTTACTATCTCCAGAAATGATTACGTCCGCTCTCCTAGACACCTGTACCACCACTTGGCTTATTGGTGATACAGTCACTCATTATTTCTTAACACATCACCTTCCATTTCATGGAGCCATCATCGATGGTAAGACCAGGCGAAATCAAGAAATTCCACTTCCACCTCATACAATTGAGATTCAAAAAATAAATCCGCCAGGTATAATTTCCGCCTCGGTTGTGGCAGAAATTGAATCACTCCGCTCTATCCATCAACCCCCTTTAATCATTAAAATTAACGGAGAAGAAGATTTACTAGCGTTCATTCCTTGTCTCTTAGAGCCACTCCAAGCGGCTGTTTTCTATGGACAGCCTGACAAAGGAATTGTTATGATACGCTTGACCGAAACAACCAAGTTGCGGTTAGCCCGCAGTCTCAATCCACAGTTTAATTGAAAGGATGTCATGAAACGATTATTCATATCCACCACGTTAATTATTACTGTTGCTATGATGTTTTCCGGATGCAGTTTTGCTGATCTCTTCTCTAAGCTTGCTACCTCAAATTTGGAACAAGGTGCACAACAAGAATATGCGCAAGGGAAAATCATTGAAGCAAAACAGCAATTAATCGAACAGAAAAAACAACAATTCGATCGGTGGGTGGAATTAAAAAATGTAAATGAATCAGCTGGATATGTAGCATTTGCGTTTTTGAAACAAACCAGTGATTCTGTGCAGATCGATGTTGAGGCAATGTTGCCCAATCCTGATCACCAGACATACGAAGTATGGGTGAGAGGTAAAAACCTGCAAGACAAAATGAGTTTAGGAATGCTTACATTTAATCAAACTGACGATTATGGCTTTAGTTATACCGGTAAAATTGACAACCTTGCTGACAAGACCCTACTTATCACTCGAGAAGCTGATTTAAATGACAACAAGTTAGAAACTATCCTTATGACTACCTCTCTAGCCACTGCTTCTTCAGCTGCTATGCAGAAGTAGTAATTCCCCGTTTGACAACTAGCACTCACTAATATAAACTGCTAAAAACGCACTAATTATCACGAGGCTCTAACGAAAGAATATGGCAATCGTTCTCGAGAAATCAAACGAAACCACCCAAGATATGCCTTTGGCTGCAATCCGAGAGGGAGTAATTTTTCCTCATGTTGAGATGGTGCTTACCTTTGGTCGAAATAAATCTATCGCCGCGGTCAATGAAAGCTTTGGTTCGACCAAACAAATCGTCTTTGTTTCACAAAAAAAGACATCGATTGCTGATCCCAGTGGCAAGGATCTCTATGAAATTGGAGTGCTATGCGATATTCAACGAACCTTAGTCACCAACGAAGAAGTTAACGCATTAGTTCATGGTCTTCACCGGGTACGAATCACTCACATCGATGAGTCAGGTTCATTTTTACGTTGTCAGTATGAAGCGATTCCATCAGAGGAACCAGAAACCCCCGAAACCGAGGCGTTGGCAAAGCATGTATTGGGAGAATTTAAAAAAGCAGTTAATTTAGGAAAAAGCGTTGAATTCCTCAATTTCATGAAATTAATGTCAGGAGTGAGTGCTGACGAACTTGCTGATCAAGTTGCAGCGACATTGGATATTACCACCCAACAGAAACAAAAGATTCTTGAACTACCCAGTGTTAAAGAACGCTTGGAAGCGATTCTTCAACACTTAGTTAAAGAAGTAAGCGTATTGGAAATTGAAAAAAACATCTCCACCAAGACACAGAAAAAATTTGATCAGAATATGCGTGAAGCAGTGCTTCGAGAACGGCTCAAAACAATTCAAACCGAGTTGGGTGAAGACTCTGATGAAGAGCAAGACCTGAAAGATTTTAAGAAAAAAATCGCTGCTGCCGGCATGTCGAAAGATGTTAAGAAGAAGGTCATGCAGGAATTGAATCGATTTTCTCGCTTAAGTGTTCATAGCCCCGAGTACGGCTACATTCGTAGTTGGCTTGAAACTATTGTGGATATGCCATGGAATAAACGGAGCGAAGATAAGGTCTCTATCCCCGAGGCCCAAAAGGTGCTTGATATTGACCATTATGGTTTGGAAGAAGTAAAAGAACGTATTATTGAATACTTGGCAGTTCTCCAACTAAAGCGTTCAACAAAGAGTCGTAAAAACAATCAAATGCCGACTATTATTTGTTTCTCTGGTCCTCCCGGAGTTGGTAAAACCAGTATCGGAAAAAGTATAGCTCGGGCATTAGGAAGAAAGTTTATCAAAGTATCCTTGGGCGGTATTCGGGACGAAGCAGAAATTCGAGGTCATCGCCGCACCTATGTGGGCGCTATGACAGGCAGAATTATTCAAGGAATTCGTGATGTAGGCACCAAAAATCCTGTTTTTATGCTTGACGAAATTGATAAGCTCGGCGCTGATTACCGAGGGGATCCTTCTGCAGCCCTCCTCGAAGCGCTGGATCCGGAACAAAATCATGAATTTTCCGATCATTACTTAGAAATTCCCTTTGACTTATCAGAAGTTATTTTCATTACCACTGCCAATGTTTTGGATACCATTCCACCCGCACTATTGGACCGGTTAGAGGTAATTGAGTTTTCTGGCTATACGGTCAATGAAAAATTTGAAATTGCCAAGCAACACTTGTTGGAAAAAGCAATTACAAATAATGCTCTAACATTAGACCAGGTAACACTTGAACCAGAGGCTCTGTCTGTAGTCATTGGTTCATATACCCGAGAAGCGGGAGTGCGGAATCTTGAACGACAACTTAATAAAATCATGCGCAAGGCTGCAAAAAAGATTGCTAATAAAGAAACCGACAAGGTTATTGTCACTCCCAAAAATGTTTCAGATTTCTTAGGACCTGAACAATTTACAGAAAGTGTAGCGGAAACGAAACCAGAGCCAGGTTTGGCCACAGGGCTTGCATGGACTCAAGCAGGAGGAGATATTATTTTCATCGAAGTTGCCACGATGCCGGGTACGGGACAAATAATCCTTACCGGAAAGCTAGGTGAGGTTATGCAAGAATCTGCCAAGGCGGCATGGTCATACGTGCGGAGTAAATGGCAAGAGCTCGGTTTAAAAGAAGATTTTTATAAAAGCATCGACGTTCATGTTCATGTTCCCGAAGGAGCAGTTCCCAAAGACGGACCATCAGCAGGGGATACGATAACCACAGCGCTTGTGTCTGCTCTTACCAA
This sequence comes from uncultured Pseudomonadales bacterium, assembly GCA_964557365.1. Lineage (GTDB taxonomy): Bacteria > Patescibacteriota > Microgenomatia > UBA1400 > RBG-16-45-19 > CAZKMY01. The sequence goes on along the minus strand of CAZKZW010000024.1, from coordinate 8,124 downwards.
GAAAACTATGCGACCAGCAGTAGGAATGACAGGAGAAGTAACCTTACGCGGTCGCGTGTTGGAGATTGGTGGAGTCAAAGAAAAGGTAATTGCTGGTCACCGGGCTGGTTTGCGAGAAATTATTTTACCCAAAGCTAATGGAAAAGATTTGGTTAAAATCCCTGACTCAATCCGTAAGCAAATGAAATTTCATCTCGTTGAAAACATGGATGAAGTACTAAAAATCGCGCTTACCAAACAAGTCAGCCAACTGACCAAGAAATCCTAAAGCCTCTGTGTCAGCAGAAATCACCGATTTTAGTACCTCTTTTGCTTGAGCTACATGATTCTGCGCCAGACGATATGAATAATCCAACGAGCCGGTATCGGTAATGATGGCTCGTGCAGTTGTAACATCATCTGGTGATACTTCAGTACCAAGCTTTGATCTGATAAACGCACGATCAGCATCAGAGCCATGTTGATATGCATAGAGCACAAGAAGTGTCTTCTTACCTTCTCTAAAATCATGACCCACGGGTTTGCCGGTTTTTACTTCATCACCAAACATGCCCAAGATATCATCAGTAATTTGAAAAGCCATGCCAGTATGAAAACCATATGTATCCAAATTTTGATTCCACATTGTTTGTCCTGCAAATAACTGCCCGATCCGTATTGGCCAAACCACTGAATATTGGGCCGACACCAACTTCATTCCATTTAAAAATTCAGCTTCTGTTACTTGATCTACAGCCAAATAATTTTGCTTCGTTTGTAATTGCCAACCAGCCACAGTTTCCATCAAAAGTTGATTACATCCTCCCACAAGGTGCTGTAACAATACAGGATCAGATATCCGATTTTGCAGCAGTTCATACGCCATCGCACAAACAACATCACCAGCAACCATAGCCATACTTCGACCATAATGCTGTCCAAACACATCACG
>CAZKZW010000024.1:0-7163 GCA_964557365.1 uncultured Pseudomonadales bacterium | reverse complement strand
AAACAACTCTAATGCCGAAACATTTTCCCGTATTTGATCAACTTGTTTCCCACCTGCCAGGCGATAACTAAGCAGTGCTAATGCCGGGCGGTGCCATTTTCCTCCCCTAAGCAAATGTGACTTCAGACAGTTGAGTAATTCGGAATACACTGGGGTCAACGATTGATACCGATTGATTTGAGTATCTAAAAAATCAGATACCAACAAGAGGTTTTTTTGTTTTTCTTCCGCTAAATAATCAATAATGGTCATACGATAATTTCTTGACCAACTGTAATTCCAAGTGTCTTGGCAGCACTTCCGGGAGTCATTTGCGTCGCGATTTCTACAAACCGACGTGTACCAATCCCTGAACTGCCGATGTAACAAGCAGTTTCCCCCTTTGGCAAATCTTTGAGTCGAGGGTAGTAAACAAACTCACCTACATTGGTATTAATTTTTTGGCCAAAGGGTGTTTTTATATCTTCAGGCAAGATGGTTGTTTTACAGTTCCCAAATGCGTCCACATACCAAACACACGATCCTACATCTTCAATAATGTTTAAATCAGTTCGTTCAAATGGCACCTCGATTCCCAAATGGAGCCAATATGCCAATCTTGGGGTAAAGTCAAAACTCCTAAACTGACTGGTAGGGATGTAATCCGCTTGTTCTTTTGTTAATAATCCCACGTGATGTGCAAACGCTACCGCATCATCAACCGATACTAAATTAATGTGATCAATCAACCCAAGCTTTTTAATGATTGATAGGCTATTACCTCGTACCGTGGAAATGACTAACGTATTCCGGTACTTAAAATAACAAAACGGAGTCCCATTGTACCCATCTTTTTTTTGCTCTCCTCTCGGGGCAACATTGAGGAGGATGACTCCATTGCGCTCCTCAATTGCATCCAAGACATCAACCAAATTTCCCGCCGCCTCGAGCGTTGCGTTGACACTAAAATCACTACTCACACCTACAAATGAAATAGGCACTTTAAAGAGCGACATGAGTCGTGTTTCTTGACGAGCAATATCATTCTCACTTTTACAATCGTTGATGACTGTGACAAACATGGGAATCCTTTTTATCAAATGAAGAATATCGCCTTTATTGTATCAAGGTATATAAAACAAAAAACCCCCCGGTAGATGCGGGGGGCGAGATTCAATCTATATATAAAAAATTAAACTACGTATCGTTTCACGAGGCCAACAAAATCAATATCATTTAAATCCATTTTATTGATAAATTCTCGAGCTCCTAAGCGTTTGGCTTGAGCAACTTTTTCATCATCAGCGTGTGAACTAATGATGATAACAGGAATGTTGCGAAGTTCTACATCATCGCGCAAATCTTCCAACACAGCAAATCCATCCTTACTTGGCATCACGATATCAAGGAGGATGAGGTCAGGTTTGGTTACTTTTGCTTTACCAACAGCCTCATTTCCGTTTGCTGCCTCCATTGCCACAATATCACCCAAAGACTCAAGTTGTTGTTTTAATACGGTACGGATGAATGATTGATCATCCACAATGAGAATTCTCTTCATAAAACACTCCCAAAACATTTAATAGCTAGTATCTAAGTAATCACTATGCCAGAAATAAATGCATTTGCCAAGCGTGTGTATAATCAAAGTACTTTATGGTACACACCAGCATGAGAATTGATACGCCGGAAAAGCTGTTTTTAAAGAACGCGGGCCAGGGAATACTGATTTTTCAAAATGAAAAATGTATATATAAGGACAAGAAAATCAGTACTATTCTAGATCATCCAACAGATGTACTCGATAAAATACCCTCAAAAAAGCTCGTGTATGAATTAGTAGATAAGTTAGATAGAAAACTGGTGGAAGCGATTGTAGAAAAAATTGAATCACAGCAAATTCATAAACCAAAACCATATCATATTCGAATTATCACTCAAAAAAAGACCATCAAATGGGTGGAGGTAATTGTAAAAAAAATTCAGTATCAAAATGCTCCAGCTGTTCTAATCTTGGTTTCAGACATTAATAAACAAAAAACTGCAATTGATAAGCTGATTCAGTCAGAGGTGATGTATCGTACTATTTTTGAATCTATTCCCAGCGGAATTCTCTTATCAGAAGCAGATACTACCATCAAATTTGTGAATCGCCGTTTTACCAATATTGTCGGTCAACCAAAACGAATCATTGAGGGCAAGGAATCTTGGGTTAGATTTATGTCTGAGTCAGACAGAGAGAGGATGCTGAAATATCACGAATGGCGCCGCACGAAAGCACATCATGCTCCTACAAATTATGAATTCTCTCTCATTGATAAACATGGACAACTTCGGAGATGCCTAGCCACCGTCACAATGGTTCCTCAGACGAAGCTAAGCGTTGCCTCATTTTTGGATATTACTGAAAGAACCAAAATTGAAGCTGAAATTCGAAAAAGTAAGGCAAAGTTTAAATCAGCTTTTTACAAAGCTCCAATCGCAATTATGTTAATCAATCAAAAAGGAATGATTGAACAGGTAAATAAAACTTGTCTTCATCTTTTTGAAGTAAAAAACAATGACGTTGAACAGGCAAATATCAAACGATTAATTTCACAAAAACTATTTCCAAAAGAGTGCTTGAACGCATGCCATCGTCGAAGCATGTACACACTTCCAGAAATCAAATTTGTAACACACTCAGGGAAAGAGATATGGCTTCAAATGATTTGTTCTTCCATAAGCTATTACGGAAAAACTCCAACGAGAATGATGATGTTTCAAGACATTACTGATACCGTTATTGCGCGCCGCATTATTTCTGACCTTCCCAGTCGATTGTTACAAGCTCATGAAGAAGAGAAGCAATTGTTATCTCAGGAAATCCATGACACGCTGAGTCAGTCATTGGCAGCCTTGAAATTATCACTTCAAGCTGGAAAACCAATAGTCGACATTTTAGACCAGCTCAACAATCTCATAGATATGTCGAGAAGTTTTTCACACAATCTTCGTCCAGAAATCATAGATAAATTGGGATTAGTATCGGGATTAGAAAATCTAGTTCAGGAAATGAGTGTTCGATTTGGCTCCCCCATAAAATTTGAATCAAATATCCGTCAGGTGAAAATTCCTCAAGAAGTTGCTCTACAGCTATATCGAATCGCACAAGAATCAATCAATAATGCGATTAAACATAGTCGTGCATCGTCAATTAGTTTGACGTTAAATAAGCATAATCATTCTTTATCGATAATAATTCGAGATAATGGTAAGGGGTTTGATATTGAATCTGCTCGGCACATTCCAATGAGTCAAAAAAGCCTAGGATTAAAAATTATTTCTGAACGTGCCAACCGCATCCATGCCGAATCCAGTATCAAATCTATTATCGGGAGAGGTACAATGATCACAATAAACTATCCTATCAATCAATCAATACCAATAAATTAAGGAGGCGTTTATGACGAATCCACAAAAGGTTCGGACCCTTATCGTTGACGATCACACTGTTTTTCGAGCAGGATTAATCAAATTACTCGAAGAAAAACCAGAAATTGAGATTATTGGCGAACTTGACTCAGGTGATCAGGTGGTGGAGTTTTTAGAAAATCATCAGGTTGATCTGACTATCCTTGACATTTCTTTACCAGAAATTAATGGATTGAAACTGCTCGATATCATCAAAAAGAAACATATAAAAACTAAAATCCTCATTCTTTCGATGCATAAGGTGGCTGAATATTGTCGTTTAGCCATCAAACACGGAGCTGCGGGTTATGTATTAAAAGAAGAAGCTTTTGATCAGGTAGTAAAAGCGATTGAAACAATAAGTCAGGGTGAGAAATATATATCTCCCGCTATGAAGGCAGTTGCCGCAGATAGCTTCCTCCACACAGAAGAAAATATGTTACCCGAACTCTTAACCAAGACTGAACGAGTAGTGGTGAGATATATCGCTGAAGGTATGTCAAATAAAGAAGTAGCAAAAACGATGGATATTTCGGTCCGCACCGTCGAAACTCATCGTGCCCATATCTTGAAAAAGATTAAAATTAAAAATACGGCCGGCTTGGTGCAATATGCCATCAAACATGGATTTGTCAAAATAAATCACCTGAATAGTGACTGATAATTTGTAGCTATCCAGAGATATTTATTTTGCTTGATACGTAATTTTGGGTATTACGTCGTGCTTAAAAAATGTGCCATTCTAGAGTTGTAGTATTGCGTTACTAGTAACCTTAAGGAATGCGTATGGCCACTCAAGTTAATCCTGCAGTAGATGCTCCAAAAACAGAAACAGTTACAGCTCCAACACCTATCGCTGAGGTCGCTGCTCCTGAAACAACTGTAGTATCCAAGGATGCGAGTCAAAAAGCTCAAGAAGCGCTCGATACCGAACAAGTTGTGGTATTTAAACTTGCCAACGAAGAATATGCCGCACCCATTCTTGATGTTCAAGAAATCATTACCACCGGTGATATTACACCGTTCCCCAATGTGCCCGAATATATTGCTGGCATTATTAATGTCCGTGGTACCGTTGCCACGATCATTAATTTAGCAAAGAAATTTACCCTGGCACGCAAAGAGGGGGAGGCTGTTGATCGATACATAATTCTTACCAATACGGGCAAATCGCTTTTCGGTATTATGGTGGATGAAGTGACTTCAGTCATGAAAATCCCCAAAGCCAACATTAAAGAAGCTACTCGGCTATCAGACAACAAAATTCACAATGAATACGTGAACGGAGTTGCCGTCATCGATGAACGGGTTATTCTCATCCTTAATTTCCAGAAAATCCTCGACGAAGAAGCTTTTCAGGGAATGCTCGATCCAAACCAACTCACCCAAACCGGAGATCAGAAAGTTGGATCAACAAAATAATCATAATTAATGAATATTATTTTTTTCAAGGAAGAAATTATGAATTTAAGTAATATAAAAATCTCAGTCAAGCTTCTTGTCAGCTTTCTGATAGTGGCGCTGATTATGGTTGGTGTAGGTTTGGTGGGCATGTTTGGACTCAATAACCTCATGAAATCCTCAGATATCATTGCCAATGAAAAACTTCCTGCTGTCGAAAACTTACTTGAATATCAAGTAAAAACAACCGCAGTCGTTCGGAATGTGCGCTTTTTATTGACCGATCTTCCTCAAGCAGAAGCAGAAGCAGAGCTTGCAGAAATTAACACACTTAGACAAGAATACGCCTTGGCTAAAGAAGTATATGAAAAACTTCCCAAATCAGATGAGGAGAAAAAACTGTGGGATAATTCCATCGCAGCGGTTACGGCCTTCGCAGCAGATAATAACAAAATCCTTGATTTAGCCAAAAAATACTACAGTAGCGAAGTACGGGATCCAAGTGTTTTAGCCGAGATGAAGACAATAGCTCTGGGTGAAAACAAAGCATTGTTCGAAAAGTTTACCTCAGCTACCCAAGCGGTAGTTGATTACAATCTCAAGGCGGCTGATAAAGCCAATATGGATGCTGACGTAACCATGGTTTCATCTCAGCGATTCATGATTATTGGCCTAATTGTAGGAGTCGTGGGAGCAATCGGAATCGCTCTCTTTATCACTCAACTCATTACCAAACCCTTAATGGCCATCATGAAAGACGTTGGTCGTTTATCTGGTACTGGCGATCTTTCTATTCGGGCGACGGTTAATGGTAAGGATGAGATTAGTTTCCTAGCGAGAACATTAAATACCATGTTGGATAACACTGCTACCCCCATGAAGGAAATGGGTCGTGTCATGGAAATTTATGCAACAGGCGATCTTCGAGAACATATCAATGTCCCAACTGCAAAGGGAGATGTAAAGAAGTTGGCTGATTCTATTATTAAAATGACAGATTCAGTACGGTCATTAGTCGGCAACATGATGCAAAATGCCGATACCATTTCTGCCACCGCACAACAACTAGCCGCATCAACTCAACAAGTAAATGCTGCTACCCAACAAGTTTCATCTGCCGTGCAAGAAGTTGCATCCGGAGGAGAAAGCTTAGCCAAACAAACAGTTGAAGCTTCTCAAAACACGAAACAACTGACTGAAGAAGCAGGTAAAGGTGCGCAAGCTGCCACTCAAGCTACCAGCAAGATGGAATCTCTGTCTGCTGCGGTGAACCAAAGTGCAGATGTCGTGTCCTCACTGGGAGTCAAAAGCCAAGAAATCGTTAAAATCGTTGATACAATCAATGCGATCTCATCTCAAACCAACTTACTCGCGCTAAATGCTGCGATTGAAGCAGCCCGAGCAGGTGAAGCAGGTAGAGGCTTTGCAGTTGTTGCTGATGAAGTTAGAAAACTCGCTGAAGAATCTCAAAATGCCACCAAAGATATTGAGGTTTTGATAGGTGAAATCAAATCAAGTACTGATCAAGCAGTGTCGAGTATGGATATCGGTAAGAAAGAAGTCGAGGCATCATCAGAGGTGGTTAATCAGGCACTATCTGCTCTCGATGTTATATCTGGGAAAATTAAAACAATTGAGACTACGATTGATAGTGTATCGGCAGTTGCCCAACAATCTGCTTCCAGTAGTCAGCAAATGAGTGCGGGTGTCCAGCAGACCAGTTCCTCCATGCAACAAGTGGCTTCAGCTGCCCAACAACTCGCTTCAACCGCACAAGAACTCAAAGCTACTGTTGATCAATTTAAAGTAAGTGATGCAGGCCCACGAACCGATGTTATAAAACCTTCACATCTCACAACACCTCCGGCGTCTCATGTGAATGCGGCTCCTGCACCTGCAACTGACCGTTTACCTCAAAAGAAAGTTGCTGCACCAACTGGTGGGAAAGTAATGTTGACACCTGAAATGCTTCATAAAATTGAGGAAACCAAGCAGAAAGAGGAGCTGAAAGGCACTGCCTAAAAATTGGCAAATAAATCGTACCAAAGCAAGTCGGGATTCGTTTTCCCGATTTGTTTTGGTAGAGTGAATACATAAACATAAATTATCACTGCCTATATATAGTAAGAAAGGAAGAGTCATGAAAATACTGATTACTGACGACTCTGAGTTTATGCGGAAAATTATCCGTTCAGCTTTATCAAATGTTGCGGGAAACAACGAATTCATGGAGGCAGAAAACGGCGATGTGGCAGTCGAATTGTGCCGAACATTTCAACCAGACATCGTATTTTTAGACATAATCATGCCCGTCAAAAATGGCATTATGG
>CAZKZW010000023.1:0-15434 GCA_964557365.1 uncultured Pseudomonadales bacterium | reverse complement strand
TTGTTCAAATAAACTATGTTCGTATCGTGACTCCATAAAAAAACCTCCTAAAACGTAATTGTTTAGAAGGCCGATTACACCGGTGTACCACCATCCTTTGAACTCATTCCTGCTATCACGGGCTTACCCGGAAGGTTCTACTAAAGGTTAACCTTGTTCTTCCTCCAAAGGTGAGATTTTGTATCTCAAAAATCGGATGACTAGTCCAAACCTTTGTTATGTAACCGTATTATACCAAATAGAATATTACTCGTTCACCATGTTGAACAGTTCTGGGACTCCATCGTCTTTCGCAGTCACGATAAACATGGCGTGATAGTCATCGATCTCCTGCCATCGTCCCGTCTTCTTATTTCGCTGTTCGTTGATATCCCACCACCGTCGTTCAAATTCCAGCAATGTATATTGTCGATCTACCCCATTGTTGTGATACGGGTCCGCGAGGGTAATCCAATTGTCCATGGTACTTATGCCTGTCACCACACTGTAGTGGCCCGGATCATCATCTTCGTCTTCATCCTCGTCTTCATCATCACCTTCGTCTTCTTCATCCTCATCATCACAGTCAAAAATTCCTTGCCACTCCACACCCACCGGATAACCACATTTGTTGACTAAACTCGACAATTCGCTGATCGTTGCGTCTCGTTTGTACCAAAAACCCAAGTCAGGAGCGAATTGATCCATAGCTAAAACAAAATCAGTCAACAACATGCCATGACGTTTTATCCGGTCACCCACTCCTGCCAATTCCACAATTAAATCCTGAGATACCGTATGATTCTGAAAACTCAACAACATTTCCAAAGTTGCCGGACCACAATACCAATCATTCGGCTGGCGTACCCGGCGCATTGTTGGAAACAATATATTAGGCGAGTCGTTTGGCATACTTCGTCAGCATGCTGCCGATTAAGTCCACAAACGTTACACCGTGGAGGGCAGCCACTTCTGTAAATGGTAATCCCATGTCAGGCCCAAAAGCTGTATTGGGATTTGAATCTGTAAAATAGGGCACACCAGTCTGATCATCAACTCTGATATCAAACTTGGCGTAGTCTCGGTGGTACAAAGCGTTGAATGCTTTGATTGCCATCCTTCCTATTTTACTCCGCAATGGTTCCTCAACATGACGATACTTGTATGCGTGAAAATCTTCATATGATTCAATACTGGTAAAAAAATGTTTTCCATCTGGCTTAAACTTAAATACTTTTTGCCCCATAAACACATGCTTTTTCGCTCCATCATCAAACACAGCGACGGTGATTTCACCACCATCTACGAATCGTTCAATTACGACAGGAATCTTGTACGTAGTCAGCATTTTGTCTACTTGTTTTTGCGCATTCCGAGTTGATTCTTTTACTGCATTGTTATTAATCCCAACACTTCCTCCACTTTCATTCAGCTTTACAATCAACGGCAAAGGCATTGATTCATCTACCTTAGTGCCAGCCCGACGGATAAACTGAAATTCAGGAGTAGGGATATCGTAGGCAATAAGTAACCGCTTGGTTAAATTGCGGTTATTTCCAATTACCATTCCTTCCATGCCTGCTCCAGTGTACGGAACGTTCGCAAGTTCTAAAGCTGCCGGCACTGAGGTTTGAAGTCGATCTTGACCTTTGAGCGTATCAACCAAATTAACTACGAGATCTGGATGATCAACTAATAAATTAGTCAAGAAATATTGATCTCCAGGAATACCTTTCGCTTCAACTCCTAAATCCTTAATCGTTTTCACCACATCCTCAGCTCGTTCTACTACTTCAGCTTCGGCCCAATATGCATCATCAGTTTTAAACCACTCTCTCTCAACTTTTGAATACGCTACAATTACAAGCTTAAATTTCTTGAGAGCTTCTTTGTCAGTGTTAATAACAATTTGTTTCGGAAACTGATCCGGTTTGACAACCTCAGTTTCCACATCATGATTTGGCATACGTATTCAGAATACAGGGATCTAAAGAATGAAAGCAACCGACAAATTACCAAAACAGTGTTTTACTGTCGAGTTCCTCGCAGAAACACCGATGCCCACGGTTGATAGTTAGTGACAAATGTTTTTTCAAAAATAATCTGATCCTGTCGTTCTACGACATAGGTGAATTTTGTCTTCGATCCAACAGCCTTCCAATCTACTTGTTTTACCACTCCTGATGATAGGGTAGGATCATCTTGGTATACGTCTGGAGGTGGAGGAGTGACATCCCAAATGGCATAATCTTTTACGGTCGACTTTCGACCATCATGTGTTCCATATATGACAAAAGTCAGTTTACGAGCCGCTGAATCGAATGAGGTTTGGATCAATAAATGTGCAGGAGTATCATTTAAAAAAGTTAAATCAGTAGAGGGGGAAAATACCGTCGCATCGAATCCTGGTTTAGAATCTTGTTCATAGTATCCGACCCGGTATGCATGACCTTTTCTTGATACAATTGGTAATCCTGCATCCAAAGCCGCCCGAAACATGGTAGTGCTGTCTTGGCACAAACCTCCACCGTCACCCAACTCAGTTCTCCCATTTCGAATAATATACGCTGGTTGGTATCCGGTGGCCGCCGATACTTCTCCAACAGCAGCATTAAATGAAAAAGTATCTCCAGGTTTTACAAGTGTGCCATTCAATCGAGTTGCCGCCAGTTCAACGTTGTGAACGCGACCAGGAATTGATCCTTTATATGTACTTGTTCCGATTCCTAAACGTTCCCTTAATCCTAACCGATTCACTTCCGACAACGTCACCGACGGTTCTTGTTCTTGTACAACGAGGGGTATGGGGTCAATTTTTTCACTCCGTATCAAAGTCTGCAGTGCTGTCTCCAGCTTCTGTACCGTCCCACCCACATCAACAACTAACCCCTTTTCAGGTGCTATAAACTCCTTGACTTTACCAGCTGATTCATCAAACTGAAACTTCGCGTCTTTTGGCTCTCGATTTACCGCCTTTGCCACACCTGATACATAATCAGTTAATTTTTGTTGATTAAAGGTGTCTTCAAACTGAATAAACCCAACTAAGTCAGTACCAGATAATTTCCATGTTTTTGATAATAATTCATCACTATTCAAAGATAAGATTAATTCGGTGTTAAAAAGGATGTTTGCCCGCTCAATTGCTTGATTGGCTTGCTGATCTGATATGGTTGGGTTCACGGTTTTCATCTCCAGCACGGGATCGGGAAGAGTGAGTTGTTGTATCGCAAGTTTAATACGTTGTTTTAATTCATTTTGCTGTAATTCGATTCCGGTTTGTCCTGGAATAACTTCAGCTTGACCATTCTTCATTTCTAAACGGGGAGGGATAGAAGGGGTATCAACTTGAGCTGCAGTTGATGCAACCATTTCATCAAGCCAATTTGTGTTAATTGCAGTCTGGAGTGGAAGTACGATTGTTTCTTGTGGTAAGCGCATCAGTTCAGTGATTTGGGGTGGAAACCAACCTCTTCCATACGAAAATGCTCTCTGGACAGAGCTGTCCACAAGGTATGTTACTGCCTCTCTTGATAGGGAAACTGATACTTGTTTCCCATCAGTTCGAAATACAACAGGCCAGCGTTGTTGGTATAAGGCAACTGATTGAGACACTAATTGTTCAGCCTCTTCCTGAGTCAATCCACCTACCTTTATCGGCCCAATCATAATTCCGGGGTAAATGCGATTTCGATTGGTAATGAAAAATGACGTGCACAACAGTACTGCCAACAAAAACAACCCAATACATCCCCCCACAACAAACCCTGCTATCGATTTTAATTGCACCATCTCTGCCTGATATCTGATATGATAATTAAGTTAACCTAATTTCAGTATACAAGATGTGATAAAAATTGTTAGGTGGAGCTATTCATGCCAAATTCAGATTCAGTAGTGCCAGTTGTCCCTTCGATTAATCCGATTACTCCACCGCGTCCACCATCTATTGGACAAACAATTCCCGTAACGCTACACAATTCTATCCCTGAAAAACCCGTGACAGAAACTTCCCCGTTACCAAATACGCCGCCATCACCACCGCCCCCTCCTTCCACACCACCTCTTCCAAATCCACCTCTTCCTCCCTTACCTCAAAAAACCCCACAACCAATCAAGTCAGAAGTGCCCATTACACCTCCATCAACCGGTGGGCGTTCACCTGAATCGTATGTGCAAAAATCACCCTTTCGTTTCCTTATCCCAATATTAGGAGCAGGAATAATCATTGTTATTGCGATTATGGGTATTCAAAAATTACTAGCTCCAAAGACTTCAACCAAGTCAACATCATCTAGCTCACAATCATCCAAGGTGACGACTATTACCTATTGGGGATTATGGGAACCATCCCTCATCATGAAAGACACATTTAGTAAATTTGAATCACAAAATCCTGATATTAAGGTCAATTATCAGCAACAATCAATTAAAGATTACCGTGAACGATTACAAAATGCGTTTAAATCCGGGAATGGACCAGACTTATTCCGCTTTCATGTTACCTGGACTCCATTACTGTCTAATGATGTAAGTCCAATTCCCTCTACAGTGATGCCTGCAAAAGAATTTGAAGCCCAGCAATATCCTGTTGCTCAGCAATGGTTGCAATCTTCAAAAGGGTATATGGGCATTCCTTTAATGTATGAAGGTTTAGGTTTGTTTTACAATAAAACACTTTTTGAAGCAGCTGGAAAAACTCCGCCAAAAACTTGGGAAGAATTACGTCGGCTTGCGATTGAATTGACGATAAAAAATAAACAGGGTGAAATTCAGCAAGCTGGTATTGCCATGGGTACGACCAAAAATGTTGATAATTGGTCAGATATATTAGGATTATTGATGATGCAAAATGCTGCTGATCCCGCCAAACCAAACAATGAAGTAGGTCAGGGAGCAGTGAAGTTTTATCGGATTTTTAGAGATTCCGACAAAGTTTGGGATGATACCATGCCCAGTTCCACCATTGCTTTCGCGAACAGTAAGGTGGCAATGATTATTGCTCCTTCTTGGCGGGCACTAGAAGTTAAAGAAATGAATCCTAATCTTGAATTCAATATCGCTCCTCTTCCCCAAATTCCTGGCGGTACCGTTTCATGGGCTTCATTCTGGGTTGAGGGAGTATCAGGTCATGCAGATAAAGCCAAACAAACTGCTGCCTGGAAACTCTTAAGTTTTTTAAATCAAAAAGAAGTGTTGCGAGACTTATATGCTGCAGCCAGCAAGGAGCGATTATTTGGTGAAATGTTTGCTCGGACTGATATGGCAGATCAACTAAAAACTGATCCGTACATGAGTGGTTTTCTATCCCAAGCTTCTTCCGCAAAAACATGGTTTTTGAGCTCACGCACCTTTGATAATGGTCCTAACGATAAAATCATTAAGTACTATGAAGATGCCTTGAATGCTGTCGATAATAATGAAACGCTCGACAAAGCATTGGAAACAGCGGAACAGGGAATTAGTCAGATTATGACCCAATACAAACTCCCGAGCGTTTCGACTACGAAGTAAAAAATTACAATACGGAGCCTGCCCATGATTTCATCAGTATTAGAGTCACTTATTGATAGAGTTGTTATCGTCAACGGTGACCGTGTGAGCGTATTAAATGAACAAAGGTTGCGTGACGAAATTATAGATAAATTGGTGTACCAGTCTGTCTTTGGGGATAATGTAGTAAAACCAGCTGCTCGCTGGCTCATTTGGGAAATTGGCCAAGAACTAGGAATTCGTTCAAGTTCAATCCATTCGTTGTACACTGCTCGGGGAAGAAAAGTAATTCCCACTGATTTTACTGTCCCTGCAATGAATTTTCGAGGGATGACATACGACATAGCACGTGCATTATTTAAAACCGCCATTGCGGCTGATACCAAAGCGTTTATCTGCGAATTGGCCAGAGGTGAAATGGGATACACCGATCAAACGCCCGCTGAATATGTGACAAGCATCATTGCGGGAGCCATTAAAGAAGGATATACAGGTCCTGTTTTTATCCAAGGTGATCACTTTCAAACTAAATGCAGTCAAACTCCAGGAGTACCTGACGCAGGAGAAACCGAAGCCATAACGCAATTAATTAAAGAATCATTAGATGCAGGTTTTTATAATATTGATATTGATACATCAACACTTGTCGATTTGAAACAGCCTGCAGTTGCTGATCAACAAGCTCCCAACATTCATTACACTTCAGAATTTCTGAATGTCATTCGCATGTTGGAGCCTGCCGGCATGACGGTTTCTGTAGGGGGTGAAATTGGCCACATTGGAGGGAAAAACTCTACCGTAGATGATTTCACCATATTCATGGACGGAGTAGAAAATATAAATCCTGATAGTGCGACAATCAGTAAAATCAGTGTTGCCACAGGAACTTCTCATGGAGGGGTGGTGAATCCAGACGGATCACTTGCTGAAGTTGCTGTAGATTTTAATGTATTAAAAAGCATTACCGAAATTGCCCAAAACAAATATAGTATCGCTGGGACAGTTCAACATGGTGCGAGTACCCTTCCTGAAACAATGCTTCATTTATTCCCTCCTACTGGTTCGATTGAAATACATCTTGCAACAGGTTTTCAAAATCTCATTATGGATCACCCCGTCTTTCCTCGTGAGTTAATGCAAGAAATGTACGCGTGGATTGATCAAACCAAACAATCAGAAAAAGGAGTTAATGAAACCAACGAACAATTCCACTACAAATTGCGCAAAAAATGTTGGGGAGCGTTCAAACAAAAAACGTGGGATTTGCCTGAATCAACAAAACAAGTTATTCGTGATACGTTGTCTGACAAATTCTCACTTATTTTTAAGGAATTAGGTGTGATGGGTAAAGCGGAGATAGTGATGGACCATACTCCGGTTCATGAAATTCACAAAGAAATTGTTGATTTCGCCATTCCTGCTCCCATCAAAGAAGTGTCCGGATTATCTGATTGAAACTATTGCCTAAACCCTATACCCTATACGCTGTACTATGAAACAGATATTCCTTGATGTTGAAACGAAAAAAACCTTCGACGAAGTAGGGGGGTATTTCCCCGAGAAACTTGAGCCAAGCTTCATTGGCATCATTGAGCGTGAAGGATTTCCTGAGGATGAATCATGTCATGAGATTCATCATGAGTTATTTGAAAAAGACTTTGATCAATTACCAACACTCCTTGAACATGCTGATGTAATTATTGGATTTAACAATATTGGTTTTGATATGCCTGCTATATCAAGCTATTACCCGGGTGATATATCAAAATTACCCCAATTAGATATTCTTGATATTATCAAAAACACTGCAGGCCATCGTATTAGTTTGGATGCGGTGGCAAAAGAGACACTAGGAACTCAAAAAATAGGTCATGGCTTGGATGCAATTGCCTATTATCAAAATAAAGAATTTGATAAGTTGGCCGCGTATTGCATGAAAGATGTAGAGATTACTCGAGACATTTATGATTATGGTCGAAAAAATCATAAAGTTAAATTCCTAAACAAATGGAATAATTTAATAGAACTTGAAGTAGATTTTTCTTTTCATCCTGTCACTAACAGTTTGCAGATGACGCTTATTTAATCATTGCATTCCATCATTTCCCAATGCTAAACTTCTATAGAATTAGTGGTAGATTTTTTCTATGATTAAAATCACTAAAAAAACCGATTATGGTCTGACATTTTTGGCGGCATTGGCAAAAAACAATGACAAACGGCAATCGTTAAGAACCATTGCGACAGAATACCAACTGCCGTACAAATTCATCGGTCAGATTGCTGCTGAATTTATGGGGAAAGGCATTATTACCAGTAAAGAGGGCTCGATGGGTGGTTACCAGCTAGCCAAAAACCCTCGGCAAATTTCATTATTGGAAGTAATTCAAGCACTTGAAGGTCAACCAGTTAAAGTTGACTGCCTGCAAGGTAAAAACTGCCCAAGACAAAAAACCTGCTGTCATCATGATATTGTCGCCAGTCTTGCTCAAATTATTAACGATTCACTTGCTCAAAAAACAGTAGCCGATTTAATGAAGTAATCGTTTCTAGAAAGGTATATGTTTACTCTAAAAAACGCCAGCGTGTCTACCGCTGCAACCTCAATTATTAAAAAAATTAACCTTCACATCAAAGAAAAAGAACTACATGTTTTAATGGGTCCGAATGGTTCTGGCAAATCAACCCTTTCCCTCGCCTTGGCCGGTCATCCTACATATCTGTGGGGGACAGATAGTCAGGCACTTCTTGATGGGAACAACCTATTACTTCTCCCGCCAAACGAACGTGCTGTGCACGGACTTTTTTTAAGCTTTCAACATCCAGTCTCAGTCCCTGGCATCTCGGTTCAGCAGTTGTTAAAAACCATGGTCGAACATCTCCGTCCAAATGATCATCAACCTGTGGCCAGCCTTCGTCAGCAAATGATGGAATACTGTGAGATCCTCCATATAAAATCTGATTTCCTTTCTCGGTCAATCAATGAAGGGTTTTCTGGAGGTGAACAAAAACGGCTTGAAATGTTGCAGCTCTTAATGGCTCAACCAAAACTGGCTATCCTAGACGAAATTGATTCAGGACTTGATGTAGATGCAATCAAAACAATAGCAACCGCAGTAGAGTATGCTCAAGCTAAATTTCATACCAGTTTTCTTGTTGTGACTCATTATCGCCGAATTATTGACCAGTTAAAACCTGATAAAGTTCATATTCTTGTCAAAGGTGAATTGGTGCAATCGGGAAATCTCAATCTCATTAATCAAATCGAAGATCAAGGATATGCAGCCTTCATCAAACAGTCTTGATACTGCCATTTCAACCAAAGGGTATGCATATATTGCTAAGCCTGGACTTACTGAAGCGGTAGTGCGGGAAATATCTGGCAGTAAAAACGAACCTGCTTGGATGCTAAAAAAACGACTTGAAGCGCTAGCAATCTTTTATCAACGATCTCTACCATCGTGGGGAGGAAATCTCTCTGAAATCCATTTTGATGAATACAATTACTACCTTCGACCGACTGATAAAGAAGTAAGTTCTTGGAGTGATGTCCCCAAAGATATAAAAGAGACATTTGACCGCTTAAAAATTCCCGAGGCAGAAAAAGAAGTGTTGGCGGGAGTTAAAGCTCAGTTTGATTCTGAAGTGATTTATGGCTCCATTCTCTCCTCCTTGGACAAACAAGGAGTCATTTTCATCTCAATGGATGAGGCAGTTCAGCGGTTTCCCGATTTGGTAAAACAATATTTTGGTCGACTTGTCCCCGCTGCTGATAATAAATTTGCTGCCCTGAATACCGCCACATGGAGTGGGGGGTCGTTTGTATACATCCCCGCTGGAGTAGAAGTCACCATGCCACTCCAAGCATATTTCCGCCTCAACGCTCCTCGAGCTGGTCAATTTGAACGAACATTGATTATTGCTGAAGCAGGTTCGAAAGTGCATTACGTTGAAGGCTGTACTGCTCCCGCATATTCAGCATCTTCACTTCACGCGGCTGTTGTAGAAATCTTCATCAAGCCAGGCGCGAGCGTTCAGTACACTACGGTACAGAATTGGTATAAATCCGTCTACAACTTGGTTACCAAACGGGCATATGTTGAGACCGAAGGTCAGATGACATGGACAGATTGTAATCTTGGTTCCAAACTTACCATGAAATACCCCGCCTTCATTTTGGCAGGTAAAGGAGCAAGGGGAGAAACCTTATCCATGGCCCTTGCTGGAGCGGGTCAACACCTTGATGCAGGTTCAAAAGCTATTCATTTAGCTCCCTATACTTCCAGTAATATTGTCAGTAAATCCATATCTCAAAAAGGTGGGCGATCTAGTTATCGTGGATTAATACAAATCAATCCCGACGCACATCATTCCAAATCCCGAGTAGTGTGTGATGCGCTCATTCTTGATCCTGAATCTCGTTCTGATACGTACCCCACCAACAAAATCTTTAACACTCAGAGCACTCTTGAGCATGAGGCGAGTGTGAGTAAAGTGAGTGAAGCTCAACTCTTTTATTTGATGACTCGAGGGCTTACTCAAGCTGAAGCTGCCAAAACAATCGTATCAGGTTTTGTAGCTCCACTCATCAAAAAACTCCCCTTAGAATATGCAGTTGAAATGAATCGACTCATCGACATGGAGATGGAAGGATCAGTTGGCTAATATGCAGCAAATTATTCTCACCCAACCCGGAACGTATGAATACACGCTCGCCAAAGAAGGAGAAGAGATTGAAATTCTTGGCGCTTTCAAATTGATACATCACGACACTTTTCAACTTCATATTACCTTGATCCATCAAGCTGCTCATACCAAAGGAAATATTTTCCTGCGGGCGACAGTGGACGATGAGGCAAAAGTGAACATAAGTGGGAATATTATCGTTCGAAAGACTGCGGTGGATGCAAATTCATTTCTCACTGAAAACATATTATTGTTGTCAGAGTTGGCCACCGCAGAAGCTATTCCTAATCTAGAAATCTTGAACAACGACGTCCACTGTTCTCATGCGGCCACCGTTGGTCAAATTGATGCTGATCAACTGTTTTATCTTCAGAGCAGAGGCATTTCCCAAGGAAAAGCCAAAACAATGATCGCTCAAGGGTTTTTGTCCAGTGTTACTGATAGAATAAAAAAGGAATTATGATCGACACATTTACCATCCGCGCCCAATTTCCAATTCTTAGCCGCCAAATCCACAACCGACCGCTTGTATATCTAGACAACGCTGCCACCAGCCAAAAACCCCAAGCAGTTATTGATGCTATTGTTGATTATTACACTCAACACAACGCCAATGTACATCGGGGCGTTCATACATTATCCGATGAATCCACCTCCATGTATGAGGTAGCGCGGCAAACGATTGCCAACTTTATCCATACAGAAAAAGATAACGAAATCATTTTTGTGAGAAATACGACAGAAGCGATTAATTTGGTAGCTGAATCGTGGGGAAAAACGGTAATTAAGCCAGGTGATGAGATTGTTGTGACAGAATTAGAACATCACTCCAACCTTTTACCATGGCAACGACTTTGTCAAGAAACAGGCGCCAAACTCATTATTTGTCCCGTTGATGGGAACGGAGATTTGGTTCTAGAAACAGTTTTGAGCTGTATTAATGAACGAGTCAAATTGGTATGTATGACCCAGGTGTCAAACGTCTTAGGTACTGTTGTTGACGTGCAACATATTATCAAAGCCATCAAACGATCAAATAATCAAACACGCATCCTTGTGGACGGGGCCCAAAGTGTGCCTCATCAACCCATCAATGTAAAAGACATGAAGGTAGATTTCTTTACATTCTCTGGTCACAAAATGCTTGGACCACAGGGTATTGGCTGTTTGTATGTCCAACACGAGCTCTTGGAAACGCTTCGCCCTCACCTCGTCGGTGGTGGCATGATCAGTGAAGTGTATGAAGATCATTGTACTTGGGCTGAACTGCCAGATCGGTTCGATGCGGGGACTCCCAATGTGGCAGGAGCTGTGGGCTTGGCCGCTGCCTGTAATTACTTAGATTCAGTCGGTATGGATAATGTTCATGCGCATGAACAAATGTTGTTGGAATATGGCCTAGCCAAATTTGCGGATCTAGAGAATGAAGGTGTGGTTGATATATACGGCCTTCGCGATACCACCAAGCGCTCAGGAATTTTAACTTTTAATGTTCGTGGTGCTCATGCGCATGATACCGCTCAAATTCTAGACCGGGAGTGTAGTATTGCGGTTCGTTCTGGCCATCACTGTAATCAACTCCTTACTCGAAAATTAGGAGTGCCTGCCACAGTGAGAGCCAGTTTTTATATCTACAATACCACCGAAGAAATTAACCAACTTGTCTCCGGTATCCGCCGCGTTAAGGAAATCATCAAATGAACGACGATTTGTATCAAGAAGAATTACTTGATCACTACCATCACCCGCACAACTTCGGTAAATTATTGTCGCCAACATGCCGGATTGTCGAAAGAAATGCATCGTGTGGTGATGAAATTACCTTAGATATAATCTTTGATGAAGATCATCGAGTGGCCGACATTTCATTTGAAGGAAATGGCTGTTGCGTCTCTATGGCATCAGCATCGAAACTGACCGATTATGCTCGGGGAAAAACAGTGGAAGAATTAAAGCAGATAGATTTTAGCTTCATGCAAAATCTTGTGGGAACAGTCATTTCTCCAGGGAGGATAAAATGCCTTACGCTTTCTGCCAAAGCCCTCATGAAGGCCCTCGACCAATCGCTTTCCACTCTCCCGTCATCCTCAACCGGCTCGGCATAGCCACGATGCAGGATTGGGGATCCATGCTTTTTTCTGGATCCCGGATAAGGCTAAGGCCTTTACCGGGATGACGATTACACAATTCTTGGAAAATTTAAATTCGGTTGGCGCTGGATTTCCAGCGCATGTTCTATCACTCTTTTTTGCTGCCATACATACCACGCCGCGACCCCGATCATGCCTGCGCTGTCAGTAAACAGCTTGGCACAATAAGGGATGGTCACGGGGATAGCATATTTTTTTGCCACCTTTCGGGCAGCTTCTCGCAAAGTCACATTAGACACCACCCCACCACCCAAAAGAACTGTTTTGGGTTGATGTAGTTTGATTGCCAGTTCCAACTTTTTCATGAGATGTGTCAGGGCTGCTTGTTGGAACGAAGCTGAAAAATCTGCAACGAACTGTTTATCATGCGGTACGTCTTCCAATTTTCGAAGGGCATTCAACGCCGCGGTTTTTAAGCCTGAAAAACTAAAATCTAAATCTTTCCGTCCAATCATGGGTACGGGTAGATGGTATTGAGGCGTGCCCACTTTGGCCAACTCAGACAAAATAGGTCCACCAGGATAACCTAATTTCAACATCCGAGCTACTTTATCATATGCCTCACCCGCAGCATCATCCAAGGTTTCTCCCAAGAGATAGTATTCTCCAATTGCCGTCACCAACACCAATTCAGTATGGCCACCAGAAATCAAAAAACCTACCGCCGGAAGTCGCAGTTCTTCTTCAAACACACCACCTTTTCCTTGACTGTTCTTGGCCAAACTAGACAGCAAATGTCCCTCCAAGTGATTTACGGGAATAAATGGCACTTGAAGTTTTGTAGCCCACGCTTTGGCGTGATCAATACCTACTTCCAAAGACGGGGCGAGGCCCGGTCCATAGGTAACGGCCACCGCATCAATTTCCTGTTTAGAAATACGAGCTTGTTTAATTGCTTTCGCAATTACAGGTTCCACCCATTCTTGATGTTTGCGCCTCGCGATATCGGGGACAGTCCCACCCCATTCTTCGTGGAATTTAACTTGACTTGCCACCACATTAGACAGAATTCGATTGTCCTGCGTCACGGCAGCCGATGTGTCGTCTAATGAAGTTTCAATGGCGAGGATAATCATGACTTGTGTTCCCAAGAAACGGTGAATAGTCGTTCGGTTTCAGAAATATTCTTAATATCAATCCAAGCAATTGTAACCGGTTTTCTAAATTGTTCGATCCATTGATGAGCTTTTTCTTGCCATTCAATGGCGATTACATCACCTGGTCCAATTTTCGATTCAATTCCCAACTCCGCTACCGTTTCTCCATCCAATAATCGCCAGGTATCCACATGATAAAACACACCTGTACACTTATCTGTTTGATACGGATACTCTTTCATAATGGTATACGTCGGTGAATTGATTGTTTCCGTAATCCTTAATGCACGACCTACCCCTTTGGCAAAATGGGTTTTTCCCGCCCCCAGTTCGCCTTGGAGGGCAATTACCAACGGATATGCTGCCAATTGATCTTGTTGTTGGTAAATCAATCGTTCACCTAAAGACAGGGTATCCGCAACGGAATTACTCTCAAAGTGAGTGGCTCCTTCGCGCATGACCAACTCGCCTTGTCGTAAGATTTCTGGGTTTTCTAAGGTAGTATCAACGATGGTAGATGGAGGACGGACAGACAACTTTCCTACATCAGCAAACACGGCAATCATCTCCTGACGATTCGGTGACACATATCGTTGCCACTCTTCAAAAGAAAAAATTTGCTTTAATCCAGAAGTATTTGCTGATGTTGCGGTAATGGGCTTACCAAACGCTTGTACCAATTCACACACAAATGGCAAACTTGAATATCTTAGTCCCAACGTATGTCGCTCGGACTCAACCTTCTCAGCAACCTTGCTTTTGGATTGAGCTACCACCGTAACCGGTCCCGGTAAAAGTGTATTAAAAACATTGATTGCCACAGGATTCATCTCTATGTAGTCTTCCGCCATTTTTTGGTCAGCCACCGCCACCGATAGAGCCTTATTCAATCGATTCCCTTTATATGTCAATAATTTTTCAATCGCAATTGGATTAGTCGCATCCGCCCCCAAACCATAACTAGTTTCGGTAGGATAAATGATTAATTCACCGCGCGCCAACGCCTCGCAAGCTTCCTTAATCGAATCTGGTGATTTACTATCAACTCGTTTCATAATTTGTCTCGTATGATACCATACTACCAGAGGTATTTTATGCCATCACAACTATTTCAAGCCAAAGTCGCCGATCATGCCATTCTTGTCTCTCATTATCATTGGTTCACCCTCGATTTGAGTAGTCCAACCAAGCTTGAATTCCAAGCAGGCCAATTTATCATGCTGAATATCCCCGGAAGTGATCAAAAACGAGCATATTCCATCGCCTCTTCTCCAGCGAATCAATCTCAAATTAACCTCTTGATAGACATTCGGCCCCAGGGAGTGGGTACAACCTATCTTCAATCCCTTCAACCGGGAGATATTGTTTCCTTTACAGCCCCATTTGGGCAATTCGTTCTTTCCAATCATTCTCAAGAAGAAAAAATAATATTGCTCGCCACGGGGTCGGGGATAAGCACAGTTCGGAGCATGGCGCTCTGGCTCCTCCAATCTCAACATGACACGCGGGAAATTCACCTGCATTGGGGTATGCGTCAGATAGAAAACATGTTCTGGGCAGAAGAATTCCGCATGCTGGAACAAAATTTCCCCAATTTTCACTTCGATCTCACTTTGTCACAACCGCCCGACGGTTGGCCTTTATGCCGGGGACATATAAGCCGTTGCTTGACCGCTCACTACGCCGATTTTTCTCATACAGGCTTTTACATTTGCGGCAACCAAAAAATGATTGAAGAAATTTCCACCATTCTCACCACAAACCAGGTCGATCCAATCCGCATTCATCACGAACGCTTTTAGAGAAAAGTTACAGGCCTAACCAATTTAAATAACTCAAAGCCACCACCACAGGTAAAACAATCAATATTTTTTTTAGGAGACCATCATCAAATAACATGTGTGACCAATCATCCATAGTCAACCCAGCATAACAAATACGATCGCACGGGTCAATTTACCAAAAAATACCTAAAAAACAGTTACTGCAAGCTATTCTTGACTACTTCACTGATCAATTTACCATCTGC
>CAZKZW010000022.1:12441-15691 GCA_964557365.1 uncultured Pseudomonadales bacterium | reverse complement strand
GTTCCATCCATCATGATTTCGGTTTTTTCACCCGTATCTTGATCAATAAACGCAATTCGACGGATCTGGAGGGTAGGATTGGCTTCTTGTCGGCTTTGACTGGCTAGATCGGAAGTGGCTCGTTGATTGGTTTTTTGTCCCATTTGATATGACACATAAAAAGCGATTGCCACAATGGCGATAAAGGTAATCATTCCCCCGCCAATAAGTAAATACGAAAGATTAAGTCGTTTTGCCATATCTCTACTTTACATACAACAAGCCTCCTTTGGAAAGGAGGCGTTGGTGTATATCTTTTTTAAAAAAGAGATTACCGGGTTATGGAAATAAAAGTTCCTGGAGTCTGTTCAGACGAAGCTGAAGCGACTAATCGACCGGTAGAATCCAACATAATGGTATATGCGGGAGCTCCTGCAGTTGGATCTGTAGGAACGGCTGCAATATAGGTTGGAGCTAAATACGTCGCTAAACCAGCCACATCCATAGGAGTAGTGGTGATAACGGGAGCAGCGGGAGTGCCAGCGGTGGGTAAATTACCATTATGATCGACTGAATACTGGACTACCGCACTAGTGATAGCTGAGAGATCAGCTTTCCGCTGAGTGTCCCGGGCTTGGGCGAATTGACGGGATGGGTTAACAGCGACGATAACCACAGCCATCAAAATTCCCAAAATACCGATGACGACTAAAAGCTCAATTAATGTGAAACCTTTTTGCAAGGCAGATACGAAATTTTTTCGTTGCATAGGTTTCACCCCCTTTCTATGTATTCTCAACGTAATTTATGGTGTGGGTACGACACACTCATGACAAAGTGTTCCCAAATCCACTATAGCCAATCTGGAAGTGACTTGTCAATTCTCTGGACTTTTTGGACTGGTTAATGAAATTGCTTGTTGGAGTTGTTGCTCCCTAATTCGCAATGAAGGTTGATTGGTAGATTTGGTAAAAGCTCCCAATAGATACCAGGCATTGAGACTGATTACTACGACACTTAACATGATCGTCACTATCAGACCAACCTGATATATCGTTTTAATATCCAATGAATGGGTCTTGGACATAGAGCCTCAGAGTAATTGTTGAATTTGCAAGACTGTCGGTAATTTTTGACTCACTTTGAGTTACCTGTAATAAATATGGGAGCGTCATCAGTTGTTCATATAACTGCGATAATTTGTTGAGTGGGAGATTGAGAGTAATAGAGAGAGGAACGACGAGGTCAGCCCCAACACGAATAGGTGTAGCTTGAGAAAACGTAAGGGAAGCGCGCGGGTCATAGGTTTGAATTATTGATTCAATATCCTGAACAACTCCTACCAGCATAGATTCGCTAGGTAAGGCAGTCCCCATCTTTTCTAGATCAATTTGATGCGTAGAGATGAACGAATTAAAGTTACTAGCTTCTTCGAAGTTTCCTTTGGTAACAGCAATTTCTTGTTTCGCGGTTTTTAGTGCAGCAAGTTTCTTTGCAGAAAGTTGAGTAAAGATAGCTGTAATCGTGAGAAGGGTCATCGGAATAACTACGGTCAGTATCCGGTAGAGTGTAACTTGTTTAGTGAGCGTGATGGAGTCTTGTTTTTGCATATTATTTAATCTGTAAGATGAGTGTGACTGACTCTTTTTCTTCAGAACTAAATGCTGACAATGGAATAGCTATTTGATTAAACTTACCTGTTTGCTCAAGATTATTTTTTAGATTAAACAACGTTGTGCGGTTGACTCCACTGACGGTAAATTTAATCTCTTTTTTAGTTGGGTTGTAGTCAAATTGTTTTATGGGTAGTTTTTCGAGTATCGCGATTGCATCATTCATTTGGGTAAGAGGCACCTGTTTAATTATCTGAAGCGAGGTGATTTTTTGAGCTTTTTGCATCATCATCTGGATGTTGATTCCGGCCGAAACTGGAGGAGGTGGGGGTAGATTTTTTAATTCTCTAGTTGTTTGTGCGCTTATGCCTGAAATGACACCAAAGACAAGTAATGCACATATGCAAGCTATGCCACTCATGATTCCGCCAAGACGTGTTGTGCGCTTTGCATGAATTAGTTCTGCTTCTTGGCGGTATGCGGTTTGGAGAGATAGTGGAAGCAAATTTACTGTTTTTTCACTCTCTGGCAATTCAACTGTCATTTGTGATTCAACATGTGCTAGATGATAAATTGATGGAACCTCAGGAATTACTAATTCAACAACTTTTTGTTGTAACTGAGTAGATAATAATTCCGCCAACTTGGGAGATGATTTTTCTCCTGTAATATAAATGTTTGGGATTGCCGCGGGATCACTTATTCGACTAATAATTTGTTTTATTGACGTGACAATGTTTTGAATAACTTGCTGCCCATCGGTTGACGTGGAAAAAGACGTAGTTGATGTAATCGAAGAAACCCCATTTTCGATCAAGGTTGTACTTGTACCAAATGGGTCAATTTCGGTTATAACTGCAACGGGAGGAAGAGGCTTGATTGCTCGAGCTAAGGCCGAGGCAGATGATTCAAAACTGAGTGGTTTTATTCCTACTGTCTCGCAGGCAGCAATGATTCCATCAAGAAGTTGTGTACTTACGGCAGTAATTACTATTTTTGTTTCAGTATCGGTTTGACTGATTAATTTCCAATCATAATAAATTTCGTCTGACTTGAATGGGAAAATGGTCGTGATTTGCCAACTGACCGCTTCAGCTATTTCTGATAAGGGCAGTTTTGGGAATATGTGCTCGCGAGAATATGCTAGTTTCTCGGGAAAACAAACTGTAGCATAGAGGTTAGTGATATTTAACTGCTGAATACTGTTTTTGAGAGCGGATACTAAGCTTGGTTGATCAATCTTATCTCCATCAATGAGTGGTGTTTGACTCACAATATCGCTTTTTTTAACGATTTTTCCTGCACGGTTACTCACCACAGCACGAACAGCATTGGGGGAAATACTTAATCCGAAATAGTCAACATGTTGATAGATAGAGTTCGAAAAATCCATGGACAGTGGACCCTATGTTGATAAGGTTTTAGTTATTTAACTAACAACTATCATACAGCTTTGTTATGATGAGGTAATGCGGAATATACGAGACGGCTTTACATTGATTGAAACATTGGTGGCTACCGCTGTGTTGACTGTGTTTTTTTTGGGAGCTGCATTAATCATCCAGACAGGACTTCAATCAATTGGTCAAGCTAAATTACGAAGCGAAGCAACCAGAATTGCTCAAGAACGTTTGGAAATGGTACGAAATTTACCCTAT
>CAZKZW010000022.1:0-12431 GCA_964557365.1 uncultured Pseudomonadales bacterium | reverse complement strand
AAACAATTCAAGGAGAAGGGATTACCTATACTGTTGATACGAGCGTACTCTACATAGATGATCCTTTCGATGGAACTGCTCCCACTGATTTGTTGCCCGTAGACTATAAACGTATAAAAGTTGCTGTGACGTGGAATGGATTGTTTTCCTCAAAACAACCACTTATTTTATTAACAGACGTATCTCCTAAGGGAATTGAACTGGCAGATGATGCGGGAACGTTGTCTATACTTGTGTTTAATTCGCAAGGTATGCCTGTTGGCGGTGCTGCGGTACACATTGAAGCCAATCTTACTCCGGCAATCAATATGGATGTCACAACTGACGATACAGGCGTTGTCCTTATTCCAGGAGCCCCAATATGTACAAGCTGCTACAAGATCTCAGTTACAAAATCGGGGTACACGAGTGAACGAACGTACGGAACTGATGAGGTTGCCAATCCAATGAAACCACATGTAACGATACTAGAGGGCTTGATAAGCTCTGTTTCGTTTGCCATCGATGCTCCCGCAACGATTGCTTTGCGTGTTACCCGCAATCAAGCAGCAGGGTATCCTCCCTTTGTCGGCGCTCAATTACAATTGAGAGGAACAAAAGAAATTGGCAGAACTGCAGATGATGATCCTGTCTATAAAGTTGACCAAACGGTAACAACTTCTACAGGAGGGTTGGTCACCGTGGGAAATTTGGAATGGGATAATTATTCACTTCTGTTACCTACAGGGTCCTCAGTTGATTTTGCTGGTTCATGGCCATTTATGCCCCTCCTCATTTCCCCGGGCGCGACAACGAATGTCACAGCAATTGTGACAGCAAATACCCCCAATTCATTATTGATTCAAATGACAAATGAGCTCCATCAACCTATTGTTAGTCAAGTTGAATTGAGCCAAGCAGGTTTTATTGCCACCCAGTCAGCTGGGATTGACCCTAGCGGGGATACATCACAGGTTTTCTTTGGAGGATTAAGTGCAGGCAATTACAATGTGGTAATTTCTACACCGGGTTATGCCACGACAAGTGGAACTATCTCAGTGAATGGTGATCAGATTGAACAATATACAATAGCAACAACATCGGCCACACCATGAAACATTACATACCCGGATTTACTCTGATTGAAATTGGAGTCACCAGTGTTTTGCTCGTGATGATTATTGCTGTTGTCTCAGCATTCTGGTATTTTGTCAGACAAAATTATTCATTTTCAATGAGTGAATATCAACTGGTGGATAATGCAAATCAGGCCATGCGTCAAATCGCAACTGAAGTACGACAAGCTCAAGAGTCGATGAATGGAGCTTATCCCTTGGAAATTCTTTCGGATAATCAGTTGGCATTTTATGCTGATGTAGATCATGATGGGGTGGTAGAGCGACGACGGTATTTCTTGGATGGAACAACACTCAAGCGAGGAATTGTGCAACCCACAGGAAATCCTCCCAGTTACACGTTGGGTAACGAGGTGGTTAAAACAATTATTGAGGGAATTGATACGAGTCACTTACCTCTCTTTATTTATTACAATGGAGATTGGCCAGGTGATACAACCCATAATCCACTTGCATCAGTTAATCGACCTTTGGATACGCGACTTATATACATATCAATCCCGTTGAGTGTAGCGGGACCAACAGGTAGCCGACTCTATCAAACGGGATCAACAGTGCAAATTAGAAATTTAAAAAATAACTGGTGATATGCAGCATCGAACAACAATAGGGAGTGCATCTGTTTTAGTATTACTTTTTGGTGTGGTTACATCGGTTTTTATCGGCGGTGTCGTCATTCTTGCTTCCCTCCTTTACAATTCAATTGTCAGGATAAACGCCTACGAACAATCACTATCGATTGCGGAAGCAGGTGTTCATTATTACCGATGGCACCTTGCACATAGTCCCAATGATTTTACTGATGGGACGGGTCATGCGGGACCTTATGTGCATGAGTACCGTGATCCTCAAGGAACATTGATTGGAAGCTATAGCCTGACTATTACTCCGCCCGAACCTGGATCAACAATGGTAATTATAAATTCCAAAGGAAGTACTGTGGCGTATCCGGAAGTATCCAGAACAGTAGAGGTTCGATTTGGCATCCCCTCTTTAGCCCAATATTCGTTTTTATACAACGCAAATGCCTGGTTTGGTAGCGGCCTCACCGTTCATGGGCGAGTGATGTCAAATGGAGGGATTCGGCAGGACGGCGTTAATGATTCAGTCATGCAAAGTGCCCGGACAACATATACTTGTGGTCAAGACACGGGTTGTAGCCCTTCTCAATCGAGACCGGGTATTTGGGGCGCAGGTGGCCCGTCGACAATGTGGGAATACCCTGTACCTTCGGTAGATTTTAATGCTATCTCAGTTGACTTTGGAGTTATGAGAACGGAAGCTCAGACGAGAGGTGTCTATTTCCCTGCATCAACCAGAGCTGGTTATCGAGTCATATTTAGGAGCGATGGTACTGTTGATGTATATGAAGTAAATACGACTAATTATTACCGTGGCTATGATGATGGATCTTGCACAAACTTATACCAACGAATATCCTCTCAGACACTAAGGGGAAACTATTCATTAAGTTCAAAACATATCTTTTTCTTTGAGGATACGGTTTGGGTTGAAGGAACAGTGAATGGACAAGCAACAGTGGTGGCAGCTCGTTTCCCGATAGGTACTTATCATGAAAATATTTGGATTAATGGGAATATTCAGTACCTAGCAAAAAATGGCGAACATCGATTGGGAATTATTGCACAGCAGGATATTTACTTTGTGAAAGATTTACCTGATGTGTTTGAAATAGATGGAGCTATGCTTGCTCAAAATGGAAAAATTATCCGTCATAATTACAATGCATGTGCATGGTACAGTAATGCCGTTCGAAATCAACTTATTATTTATGGCTCAGTGATTAGTAATCAAAAATCATATTGGAATTGGGGAACTCCACCATCGTCGGGTTTTACAACTCGCAACGTTACCTATGACAATCACATTGCACTTAATCCTCCACCTTATTTCCCAGCAAGCGGTGATTATCAGTTCATTTCTTGGACAGAAAAATAATCCTATTTAACGTTTGACATACTACCAACGACTGAGTACATGGGAGCAATGATGGATAAAATCATGCCGCCAACACCAATACCCACAATGAGCATTAATGCAGGCTCAAGAAGTTGTGTCGATTTCTTGACTGCCTCCTCAACTTCTCCTTCGTAAAAGGAAGACAAATCTGCCAGAGTCTTGTCTAATGTACCTGACTTTTCCCCGCCCGCAATCATTTGGATTAGGAGGGGGGGGAAAATATTATGTTCTCGGAAGACGGAAGCGATAGTTTTTCCCTGCATGACTTCGTTAATCATTGTCTTAGCATGTTTTTTATATATAGGATTAGTGAGTGAATTGAGCGCAATATCGAGTGATTCGGTAACCGGAACTGCTGAAGAAATGAGGGTGGAGAAAATTCGGCTAAAACGAGCAACGTCAATTTGATAGAGTAAGTTTTTGATAATTGGTAGAGGTGAAATAAACCTGATAAGTAACTTTTTCCCGATTGGTTGACTAAAAAAGAGGACATTTGCAGCGATGAATATTACTAATCCAATCATAATGGGAATACGGTACATAGATAGGGTCAGACTGGTTCGAAACATCATTTTTGTCATTTCCGGTATAGGAACTGTCATACTTAAAAATACTTTGCCTATTTGCGGCATCACAAAAAAGAGCATGATGGAGCCAATCCCACCCATCGCAGCAATCACAAATCCCGGATACGCAAGTGCACCTTTTATTTTTTGGTTCAGACTATACTCTGACCGAATTTTTTCCTCAAGATACTTAAATGATTCTGACATGGTGCCAGATACTTCACCTGCCCGTACCAGAGCGATAAAAAACTTATCAAATGCTTTTGGATACAAAGCCAAAGCTTGGCTCAATGATTGACCTCGTTCCAGGTGATACATCACATCATTTAGGATTTGTTTCATGACCGGGTGACGGGTCTCATTTTTGAGGACAGAAATTCCTTCATTGAGAGATAAGCCCGCAGCCAGCATTGTTGCTACATATCGACAAAAGGTGATTTTTTCAACTGCTGGAAGATCACTTTGTGACGTCTTAACACTCATCACTTCTCGAATACTAATGGGTTTAATACTTTGCTTTTGGAGCTCTGTACTCACCTCTGCCGCAGAGGGGGCAGACATAGTTCCGGTGGTGATAGTGTTTTGAGAAGTAACTCCTTTGTATTGAAAGGAAGGCATGGTGAATGATTATTCTCCCGTGACTCTGACCACTTCTTCAATCGTGGTGATTCCGGCACTGATTTTATTAATTCCATCTATCATAAGGGTGGTCATACCGCTTTTAAGGGCAGCATCAACGATGAGTTCTTCAGAAACCCGCTTACTGATTAATTCTCTAATTTCTCGATTTATCTCGAGGATTTCATATATTCCCACCCGACCTCGATATCCACTACCATCACACTCAGGACAGCCGGCACCTTGGAAAAAATCGGTAATTGCCACGCTACCCCCTGACCGTTCACGGACAATATCAAGCATTTCTTGAGATGGCTCAACCCTGTGAATACAATTCGTGCAGATTTGCCGGACTAACCGCTGAGCTATGACCAGATTAATCGTCGAAGCTAAGAGGAAACCCTGAACTCCCATATCCAAAAAGCGAGGAATTGCCCCTGCGGCAGAATTGGTGTGAAGGGTGGAAAGAACCAAATGACCCGTAAGTGCAGAATGGATGGCAATTTCAGCTGTCTCTGTGTCTCGAATTTCTCCAATCATCATCACATCTGGGTCATGCCGAAGTAATGAACGAAGCCCGGTAGCAAATGTGAGTCCTGCCTGTGGATTCACTTGTGTTTGATTAATTCGGCGAACGGAATATTCGATTGGATCTTCGATGGTGCAAATATTAACCTTTGGATCGTTTAATAGATTAAGCACACTATACAATGTTGTGGTTTTTCCGGAACCAGTCGGCCCGGTTACCAGAATCATTCCATGAGGTTTTTTAATGTTGGAACGGATGATGGGCAGCGCATCACCGGATACCCCCAACTCTTCGAGTGATAGAGGACGAGATGATTCGGGAAGCAACCGCATGACTATATTTTCACCAAAGAAAGTTGGCAAAACAGACACGCGAAGTGAGATGTAATCATCGTGAACTTTAAATTTAAACCTACCGTCTTGAGGAATTCTATGTTCATCAATCTTGAGAGAAGATAGGATTTTGATACGTGCCACAATGGCAGGTTGAATCGCAGCCGGCAATGTGGCAATATCCCGAAGCAACCCATCTACCCGAAAACGAATCATGAGATTGTCTTCAAGTGAATTAAGATGAACGTCTGAAGCTCCCTCAGCAACACCATATTCAAGAATAGTATCGAGAATTTTAATGACTGGTAAATCTGTTGCACTCTCTTCCAGGTGGTTGAGATCAATCTTTGTCTTTTGAAGATTTTCCTCAATAATACTGGCAAAAATATTTTTAATATTACGCTTGTACTGCCCGACAGTTTTGGTAAAGTCGGCGGACGTGAGGTAGTGAGGGACAACTTGTTTGCTAGTTCGTCGTTTGACAAATTCAATCGCCTCAATGTCTTGAGGATCTTCTATACCCACGGATAATTGATCATCTTTGAGAGCAAAAGGAATGACGTGAAATTGAAGTGCGGCTTGTTCCGGAATAAGGTCGAGAATTTCTAACGGAATGATTTTACCCGACAACTTTGCATATGGGACTTTGTAATACTCCGCAATCAGCTTTCCAAGCGCGTCTTCACTGATTAATCCTCGAAAAACGAGAATATCAGTAACGGGTTTTTTGAGATCTGCTGCGGTCTTTACCGCTGCATCGAAATCGGTTTTGGTAATAAAACCAGCTTGTGAAAGAATTTGTTGGAGAATGTCGGGCAGCAACATACTATTTTTAGTGTGGTAACAGCGAATTAATAACGTCTACAAGTTGTGTGGGAGTGGTATCGGTTTTATTGAGATATTTTGACACCTTGAGATTTTCTAATCGATCAATTTGCTCTTGATTAACAACCGACGAAAACACAATTCTAACTGCGTTATTAAATTCGGCTTTGGTGTTGAGGTACTCGAGAAATGAAAAGCCATTTAGTTTTGGCATAAGTAAATCAGCAACAATGAGATCAGGAGTGAGATTTTTTAATAACTCGATGGCAGCTTCCCCGTTGTTGGCGGTAGAAACTTCATGGTTATCCGACATAAGTCGGGTACTATATAGCTTCAAGAGAACTGGATCGTCGTCAATGAGCAGAATTTTTGCCATAAAAAGTGTCCTACATGGTCAGTTTATCACAGGATGTCTGGAGGAACAGGGGTTTGTTTATTGTTTTTTTGATTTTTTGTTGCCTAACCGTTGTTCATACCAATTACTGAGTACTTGCCTTACTAGATCTTTGGATCCTAAACCAATACTCAAGCCAAAGGCAAGTGATACGGTAGCAACTAAACCGATAAAAAGTGTGTTTATAAAAGTGGCTGCTAAGCCAAGTTCGGCCAAACTCATCAGAGTGAAGAAGCTGACCACTGTATAACTGGAAATTTTTCCACCCAAACGTGCGGTGGCAGGATCAAGGGTAACTAAA
Organism: uncultured Pseudomonadales bacterium; assembly: GCA_964557365.1. GTDB lineage: Bacteria > Patescibacteriota > Microgenomatia > UBA1400 > RBG-16-45-19 > CAZKMY01. Next base: position 5,771 of record CAZKZW010000022.1, on the reverse strand, counting down.
GCTCGTTTGACGAGTGATTCAACAAAACCAGCAATAATGACGCCAATAAAGAGGATGAGTAATGCAGAGAGCATTTTTGGTAAGAAAGTAACAAGGCTAGAAAGAAAATCAGCAACCCCTGAAAGCCCAACGATCTGAAGTGCCAGAATTACACTGACATACATGACTGCATAACGAATAATAAGTCCAATAGCCTGAACTAATCCAGAAGCTACTTCAACTTTCATTTCGACACCTAATTGAAATGAATTGATGAATTTCGCAAAACTTGCGGCAGAGAATACCCGAACAATAATGCTGGAAAATGATTTTGCAAGTAGCTTGCCAACAAAAAAGACAATTAACGCTGCGAGAAGTTTGGGTAAAAAAGTAATGATGCTCGCAAGAGATGAGGTGATAATCATGTTGATATTTGGATTAAATACAAATGAATCAAAGAGTGGATAGTTCATATAATCGTATTCCCTTTCCATCATGATTATACCCCATACATGGTATACTATGCCCCAACACAATGATGTGGAAACAGGATAATCGCCCCACGTCGCTCGGTTCGAGCTATGAGGGGAGGAAAGTCCAGACAGCAAGAAGCATGGTGGCCGACGTAAGTCGGCGCGTATAACCCTTCGACAAGCTCAGGGTGACCTGAGTAAATCCGAGGTCAAGCGCCAGTTAGAGCAACAGTGACGAATCCCCGAAAGGGGGGTGAAACGGGCAATCCTCACCAGCTGCAACCGTAAAATCAAACCGTTATAGGCAGCTTCTCCAAGGTTTGTGGTTCGGGCATAGATAGATGATTATCTAAAACAGAATCTGGCTTACTCGTTTCCACTCTTTGTGTGTTTGGAAAATTAATCGAGTTGGTTGTGGAATTTGTAGAGTTCGGTCAAGATGACTTTACTGACTAAGAAAAGTGGAATTGCTAGAGCAGAACCCGCAATCCCCCCCAGCTGAAACCCGATTAAGAATAACGTGATGGTAACAACAGGACTTAAGCCTGCTGCTTGACTCATAATCCGAGGTACTAATACATTTCCTTCAACTTGTTGAATGACGATATACAGAATAGCTGTTCCGATTGCAAACGCGGGTGAGAGACTGAAATACGCAATTAATACTGCCGGAATCGCACTCATTGTTAAACCAATTCCAGGAAGAATTTCGAGAATACAGGTCACAACAGCCAGCGCAAGCGCATATGGTACTCTCAGGAGTGAAAGTCCTATAAAGGACAGCACTCCGACAATTAACATCAGAGTGATTTCAGCGCGAACCCAACTTCCAATTTGTGTTTCTACTTTAACAATAAATTTTTCGGCAACCGCCGCTTTACCCTCATCTTTATAGATAGCATTTGCATGTTTGTTTAAGTTTTTTCGTTCAAGGAGTAGATAAAAAGACATTACTAAGAGAGATACCCCGACAATAACTCCAGAAAACGCTGAGCTTACTACTTCAATAATTTTGGGGACACTCGTGAGCTGATTTGCGATTACCTGAATATCCTGCAGACTCATACGTGTCAGAGTTAAATTTTCTGTAAAATCAGCAGGAACAGGAATTTGGCTAATGAGTGCAACCATTTGAGAAATAAACGGTGGCACAATAATTGCGATCACGACCGACACGAAAATTATGATAGCGATGTAGAGCGTAGCTATGCTTACGCCTCGACTAAGTTTTCTTGATTCCAGTTTGACTACTAACGGATTGAGCGCTGCCATAATTAAGCAGCCAATAAACACAAATAGAATAATACTTCTCACTTGATATAAAAAATAGAAACCCATTAAAGAAAGAATCACTATAAAAATCGTTTTCACTGAGATCTCAATTTTTTGTGGTGTATCGCTCATGATAACTTCCATTCGCTTTCAAGTTGGTGAACGGCTTCAGCATACCAATTCTTACTGGTGATATCAAACCATACAATTTCTGATTGTTTTTGAAACCAGGTTCGCTGACGCTTCATATAATCAACCTCTCGTTTTGTCCATTGAAGTATTGCTTGATCCCTCGACATAGTTCCTTCGATTACTTGAATCCATTCTTGATACCCCATGGTTTGACCTCCTGGAGTTGAAGCAAAATGCGGATATTGCACCATCAATCGTTTTACTTCATCTTCAAAACCTTGATCAAGACGTTTTTGAACCCGCATTTTAATTCGATCGACAAGAAACTCTGTTGGTGCGGTAAGACCGATGCAACCCGTGAAACCCTCCTTTGCCAAAGGCTTTGAAAGAATATTGTCGCCTGTTGATTGAGATATTTCGATGGCGCGGATAAGACGATGAGGGTTTTGTTGATCTGAATGATTCATGTCTTGCCAACGAGAAAGATTGACTGTTTGTAACCGATGTTGTAGTTGTGAAACAGGGAGTGTGTTTAATTCCTGGCGGAGAACGGGATTGGGAGGAATATGTTGAGAGGCTGATGGATGAATAACACTATTGATATAAAATCCTGTGCCACCAACAAGTATTGGTGTCCTGTTTGCCTCATAAATCTTTTTAATCGCGGCAATTGCGTAGCGTTGGTACATACCACTACCAAATGTCTCGGTTGGCTTAATGATGTCAGTTAGCCAAACGTGTTCCCCTTTTGGGATGTCTTTGCCGGTACCAATATCCATGCCGATATATATTTGCCTTGAATCAGCAGATACTATTTCACCCTGTATTTTTGGCGCAACAGAAAAAGCAAAGTCAGTTTTTCCAACTGCAGTAGGACCACAAATGACAACTATTTTCTGCATATTAGCTAATGATAAGTGGACGAATATCTAATTGGTCTTTGTTGATTATTTGATCCAATATTTCCCAACGTTTTTTTTTCACCTGTGCCGGTACGTCATCTGGATATAATTTGCTTGCGGCTGTCCCAGGACGTGGTGAGTATCGTGCGACAAAAGCAACCGTCCATTTCATTTGTTTGGCAAAATCGACGGTTTCTTGAAAATCCGTATCTGATTCTGTTGGGAAACCAACAATAATATCTGTACCAATGACTACATCAGGAATTTTCAAGCGTATTTTTTGGACAACCCGGAAATAATCTTCTCTGGTATATCCTCGGTTCATAAGTTTTAACATTCTATTTGAACCGGATTGAATCGGCAAATGAAGATAACGATCGATTTTGGGATTTTGAGCTATTTCATCGATGAGTTCATCATGAAAATCCCAGGGATTAGAAGTCATGAACCGGATTATTTTAATTTCTTCAAATTGACTTATTGCCTTGAGCAGAGAAACAAAGGGAGGTGTTCCTTTCGGCGAATGGTACTGGCTTTGATTGGTAGGTAATTCAACCTGAGTGAATGGTTGATCGGTGCTCAGGAGCCGTTTTCGCAAGGATACGCCTGTTTTTTCGAGACCGTATGAGTTTACATTTTGACCCAAGAGCGTAATTTCTGTATACCCTGTGGCCGCCAATTGTTTTACTTCATTTACAATATCATCAAATGGCCGCGACACTTCTCTTCCTCGAGAAAATGGCACAATACAGTAGGTACAAAATGAATTACAGCCTGTAGAAATGGGGATCCAGGCATGATGCTTATCAGAACGAGAAATAGGAGTATTAAACCCAACTTCATCCATGGGAAGAATTTGATCCACCATGGGTAAGCGAGCAAGAATTTCTTCTTGATTAAAATGGGTCATGCAGCCAGTAAGAATAATTTTTGGTTTGGTAGTAGATTTGGCAACAAAATGTTTTTCTACATTCAAGAGATAACCACGCACTCGATCTTCCGCTGATTGGCGAACAGAACAGGTGTTGACCACAATTTCATCGGCCTCTTTCCATGATGTAGCTGCGGTAAAACCGCGTGACTCATAGTCCCCCGCAATCCGCTCGGAATCAGCCTTGTTGGCTTGGCAACCAAATGTGTGAATAAAGTATTTTTTCATGGCTTTGTGGGGTGTATTGTAACAAAAACCCCCGGTATACGCCGGGGGTAATTATAAAAAAACGTTTTTTAATTACCAAACCATCTTTTTGAAGGGTTTACCAACTCGGAAGTTGATCACATGATGACCTTTGATGGTCTGTCGTTTGTCCTCTTTACCAAATGGGACGACTTGTTTGTCGGCCACTTTTGATAAATAAAAGGTACCGAAGCCAGAAAGAACAACTTTCTCGCCTTTCTTTAAGCCTTTTCTTAACTCGTCTAAAAAGATCTCCACAGATTCTCTGGACGCCTTTTTGGTCAAGTGGGCCCGCTTGGCAACAATGTTAATGAGTTTTGATTTCGTCATCGTCTGCTCCTTTGAACAATAATCACGCTAATTAGTGATTACGTCCACTGTATCCGACAAAATAGTATGCGGTCAAGTAGTGTTTTATGTAACTTTATGTTGCAACAGCACTGGCTCTGACTTCTCGGATCACATTGACTGTGACGGTACCCGGGTACGTCATCTCATTCTTGATTCGATCTCTAATCTTCTCTGCTAAAACAACAGTCTCGTCATCACTCACATCTTGATAACTGACAATGACCCTCAATTCACGACCAGCTTGAATGGCATAGGCTTCAGAAACACCCTTGTTTTCTTTGGCAATTGTTTCCATCGTGTCGAGGCGTTTAACATATTCATCATAATTTTCATATCGAGCACCAGGTCGAGAACCAGAGATAGCGTCAGCGATGTAGGTAAGAATAGACTCTTTAGTAGAGAAAGGAACGTCTTCATGGTGTTGGGCAACACAATCAATGGCGCCTTGAGGCATTTCATACTTCTTAAGTAGTTTCACCCCCAATTCAACATGACTACCCTCTTCTTCGGTGATGACTTTACCAATGTCATGGAATAAACAGCCCAAGCGGACAATATCCACATCTGCTCCCACTTCTTTTGCCAAAGCAATGCCAATTTTTGTTTCTTCAAGAGTATGTGCGACCATGTTTTGACCGTAAGAGGAACGATACTTGAAACGACCCAAGTAGGCCATAAGATCATGAGGAACATTGAACGCTCCCACCGCATGGCACAGTTTCTTACCTTCTTCAAACATGACTTTTTCAATATCTTGTTTGGCTCGTTCAACGTATTCCTCGATACGGGAAGGCTGAACTCGACCATCTGTAATTAAACGCTTGAGGGCTTGTTTAGCAATTTCACGCCGCACTGAATCAAAAGAAGACAACCGAACTGCGCCTGGAGTGTCGTCGAGATCGAGGTCAACTCCCGTAGCCCGCTCGAATGCACGAATATTACGACCTTCTTTACCTATTAGGCGACCCTTAATATCATCTGAAGGGATTTCCACGGTCGAAACAGAATACTCAGCCACATAATCTGTTGCCCCATGTCGCATGGCATCGACTAAAATTTCTTTAGCTTTTTCGTCTGCTTCTTCTTTCGCCCGCTCTTCAGACTCTTTGATTTTCCGAGCTATTTCTTTGACCGATTTCTTTTCAACGGCTTTCAAGATTTGCTCTCGAGCTTCATCACGAGTCATACTTGCCACATCTTCAAGTTTTTCGATCAATTTTTTCTTTAAAGCTTCGCCTTCTTCTTTTGTTTTGGATACTTCCGATTCCATTCTGGTTAAAAAGCGTTCTTTTTCACCTAATACTGCATCCTTTCGATCTAACTCACCATTTCGACGCTCATATTCTATTTGTGCTTTGGCAAATTTTTCTTGTAGTTCTCGGGCACGACGCTCAGCTTGTTCACGAATCTTGAAAGATTCATCTTTAGCTTCAAGGATAATTTCTCGAGCCTTTGCTTGAGCTTCGCGAGTGATGGTGTCTGGAA
>CAZKZW010000021.1:13980-15939 GCA_964557365.1 uncultured Pseudomonadales bacterium | reverse complement strand
CTTCTGCATAACCAAGTGCGCGAAGCAAGGTGGTGGCGGGGATTTTTCGATGACGATCAATTTTGACGGAAATGACATCGTTTTTACTGATCATGACTTCAAGCCAGGAACCACGGATGGGTCGAAGTTCGGCAGTGTGGAGCATGCGGCCAGAAGTGGGTTCGATTTCGTTGGAGAAGAAAACACCAGGAGAGCGAACAATCTGATTCACCACGGCACGCTCGATACCATTGATGATAAAGGTGCCATTCTCGGTCATGCGGGGAATATCACCTAAAAAGACTTCTTGAGAAACGGATTGAGCAGTTTGTTTGTTGGTGAGAACAGTTTCGACACGAAGGGGCATGTCGTAAGTAACGCCTTTTTCTTTGGCCTGAGTAGGAGAGTATTTAGGTTCACCAAAATGGTAGCCTTTAAATTCGAGAGACCAGTTTTTACCGGTAAAATCCTCGATGGGATTAATTTCTTCAAATGCTTCTTGAATGCCATCGGCTAAAAAACGCTCGTATGATTCAAGTTGGACGGCTATGAGATTTAACTCAGGAAGCGGAAGATTGGTTTTACCCCAAAATTGACGTTTGATTTGCGGCATATTGTCCTTCATTTCCCACATGATTTGTAATTAACGTTTCGCCTTTGTGCTGTATTGTAAAAACAGTTGATACAAAATCCACGCCTAAGAACCGGAGGCTGGTTGCCCGGTTTTGAACGGTTAATCTGGATTTAGGAGGAGACGCTAGTCAACGTCAGTTTGTCCTTCGTGTATCAGCTATTTTTGCAATGCAAGAAATTGACACACTAAAGTGTGCCCTATAGAGGTAGGCTTCTATGTAGGGGGTATGTTATCAAGATTGTTACTAAGATGCAATACCCGAAGTTTTTTAGTCCGCAATCAGCATAAAGCCAATTCCCAAAAGATACAAGCCAAATGTGAGGAATGACTTGGTAACGTTGGTTTCTTTGCGAAGTTCGGGTAATAAATCTGAAGCACTGATGTATAAAAATCCGCCAGCGGCAATGGGAAGTAAATAAATACTCATTAATTCATTGTGTGAGGCAAGAAAATAACCAATAATTCCCCCCATCACTGAAGTAAGCGCAACGCCCACATTTGCCACGAGTGCTTTTGTTTTAGAGAAACCAGCGTGAAGGAGTACACCAAAATCGCCTAATTCTTGAGGTATTTCATGGGCGGCAACAGCAAATGCGGTTACGATTCCCAAATTTGGATCAATTACAAATGATCCGGCAATAACTAATCCGTCAATGAAATTATGAATTCCATCACCTATCAAATTTAACATACCAAACGCATGAACATCACAATTATCTTTGTGACAATGCCGCCAGTGAAAGACTTTTTCAATGAGATAAAAAATGATAAAGGAGATCACTGTTAAACTCATAACGAGTGATACTTCAAGCGATTCGGCGGCTTCAGGAATGAGATGAAGGAAGGCTCCTCCCATCAGTGTGCCTGCAGAAAAAGCTACTAGAAGCATGATAATTTTATCCAACTGTTTATGCTTGATGGTGAGTGTGAGTACACCGATAAGCGAGCCAGCACTAATAATCAAGTTGGCGAGAATAATTTTTGCAAGAATTGTCATGGGGATAGTATATCAGGCGATTATTTTAGGTAGATGTCAATGTTTTGATTATGCTCCGCGAGCGTGGCGGCGTAGTGCATGGTCCCTTTGGTGTCGGAGATGTAATACCAAGCGTCTGAGCTTTCGGGGAAGGTGGCCGCTTCAATACTGGAGAGCGAAGGGGCACAGATGGGTCCAGGAGGAAGACCAGTATTTTTATAGGTGTTGTAAGGAGAATTTAGTTCTTTGTCGACAGCTAATGGTTCAGCCCACCAATCTTGAGAGACTTTATCGTATCCCTTGACATACTGCAACGTGGCATCGGCTTGTAGTGGCCAGTCATTGACTAGCCGTTTCCAGAGAATCCCAG
>CAZKZW010000021.1:0-13970 GCA_964557365.1 uncultured Pseudomonadales bacterium | reverse complement strand
CATTATCGAGCCAGGTCATTTTCGATTTCAATGTCATGGTGAGAATATCATTCAGAGAGTGACCCGATTGAGTAATCCCCTTCTTCAGCTCGGGGGTAAGTTTTTTTTGCAAGGTTGATTCGAGGACAGAAGCAATGATTTTGGCATCGCTACTAATAGGAAAAAGATACGTATCAGGGAAGAGATAACCTTCTTTACCTTTGGTGGCAGTGAGGAAAGCAGCTTTATCAAAGGTAAGATTGTTATCAGTAAATACTTTTTCAATGCTGTCGGCGATTTGTTCACGACGCCAACCTTCGAGCAGGGTAACCCATAGGTCAAGTTTGCCATGGGCAAGGGTGTCAAGAATCTGGGTGGGCGACATGGCGGGCGAAAGTTTAAAGCTTCCTGCCTGAATCGAACTCCCCTTACCTGTTTTGTAGGCTGCTAGTCGAAGTGCCCAAGGAGAACGGATGATGCCTGCGTCGGTGAGTTTGCTCCCCACGCTGACCAAGGATTGACCTTTGGTTACCACAATGAGTTTTGTGTCCGTGTTGTTGGGGTTCATGGGAGATAGGAGATATTGCATCGCTCCCCAGGCTCCGACACCCAACATGACCACGAGAATACCTACGGCAAGGACAATCTTTTTAAACATTAGTCTATACCTCTTCGATTAATGCGCGGCGATATTTATTGGTGTCTGGATCATAGATAAAGATCCGGCCACATTTACAGGTTACGGTAACGTCACCATTTTTTGATTTACCTTTGGTGCCACCGGAAAGCGGCATACCACAACCAACACATTGACCCCGGGAAAGTAACCACGCTTGTACGGGTGAGATGATGTTTTTAAACATAACTAAACACTCCTCAGCTTGGGGTGGATTGCCTGCCCACCAGTTATTTATTCATCTCATTGTAACAGAAATGACAATTACACTTTTATTCTCTCTCGTTTGAATCGAGATAGTCTTGGAGGATGGCGGCGGCAACGTAGTGATCAATTTTGGCTTGGCGAGTTTTGCGCTTGGCGCCTAGTTGGGCCAATTCACGTCGGGTGTCCTGGCTGGTCAAGGTTTCATCATGATAGTGAATGGGTAAATGAAATTGGGTAATGAGGACTTTGGCAAATTCCCGGGTACGTTCTGCCATCTGATTTTCGGAAATGCCCAACACAATATCCGTAACACCATATTCCTGAATGATTTGACTGACATAGCTGATAGCCTGATGAGTGGGAATTACATCAAGCGGTTCCGCAACAAAGGTTGTGGCCAGCGCTGCCCCCACATGCTTTTCGCCATAATCTAAACAAAGATAGTTCTTCATATGTGCACATTATACTCAGACAATTGAAGGGCTAATTTAATTTCTACCCGGATGTTGTCTGAGGTATTAAGGTTTGAGAGATCATTTAGACTAAACCAGCCGATGTCATTTGATTCGTTGGGATCGAGGCGAATCACAACAGATTCGGTTGCTTTAACTAGATACAGATAATTGAAATGTTGTTCGCACCCTTTTGGCCATATAGTGGTGGCATGAGGCTGATCAGGTTGGTTACTGGCTATTCGAGCGTCGTAATTATCTTTACAAACCCAGTGTAAATTGGTAACAAACGGAGCAGGGAAATAATTATTGGTGGTGGATTCGATTACGGGAAGTGGACTAATAGCCCTGACATGAACCCCGGTTTCTTCCCAAACTTCCCGCTCGGCAGCTTGATGAGGTAATTCACCTGGTTCAAGATGGCCTCCGGGAGCCAACCACATATTTAGTTTTTTGTGTAACACTAAAAGAACTTTTTGATCTTGAATTAAAAAGCCCCCAGCGGTCTGACAAATTTGGGCTTTGAAAGAAAGAAGATCGAGCATTATTGTAAATCCACGAGTTGGGCAACAATAACACCACGACGAAGGTACGTACCTTCGGGAACGCAAGTAATAAGCTTTAGTTCGCGGTTGGAATAGCGTTGTTCGAGAATAAATAAATCTTCCGGTTTGACTTCAACTTTATCTTTCACTTCATAGGTGTAACGAATACCGTCATAGTCAATAAAAATGCGATCTCCATTTTTCATGGTCATGATTTTGCTAAAAATTGACATGTATCGCTTAGAATTTTTTTCGAGTGGGTCATAGAATTGTCGCAGGACTGAATGGCCAAAAATAACTGGAGAGCCAAGTTGTCCAGGCAAAGCAGTCCCCGCATAGTGAATCAAGTGTTCGTCAAGCTTTTCACCACCAATTTCGACTTGGGCATTATGAATATTCAAGCTGGGAATGGAGAGTAAATAGGATTCGATTTTTTCTGTCTTTTCCTGTTGAGCCTCTGGAAACCAGTTTGACACTTTGGTGTAGTCTAAATCGGCCCCCTGTACTGGTGGGGCCAGATTATCAGGCACTGAAGCCACCTCCACCTGGTTTAGAGACACACCAATATTCTCTTTGGGGATGGGGGCAATGAGTTCCGTTCGCTGGAGGGAAGGAGCATTGATGAGTTGATAACTAACGATTGGCCAGGCTACATTACTGATCATGATCGATCCGATCGTGATGAATACAGGCCCCATCAATCTTCGCCATCGACTGGAAGATTTGGGAGCAGCCACATATTCAACGGGGCCTTTAACATACCGATAGGGGTAGGCTTTACGAAACATACTTATTCTTTGGCAGCGGGCATGATCCGCAGTTTAATTTGATTTGCCATAAATGGCAACCGGCCAAAAATAAGATACTTTTTGTCGAGTGAATAACGATTAAATCCAGGAATTGCTTTTAGTTTTGTATCAAGTGAGCTTACAGATACATTCCGTAATTCGTTGATGTACTGATCGGCTTCGATTTTGGGAATGTATTGGAGTAATACCTGAGCAGTAATCACAGCTTTATCATCTTCACTCATTGTTGTGTTCAAGATATTCACTTGGGTACTGTTTGGCTGTACATTTACGTTTGGAGGCAGGGAAGCCGCTGCAGCTTGTTGAGCCATTAATGATACTTCGGCAACGTCGTATTGATATGCTGTTTGCGTCATGCTGAGATCGAGTGCCAACTCTTTGGCTTCTTCACCGACTTTAGCTGAGTATTTTTCCGTACCAATGACCGGTTCGCCAATATTTACCTGTCGCTGGTTTTGATCAGTTTCTACATCAGTACTCTGACTTATTTGAGTTTGTAGTTCTTGAATGAGAGCTTTTTTCAGATTTTCACTATCTTCTTTGGCAACAGCGGCAACTTTTTGGGCTGAACCACCAGAAAATGCATTGGCAGCTACGGCAAATAGGGTGTCACTAGCCACATTGCTAACCTGAAATTCGGTATCTTTGCCTAAATTGTATTGCTCACCGATATCCGCAGCAGTGACCAACACTTCGGTTTTACTTGGGTCGGTGGTGACAGAATAATCAGCATTTTCTTTTGAGGAAGCTGAAGCAACGGTTATTGTGGTATCGAGCGCAAATTTTAATGAATTGCTTTTAATCATGGTGCCAGCGGTAAGTGTTTTTGCAGCTAAAGACCGATTGTATACCGTGACTTTTCCTTTGGCTTTATCACCTACCAGTCGAGTGCCTGTGGTGGGAACGGTTTTTGACCCCGTTTTATTGAGAGTTACTTTTTTTCCAGGAACAACTAATCCATTTTGAACAGAACCGACTATCGCGCTAGGATCGACGGTAAAGGTGAGTTGTTGTTGATAAGGATTTAGACCAACATAGGCATTAATAATCGCTCCCGGAAATGTAACATAGGAAAATCCAAGTCCCGCAATTACCAACAAGATTATTCCTGCAATCGTAAACGGAAGAACTGGGAACTTGGGAGTGGGTCGTTGAATCATAGCTTTCATTCGAGAACCAAAACCCAGCAGCAGGGTGTTTTTGGGTTTATCGATACGAGAAGTTGGAACTGGTTGTGGCGCACTAAATTCTTGTTGGCTGACGTGTTCGACATTGTCAGTACCTGCAGGTATGACGGTCGATTCAGTAATAACTTCAGGTTCGGAAAGCGATTTTGGAGGTTCTGTGTACGACACTGCTTTAAACCCAAAGTCAGGAACTGGTTCATCTTCCACTTCGACTGCTTCAAAAAATGGATGCAGTGGTTTTTCTTCTGACTGTGGCGGTAAAACTCTCTGGCTCGATACACTCGCCATCTCCCTTGGTAAGGGAGAATTAATAGGAACATCATTGATAGGTTCTGGAATGGGTTCTGGAACAGGAGGGGGAATAATGGGATCTTTTCTGGCGGAAGGAATGGAGGCACTAACGGGAACGTTGGCAAACCCCAAAGCCTCAATAACTTCCCCACCACCCGCTACTGCGACAGCTTTAATACTCCACTCCTTGGGTAACGATTCAATTTTAGGAAAATGGAGAAATTCTAATTTCTTCTGCCAGTCATACGAAATTAATTCCTGTTTAATAGTTTCGATATCATCGAGGTTAGTAAACAAAATCATTCGGGAAGGTAAATGGCCGGTATGTGGGATTCGAGCCAATCCTTCTTCTACATCGGCAGCAATGTTGGTGCTACGCCCGATAACTTGCGTCGATTCTAGTTTACCCAAGTACACTAAACTGACAGCAACTTCTGCAGTTGCGATTCGGATTAGTATTGCTGAGGGAGGACCACCTTCTACGTCCCGCAAATGATGCACGATTGCTTCAGTACTAATAACAAAACCAAGTGGTTTTAATCCAAGTTTGGAGGATATAGTTTTAAGGAGAGGTTTTTTTTCTTCAGCAATTCCGTCTCCATCAGCCCAAGTCTCTGGGAGACCAAAAATAACTTGATTGGGCTCATCCGTGTCTGATCCTTCTGCATCCGCGAGGCTCGTATCAACTGCAGTGACGAGATCGTTGATATTGCCAGGTGTCCATGATTGAATCGAACCGGTTGAAACCACCTCTGTATGAGATCCAGTAGATTGCCAAATAGCAGTCTTAACTGCGTCGAAATCGATTTCCACCGCAATGAATTTTTTAATTTCTTCTGGAGCAGCTTTTAGTTTGTTTAAAAGATTGGGCAAATCCATAGCAACGTGAGAGGCTACGGTTTAGTTTTTAATGTAACGTATACCCGACGGATTCCCGCGCCAACCGCTTCCTCTTTTTTAATCGTAACAGGACCGATGGCGCCTGTCGAGCTGACATGCGGTCCACCGCACAATTCTTTACTAAACCAATCTGTTTGAGGATTCTTACCAATGGTATACACGGATACTGAATCAGGGTATTTATCCCGGAAAAATGCCATCGCTCCAGATTTGATTGCTTCATCTTTTGCTTCGATGGTTTTTTGAACGGTGAGATCAGCTTTGATTGCATCATTAATGATCTGTTCAACTTGCTGTAATTGTTCGGGAGTCAGCTTAACATCATGTTTGAAATCAAACCTGAGGCGCTCGGCAGTGATGTTGGAACCCATTTGCTGCACGTGTGGTCCCAATACGTGCCGCAGGGCCGCGTGCAAAAGATGTGTGGTCGTATGATATTTGACAATGATTTCAGAATGATCAGCCAATCCACCCTTAAACAATCCTGCAGAACCAGACCGAGAAATGTCTTGATGTTTTTTGAATTCTGCCCGAAATGCCTCACGATCTACAACAACTCCTTTTTCTTTGACCAATTCTTCAGTTACTTCCAAGGGGAACCCAAAGGTTTGATACAAGTCAAAAGCGAATTTCCCCGTAATGCTTTCAGGAGCGGCTTTGGCAATCTCCCGCATGCCTTTGTGGAGGGTTTTACCAAAACGAATTTGTTCATCTTCGATAATATGGGCAATTTCTATCCTGTCAACTGAAGCAAGATATGAATCTTGATATATCGAAATAACAGCGTCGGCAATTTGACTGAAAGCATGTTGCATGAATTCGAGAGATTCAGCTTCTTGGAGTTGTTGCATCTTTACCATAGAACGACGGAGCAGTCGACGTAAGAAATACCCCTGCATTTTGTTGGCGGGTACAACCCCTTGAGCAATCAGAAACGTTGCCGCCCGCATATGGTCAGCAATGATCCGCATGGGGCTTGGATTGGAAGCATAGGTCTTACCCGTCAGGTTTTCAATGACGGTAATGATGGGTTGGAAAAGATTCGTCGTAAACACGTCTGAATTGCCAATGGCGGCAGCAGCAACACGTTCTAGACCTCCGCCAAAATCTACATTTTGTTTAGGGAGCGGTTCAAAGCCAGATTCAGTCTTAACGTATTGCATGAACACCGAATTACCAATTTCCATAAACCGACCACAATCACAGTTGACGTGACATGGTTGATCCTTGAAAGGAGATTGTTCATGCAATTTTTTGGCGTTGTCTGGATCAAAATCATAAAACATTTCCGAGTCTGGTCCACCAATTTCTCCAATTGGCATATTGGCAGGCACACCTGCCCGAGACCACCAGTTTTTCTTGGCATCATAGGTGTAAATCTTACAATTTGGATCGAATCCATCTACACCAGATTGAGCCGGTGTATTGGTCTGGAAAAGTTGTTGCCAAATATGGATCGCTTCATCATCTCGAGCAACTGATTCATTACCCGCAAATACTGTAACGTAGATCCTCTGAGGATCTAAACCAATTTTTTTTGTTAAGAATTCAAAAATCCACGGCAGTTGTTCGCTTTTGAAGTAATCGCCTAGCGACCAATTTCCCAGCATTTCAAAAAAAGTAGTGTGACGGTTGTCACCCACTTCCTCTATGTCTTCCGCACGAAATGAGGGTTGAGAATCGACCAAGCGGGTGCCCATGGAATGTGATTCACCTTTGAGATAGGGTACCAATTGTTGCATACCAGAGCTGGTAAACAAGGTTGTGGGATCATTTTCTGGAACAAGCCGAGAAGGCGGAATAGCCGCATGATTTCGGGGGGAGGAAGAAAAGAAATCAAGATAGGCTTGACGAATTTGTGTACCGGTCATAGATTTTGCAAAAATTCTTCGATTGCCCGCAAACGTTTTTCATGATCAAATTCAACGGTCATTTTGAGATCACCAACTGTCCGCGATAATGTCTTGAGCATGTCGTCAATTTCAGCACCAGACTTCTGAACTTTAGCCATCTCAATTACTTGCTTTAGAGAAGCCTCAATACGATCAAGATCGTTTTTGGTAATGGCGCTGACTGTGTCTGGCATACGACCTGCATTATACTGCATGTTTATTCTTCTTTTTTCTTGAAATACTTTTTCTTTTTTTGAGGTATCGTGGGATTTTTTACGTGTGCTTTTATTTCTGGATGGTGGAGTAATTCCTTGATGTGTTTTACGGCATTTTTAAAAAAAGGCGTGACAGTTGTGTTTTCTAACACAACAGCTTCTATTGATGACAGGTCGTGTTCTTGACGGTATTTGGAAAACTCTGTCTCAATTTCAGTTCTTAATCGCTTACCTTCGGGAGTAGTGACGAGATAAACACCGAATCCCGCAAGAATCGCTCCGCAAAAGAACCCCAAACCAAACCCCGTGTCGGCTGGCATCGTCGGAAGTTTAGTTTTCTGATTTGTGTCCATGATCATCGCGACTTTTTGACAGCCATGAAACGAATGATTCGGTAATTTTGAGACCGGTTTTGACACCAGCAGCAATGTCGGCAATACCACTCACTGGTCGTGACAAAGCAGCCACAATACCGTCAGCTGCCTCAAGAGTATTATTGACATGAGTGAGGGTACGATTCACTTCCCGTAAAATCATAATGACCTGCACTCCTACAATAACCAAGAGTACTGTCAGTACTGACGTAACTATAATCAATAACAGAATAAGAGGATCCATAATCAATTCCTTTCTTGTTCTTCCAAGATAAGCCACCCACTCCCAGAAGTCAAACGAAATCAGGGAGCCGTCTGGATATAAATAACCCGCTCAACAGTGGTTTTTTTGCCCGATCTTCCTACAGAGGTGACTACCAACGTATGTTGGCCAGGATCAAGCACAGCGTCAGTGATGAACTCACCTGTTTGACTCACAGTCACTGAGCGATTGTTGATGGTAACATTTGCTTCGGGATCGGTAGTGCCACGTACCACAACGGGAGAAATAAGAATGGTATTTTCAGCTGGTTCAATGACAGCAAGCGGTGGAGATGAAGAAAATAGAATAATTTGACGGACAAAGAATCCGATGATGAGCGTGCCAGCCACGACAGACAAACCAATAGTCAGCATGGACGGGGTAATGCCCGGCATGGCAGGTTTGACGGGATTGATAAGACTCCGAGGAATTATGTGCCCCCGTTCATCCTGATCAAAATCGCGACGAAAAATGGCTAAAATTGTCTGAGCGTTTACACCAACAATTTTTGAATAGGTGTTAAGAAAGCCTTTGGTAAAAGCTGCAGAGGGTAAATTACCAAAATTATTTTCCTCAATTGCCTCCAGATATTTTTTTCTGATTTTTGTGTAGGTGGCAATTTGATCGAGGGTTATGTTTTTTTCGAGTCGGGCATTCTTTAATAATTCACCAACGGTGTTCATAGGTTATTGTTTGTTGCCACTCTGTCGTGCTTTCCAGTCTTCCATGGATTTAATCAAAATATTTCGAGGTTTAGCTCCATCACCGGGACCAACCACTCCTGCATGCTCTAATTGATCTAGTACCCGAGCAGCCCGAGCATACCCAATTTGAAGATGACGTTGAAATAATGAAGCTGAGGCTTTTTGGTTAGAAATAACCAACTCAACTGCTTGATTAAAGAGTGGATCAGCATCTTCCATCTGGCCGTCTGTACCCATAACGGCTCCAGGACCAGTTTTTTGGGTGACTTCTTCGGTGTAATGCACTTCAGGTGATTGTGATTTGATAAAATCTAAGACTCGTTTTACTTCTTCTTCGGACACGAAAGCACCCTGAATACGAGACGGCTTGGATTGATCAGGGGGAATATACAACATATCTCCCTTACCAATCAGTTTTTCTGCGCCCGGACTATCGATAATAACGCGCGAATCGATCATTGAGGTAACATTGAAAGCAATCCGACAGGGGACGTTAGCTTTGATTAAGCCTGTCAAAACATCAACCGATGGTCGTTGAGTGGCAAGTACGAGATGTATTCCAACAGCCCGCGCCATTTGTGCCAAACGAGTAATAGCGTCTTCAACCTTGGCTGGAGCAAACAACATAATGTCAGCTAACTCATCGATAATAATGACAATATATGGAATAGATTGATAGGCGGCCATTTGATTAAAGCCTTCAATATTCCGAGCCCCCACTTCAGCAAACATTTTGTACCGGTTGTTCATCTCAGTAACGGCCCAGTTCAGTGCGTTCAATACTTTGTCTGGCTCAACAATTACCGGACAGATGAGGTGAGGAATACCATTGTATTGAGTCAGCTCAACTCGTTTGGGATCAACCATCATAAACTTTACTTCTTCAGGGGAAGCTCGGAAAAGGATTTGCATAATCAATGCATTTACAGAAACAGATTTACCAGAACCAGTGGCACCAGCAATCAGCACGTGCGGCATTTTGGTCAAATCAGTCACCACTACTTCACCGGACACATTAAGACCCAATCCAAAAGCTGTCTTGCTGGAGGTCTTTTTTAGGTTGGGAGCGGTAACCATCTTTCGCAAACTCACCATCTCTGGGCGGCGGTTAGGAATTTCGATACCCACTAAATTCCGTCCGGGAATAGGCGCTTCGATACGAATTTGGCCGGTGGGAGCAGCTAGAGCCAGGGCAAGATCATTCTGAAGTGCGGTAATCCGGGATAGTTTGGTCCCTCGTTTAATATTGAGTGCATATTGCGTAACTGCTGGGCCTTGGTTAGCCTCATCCACATGTGCTTGAATACCAAACGAGTCCAACGTTTCTTCAATGATGTGGGCATTACCTTTGACATCACCCCGGTCGGCGGGAGCACCCATCTTGGCGTCTAGTAAGTCAACTGATGGTGATTGGTAAATGTGAGTATTTTCTCCCGGATTATTCACAATCAAGCTATGGGTTGGTTCTGTACTGACTGGTACAGATCCACTGCTTGGTTGCTCTCCAGAGGGCTTAGTGGGCTCAGCAAGAGGTTCCGCTTCACTGACTTGTCCACCTTTGATCTTTAGATCAGTTTTGGCAGGCATAAGGGGGAAACCCTTTTTATCATTTTGCAGACCAGCAACCGTGGTGGACCGATGATGGAAGGAGAAAATTCCAGTGATTTTGATGAGCCATTCAGCCAGTGATGATTCGGTCATAATCATAATTCCAGAAAACATAATAGCGATGAGTAAAATAGTAGCTCCCACCGGCATGATTAATGCGGCGAGGTTGAGAAAAATGTCTTGACCAACTGACCCACCCTTGCCCACTCCTAGCATTCCTGCAAAGACCAACACACTCCCCAAAAAGACATTGGGTTTAGCGATAAACCATTTTAGTTGGGTCAGCATGAGACCGGCGGATAAAAACATAAAGGGCAGAATCAGAGCAGCAAAACCAAAGTGTGTGGCTAGATAATTTTGAATTGATTCAAGCCATGCCCCCTGACCAGCAAAAGAAATGATCATGAGAACACCAGTGACAATGAATCCCAAACTCACGATGGAGAGAAGGGTTTCTTTTTTAAGCTTGAGTTTTAGGGCGCGACGGCGCCCACGTTTACGACCCATGATGAGTTTATCCTAACACAAGATACAGTTTCCCGCATGCTTTAGACTTCGATGATCACGGGCAGGATGAGGGGTTGGCGCTGGGTAACACTGTAGGTGTACTTCTCCAACGTCTTTTCGATCTTGTGCCGTAGCGCTTGCCAATCAGTGACATGGCCTTGGAACGGAGCCAAGCAGTTGGCGGTTTCATCTTTAATGCTTTCCAACAATTCTGTTGATTCTTTCATAAAGACAAAGCCGCGGGAAATAACTTCTATTTCACCCCGTACCTGACTCGTTTGTTCTTCGATGGGAACAATCACGATCAAGACTCCGTCATCAGCCATTTTTTGACGATCTCTTAAGATAACTGTACCCACATCGCCAATACCCAAACCATCCACCATCACATTCTTTAGTTCGATGGTATCGACTACTTTGGTTGTCTGATGATCGATCTCTAGTACCTCACCGTTGTTGAGCAAGAGTATTTTGTTGTCTTTGTATCCCATGGATCGAGCTAATTGACGGTACTGCACCATATGGTGATACGTACCTCCAATGGGCGCGACAGCTTTGGGAGTAGTGAGAGCGATGAGTAATTTCTGTTCTACAGCTGATGAATGGCCAGATACATGAACTGAAGGGTCAATATCCGAATAGGTGACATCAGCACCCGTACGGCCAATGGTATCGATAGTGGCATACACATTGTTTTCATTACCTGGGATAGGCTCCGAAGCAAAAACAACCTTATCTTCTGGATTAATTTTAATCAGATCATGTTCACCCATCGCTGCTCGAGTTAGAGATGAGCCTTCCTGCCCTTGTGATCCCGCAATAACAACGCACAAATTCTTGGCGGGCTGTTTGTTAATATCTCGCTTGTTGATAATGTGTTTGGGTAATTTGATATATCCCAATTCTGCGGCAGTTTTTACATTTTGTTCAATAGACCGGCCAACGAAAGCTACATTCCGACTGTGGGCTGCGGCAACATTAATTATTTGTTGGATTCGGTGCAAATTTGAACTCATGACAGTGATGATAAATTTACCGGCAACTCCACGAATTTCCCGCTCAAAAAGATCTGTAAGTGTAGATTCAGATGCAGAAAATTCTTGATTTTCGGCGTTTAAGCTATCGGAAAGTAATAGGTCAATTCCTTGCATGCCGGCTTTAGCGATGGCTTGGAAATCAGGAATGACTCCATCGACTGGGTTAAGATCAAATTTAAAGTCTGAGCCATGATAAACCGTGCCAGCAGGCGTTTTGATAACCAGATGACGAGTGTCAGGGACAGAATGAGTCATTTTGATCGGGGTAATGGTGAAGGGCCCCAATACTAAATCTTTATTTTCAGGAAAGACTTGGAAGTTTGGTTCCAATGCAAATTCTTTAACCCGATCTTTGGCCATGCCAATGGTGAGTGGTGAACCATAAATGGGAAAATCAGCGTTTAATTGAGGCAAGATATAGGGTAGACCGGCAATGTGATCGTCATGGCCATGGGTGACAACCATGCCAATAATTTTTTCCAAGTTTTCTTGCAAGTACGTCACATCGGGAATAAGCACATCAACCCCAAGCATAGCGGCTTCGGGGAAACCAATACCGCAGTCGACAATGAGAATTTGATCCTCATACTCATAGACATACATGTTTTTGGTAACGTTGCCGATACCTCCAATGGGTAACAACTTAAGTTTTGATTCCATAGTTCTCCTCTTGTTTTTTTGTTGCCTACAACAACTCCGTGCGGTAGGTGGGTAAATAATCTTTTACATTTTCAGTGGTGATCGTGATGGATTGAACACCTTGTTCGACGGTGACTTTGGCAATTTTTCGGACCACACCCTGGATAGTGCGCTGAAGGGTACGGATACCAGAATCATACCCCAAGGGGCGGATAATTGCTGGCCACACGTCTTCATTAAATTGAATACTGTTGTCAGGTAGATTCGCCTCTTTCATGGCCCGAGGCAGCAGATAGTTTTTAGCGATCATAACCTTTTCCATGTCGGTGTATGACGGCATCATCATGGGCTCCATACGGTCCATGACAGCGGTGGCGATGTTCGTCGTGTTGTTGCAGGTGGCAACGAACAATACTTTGGAAAGGTCGACAGGAAAATCGACATAATAATCTAAGAAAGCACTATTCTGTTCAGGATCCAGCAACTCAACCAACACACCCATCACATCGGATAAGTTTTCTTTGGAAACACGGTCAATTTCATCAAGCAGAACAACAGGATTACTGACTTGAGCGCGGATAATCCCCTTGATAATCTGACCAGGTTCGGCTTCAAGGTGAAGTCGTGACTGACCACGAAGATCGCGAGCAGAACCCAAGCCTCCAAACGGTATACGGACTAGGGGGCGACCCATGGCTTCAGCAATCGCTTTGGCAAACGTGGTTTTTCCGGTACCAACCTGACCAACAAGGAGTAAAACAGGAGCACGCAAACCGATAGCAACATTGCGTTGCTCACCCAGCTTCAAAACCGCTAAGTACTCCATGATCCGCATTTTCATATCTTCTACACCATAATGGTGATCGTCCAAAATTTTGCGCGTGTTGGCTAAGTCAAGACTGTCGGTAGCTTGTTTGGTCCAGGGAATCCGGGTAACCCAATCAATGTAGTGACGGATACGTTCAGAGGTTTCAAAATAGTTGTCTGCGGTGACTGAACGCTCAAGTTCAATTAACATCCGGCTGACTTTGGTCTGCAATCCCTGAGGAAGCTCAGCCGCAATCGTCTGCTGCTTCAGTTCTTCTATTTCTTGTCGAATTTGTTCGTCCATACCTCTATTGTACGGGGTTTCATTCTTTATTGGTAGAATAAACGAATGATACAGATAGCAATCGTTCAGAAAAAAACTCCGGAACAAACTACATTCTCTGAGTCGGAATGGCGCACTGTTGATACTGAGCATTATGGAGCCGATGCGGGATGGGTAGAAACAAATTTTGTCGTTGAGGCAAAAGATGGTGATGAAATTGTAGGAATTCTTGAGGCAAGTGTATTAAATGGCGTGGCCAGAATCGGCAATGTAATTGTGTCTCGTTCACATGCCCGAAAAGGAATCGGCAGACAGCTTATGCATGCGTTTGAGGAAAAAGTAAAAACGGAAGGTGCTCATAAAATTTATCTCATTACGGGAAAAGATTGGGCAGCGGAATTATTTTACCAATCACTTGGATTGATTAAGGAAGGTGACTTACCAAATCATTTTCGCCATCAAGATTTTGTGGCGTACAGTAAGTTTATTTAAATTATGGATTTTTTACCGTTGGTTCCTGAGCTTTATATATCCGATTATCAAAAGAGCATACATTTCTATGTAGATTTGATAGGTTTTAAGGTGGAATATTCTCG
>CAZKZW010000020.1:0-15991 GCA_964557365.1 uncultured Pseudomonadales bacterium | reverse complement strand
ATGAGGACGTTCAACATTCGTCACACCTTCACTATAGCAGCGCTGTCAAATAGAAAAGGGGATATATAATAAAAACATATGAAAAAAGAAGAAAAATTTCCAGAGTGTTGCAAAGATAATATCTGTTCCCGTGGTAGTGGTTCTCACTGCGGAGGATCATCCAATGCTATTTATGGCTTAGGTGTGGTCGGTGCGTTGTTTTATTTCCTCCAACACGCAGGTACCTTTTCCGCAGTCATGATAGGTATTGGTAAATCATTCTTCTGGCCTGCCATTCTCATGTTCAAACTGTTGACATATTTGCAGATGTAATTGGGATACGCCATTTTTGTGACTATCATCTATGCATTCGGTCTCACGCTAGTAGCTGGATTAAGCACAATTATTGGTGGTTTGTTTTATAGCCGCTTTCAAACACTCAACAACAAATACTTTTCATTCTTCCTGGGTTTTTCCGCAGGAGCCATGATATGTATTTCTCTCTTTGACTTATTACCAACAGCGATCAAGGGTTTAGGAGTATCGCCCTCTCTTTTTCTCATGGGTTTGGGTGCGGTAATTGCTCGTTTAGTAGATCTGGCTATTCCTCATCATATTTCTCTCCCCGTGGTGTGTGATGTGCGAATGAAGAAAATGATGACCACCGGAATTGTGGTAGCAATAGGAATGATTGTTCACAATATCCCCGAAGGGATGACTGTATTTATGGCCAGTCTTCACAATACGGGATTTGGATCAATCCTGGCATTAGCTACAGCTATTCACAATATCCCCGAAGGTATTGCTGTTGCTGCCCCCATTTTATGCGCAACAAAAAATAAAACGTTAGCTCTTCGGTACACCTCTATTGCTGGACTAGCAGAACCCTTTGGAGCCTTGATTACATTTCTCGTTCTTCGTCCCTTTCTATCTGAAACGGTACTTCAGGGATCATTTTCTATCGTTGCTGGGATCATGTTGTTTATCAGTATTGATGAATTATTACCTTGGTGCTTAAAAGATAAACAATATGCTCAAGCACTCAGTGGTTTTATACTGGGCGGATTATTATTAGTCATAAGTGTGTGGTTGTTATGAATCAAATAACTCGGTGTCCTTGGTCAGAAAATCCACTGTTTCATGAATATCACGATACTGAATGGGGAGCTCCCGTTCATGATGATGGGAAGCAATTTGAATTTCTCATTTTGGAAGCGGCTCAAGCAGGCTTAAGTTGGGCCACTATCCTAAAACGCAGAGAAGGTTACCGGCAAGCGTTTGCAGAATTTGACCCAAAAAAGGTAGCTGCATTTACTGATAAAGATGTTGAACGATTGATGAATAACCCAGCCATCATCCGCAATCGCCGTAAAATTACTGCCGCGATTAATAACGCTCAGAAATTTTTACTTATTCAACAAGAATGTGGTTCATTTGACTCGTACATTTGGAGTTTCGTAAATCATCAACCCATCATTAATTCATGGACTGAGCAAAATCAAATCCCTGCAACATCTCCTGAATCTGAAATCCTCAGTAAAGACTTAAAAAAACGCGGCTTTCGCTTTGTCGGACCCACCATTATCTATGCTCACATGCAAGCGGTGGGTATGGTAAATGATCATATTGTGAGTTGTTGTAGATACCCGAAAGGTAAAATAACATGATTGATCCCATTTCTAAAACATATAGCCAAACTCTCAACCAACTTGGCATTGAACATACGGTTTTTGAACACCCTGCCATGGTTGATCCCAACGAAGTCCAAGCATATTTACATGAAACCATTGCTGATTGCGTCGCTACGTTAGTGATGAAGGCAGATGATCGGTTTATCGTTATTCTCAAGAAAGGGGATAGTCATCTAAACTTTAAAAAGATCAAGAAATTGTTGCACGTAGGTAACTTGAGGTTTGCGACTAAAGAAGAGTTTGAACAAAAAACTGGATTACCTTTTGGGGCAGCTCGGGTATATTTACCCGGAATAGATACCTACATTGATCAACATGTATTCGATCAGGAATATCTCAATGGCGGTACGGGCAGTTTTACCTGCACCTTCAAATACAAAACAGTCACCTTAAAAAATATTCCCAACTATGCGGTCATTGATATCACCGATTCAATTGTTTGAATCAATACATCAATTTCTTCACCTGTACGGGCACTGACAAACTGTGGATGATAATCAGCAAAATGTTCACTCAAATTTTGTATCAGTTGTTGTTTGTTTTTAATATTCTCATGATCAATTTTATTAAATACATAAATCCGGTTTTTCATTCCAATAGCTAAATCGGTTAACACGTGCTCTACTGATTCGATCTTTTCTGGGAAAAATTCATCCGAAACATCAATCACATGGAGTAATAAATCTGCATGTATGGTTTCAAGAAGCGTTGATTGGAACGCTTGGATCAGCTCTGTGGGTAAGTTTTGAATAAACCCAATGGTATCCGTCACGAAAGCTTCTTTTTGAAGCCCGTGCAAATAGAGTTTACTCACACTACTATCCAACGTAGCAAAAGGAGCATCTTCCACATAAGCTGATTTTTTGGTTAGTGTATTAAACAAGGTTGATTTGCCTGCATTGGTATAGCCCACAATAGAAATGGTAGGTAGTCGTAATCGCTTTCGATGTTCCATCTGATGCTGTCGATTACTGGTTAATTTTTCCAAATCTGCTTCAATTTGTTTAATTTCACCCCGCCAATGACGCTTCATAATTTCAGTATTGGTTTCACCCATACCCCGGGTACCAATACCCGCACCTTGTTGGGACATTTGTTTACCCATGCCCTGCAATTCAGGGCCCTTGTGCCGGACATCTGCGAGTTTTATTTGTAGTTTTGCTTCTGCCGTACTCGCATGCTGTTTGAAGATATGAAGAATTAAATCGGTTCGATCCCACACTTCTATCTTTGGTCTCGTTTCGGTAAACGCAGTTTTCAATGAATGAAGTTGACTGGCCGTTAAATTATCGTTAATGACCACCACGTCAATTGAATCTCGCCCGATTAACTCAGCAATTTCATACACTTTTCCTTTGCCGATATACGTACCCTGATTCAAATGAGATTCATTTTGCATGACTGTTTTTACAACGATTCCTCCATACGTGGTAATCAGTGCCGCTGCCTCATCCAATTCTGCCAAAACCACTTGTCGGTCTCTGTCGTGAGCCACTAGGGACACTAATAAAAATCTGGGATCAGTTATCAAAGTGAGCATGGGGCTATTATAGCCTATCGAAAGGTGCGTTCTATCAAAACATGTCATATACTACAGCTATGAACACACTCATTGTTTATGATTCCCTTTATGGCAGTACCAAAACTATCGCCGAAACAATCGGTAAACAACTTAATCCTCAGACAACCGGAATTCTTCCAGTTTCCAAAATGAGCCGGGTAGATATCTCGAGTGTTGATCTTCTTATTGTAGGTTCCCCAGTTCATGGTGGTAATGCTTCTCCAGCCATGAAAACTTGGCTCCAATCCTTGTCTGATAATTGCCTCCACGGCAAACACATTGCCGCTTTTGATACTCGGCTTGATGAAAAAGAACAAACGTTTCTCTTACGCGTTCTGATGAAAATGATTCAATACGCAGCCCCCAGAATTTCTCGAACACTCACTACAAAAGGTGGACAGCTAGTCACTCCTCCCATTGGCTTTATTGTTACCGGCAAAGAAGGGCCATTGCGCATTGGCGAAACTGAACGAGCTACTGCTTGGATAAAAAATCTCCTAAGTCTTATCTAACATCACATTAACTGAAGTAAATCAGCAACGCCTGTAATTTCTACCACCCCAACAGGGACTTCCCCTTCTAGACTATGTGTCCAACCCTTTTCATCTTTTATCCAAAACAAATTGTTTACTCCAGCTGCCTTTGCGCTTGTTATGTCATTTGACAAACTATCACCCACCACGACTGTCGATTGGGGAGAGATATCAAAATGAGCCATCGCTTTTTTCCATTCCTCCGCTGTTTTCGGATGCTTTGATCCAATAGAAAATACAGCGTCAAAAAAAGGAGTCAATTCCAAACCTTGTAGTTTAAATGTAGTCCACGTTTCTTCTGCCTGAGTAACCACGCCTGTTTTCATCCCCAAGGTTCTCAATTCATCAAGTGTTTCCTTTGCGAATGGTTTTAATTGAGGTAACTCATGCTGAATGACTTGGAGTGTGGTCAATAATCGATCAGCCAACAATGTGTCTTGAATTTTAAAACGGTCAACCAATTCTTGAACCATGTAGGGCCATCTTCGATCAAAATCTCCAAACATTTTTATATACGATTCAGTGCAAAGCGAATAAACTGTGTCAAAAACAATTGATGGAGATAATGAGGGATCGGAATTTAAAATATGATTTTGGCATTGGGTGAGCTGCTTTGTAAACAAAGCATTTGTATCTATCAGTGTATCGTCTAAATCAAATAGAAATAGAGAGATTTGATTCTTTTTTATCCATGCCGAAAGTGAAGAATTCATATGGATCATTTTACATGTTCTTCCCCCGCCTGTCCCAACCTGATATCTTGATATCATGGTTGAAGAAATTATTCGAGCAAAAAAGAAATTTAATCGTTTTTTACGGATTCTTGGACCCGGGTTGGTCACGGGAGCTGCTGATGACGATCCGTCAGGTATAGCCACCTATTCTCAAACGGGTGCACAATTTGGCTACGGACAATTGTGGACCGTCATGCTGCTCTTTCCACTTCTGATAGCTATTCAGGAAGCCTGTGCGCGTATTGGTCTGGTGACTGGAAAGGGTATTGCTGCGGTCGTACGAGATAACTACAGCAAAAGAATACTTGTTCCTGTTGTTTTGTTGATTATCATTGCTAACACGATAAATATTGGTGCTGATATTGGTGCCATGGCTTCAGCTGCCCATCTTATTACTCCAATTCATGCTGATATTTGGACAGTGATTTTCACTATTCTTGCATTAGGATTAGAGATTTTTACTTCATACCATTCTTATGCCAAAGTGTTGAAATGGCTTGCGCTTGCCTTACTTGCATATCCATTGACGGCAATGATTATTAATTTACCTATCAGAGATATTATTATTGCCACCTTCATTCCTCATATTGAATTTAATTTCAATTTCCTTTTTATTATCACGGGTGTATTTGGCACCACGATATCTCCTTATATGTTTTTTTGGGAAAGCTCTCAGGAAGTAGAAGAAGAAAAAGCTCATCATCTGATAAAAGATGGAGTACCTCGGATTACTTCACGATATCTCCGACACATGCGTTTTGATAATGCGGTTGGTATGATCGCCTCTCAACTTACCACTTGGTGCATTATTGTAGTGGCTGCCACCACACTTCATGCCCACGGAATTACCGTTATTGATTCTTCGGCAGATGCAGCCAAAGCGCTTGAGCCGTTGGTACAGACCTTTCCTAATGCTGGATATTTAGCAAAGCTCATTTTCTCCGTCGGAATCATTGGACTTGGATTATTAGCCTTACCAGTTCTCGCTGGTTCTGCTTCGTATGCAGTAGCAGAAGCATTTCGATGGCATGAAGGTTTGAATCTTAAATTCAAACGGGCACACGGATTCTATGGAGTCATCATTCTTGCTACCTTGATTGGCTTGCTCATCAACCATGTGGGTATTGACCCTATGCAAGCATTGGTCGTAACAGCAGTTATCAATGGGGTGGTTGCAGTCCCCCTCGTATTTTTAGTCGCCAAAATTGCGGCGAGTTCGCAAATTATGGGTGAATACAAAAGTGGTCGGCTATCTCAGATTCTTGTATGGCTAACATTCATTGCCATGGCTTCGTCAGCCATTGCAATGATATTCACGCTTCTATCTAGGTAACATGTTATGCTTAAAGAATGGAGTACTACCACGTAGATAATTGGGAAAAGTTGCCTGAACTTGATAGATTGCATGAATTGAAGGAATTTCCTGATGACTTGTATGCGCGTGGTAAATGGAATCCGCAGCTTTTCTCACATTGTGCAGCAGTTGTTGGTAGTCGGAAAATCACTAACTATGGCAAACAAGTCATCGAATCATTAGTTCCCCAACTCGTATTGCAAGGTAAAACGATTATCTCAGGATTCATGTATGGTGTGGATCAATATGTTCACCAAGTCTGTCTAGACAGTGGAGGGGAAACAATTGCTGTTTTGGGTTGGGGGATTTCCTTACCCCTCGAAGGTTATGACAAACAACTCGCAGATAGAATTGTCAAAAACGGATTACTGCTTTCCCAATGGCAAGATCAACAAGGGGCCTTATGGACGTTTCCGGTCAGAAATCGTATTGTGGCGGCTCTTTCACAAGAGGTATATGTGATTGAGGCGGCGGAAAAAAGTGGTTCTCTCCTTACCGCGAATTTGGCTTTAGATTTACATCGACCACTCTTTGCAGTTCCAGGACCTATCACAAGCCGCACTTCCCGTGGCACCAACAGTCTTATTGCCGGGGGTAAAGCCTCTATGTGGCTGGGTACTGAAAGCACTCACCAGAGCATTACTCATCCTCACGATCCAATTCTCAATTTACTTTGCCGTGAACCACTTTCGAGTAATGAAATTGCCAGGGAATTACATCAATCGATTGCCGAAGTAGGAGCGCAATTGTCACTATTCACGATTACTAACCAAATAACGGAACGGGAAGGAAAATACTTTTTAAATCATGCTGATTAAACTGCAATCCATCGCTACCATTGGACTTGAGACTGTCCCGATTGATGTTGAAGTCGATGTAGCTTCTGCGGGTTTCCCAGGATTTACCATTGT
Organism: uncultured Pseudomonadales bacterium; assembly: GCA_964557365.1. GTDB lineage: Bacteria > Patescibacteriota > Microgenomatia > UBA1400 > RBG-16-45-19 > CAZKMY01. The sequence continues at coordinate 9,228 of CAZKZW010000020.1, read as the reverse complement.
TGGGCTCGCGAGTAAAGCGGTTGAAGAGGCGCGTGAGCGGGTAAAAACCGCGTTAATAAATTCTGGTTTTGATTTCCCCAACAAAAAAATTACTGTCAACCTTGCTCCAGCAGATTTGCCCAAAGACGGAGCCGCTTACGATCTTCCGATCGCAATTGGGGTGTTACTTGCCAGCGATCAACTTAAACCAAAACCGAGTTTTAATCCAGAGAAATCATTCTTTTATGGCGAACTATCGCTGGATGGAAGCCTTCGGCCCACACGAGGCATTTTATTGCTTGGGCTCTATGCTCAAAAGCAATCATCTTCAACCATTTTTGTTCCTGATGTCTCGGCAAAAGAAGCTTCAGTTGTGTTTGGGATTTCCGTCATTCCTGTTAAAACAATTACTGAACTTATTAGTCATCTCATGATTGATGGTGAAGAAATTATCCCCGTCCCTTATGAACCTGTAACGTATCAAGACGATAATCAAATCACACACTTTGATATTGCGGAAATTGCGGGTCAAGAGTTAGCAAAGCGCGCACTCCTCATTGCCGCAGCCGGCGGACATAACTTATTAATGTATGGGCCACCAGGAACAGGAAAAACAATGTTGGCAAGAACACTTCCCAGCATATTACCTCCCCTCACTGCAGCTGAAACTCTGGAAGTAACCCGGATCTATTCCATTTCTGGCCTACTCTCATCGGGCGAAGCATTTATTAAGACTCGTCCCTTTCGAGCTCCACATCACGGTGTATCCGCTGCGGGACTTATTGGTGGTGGCAGTAACCCGTTACCCGGAGAAGTGAGTTTAGCTCATCTTGGGGTATTGTTTTTAGACGAAATGCCAGAATTTCCTCGAAGTGTCCTAGAAGGCTTACGGCAACCGATGGAAGATGGGGTGGTTGAAATTGTTCGTGCTGCTGGTCATGTCCGTTATCCAGCCAGCTTTACCCTCATTGCTGCCATTAATCCTTGTCCTTGCGGCTACCTAGGACACCCTAAAAGAGAATGTAAATGTACTCAAAAACAAATCGCAAAATACAAACACCGTATTTCTGGACCCATTTTAGACAGGATTGATTTATGTGTATCAGTGGCAAGCGTGGAAGTGGAAAAATTGGCGGTTACAGCGCCAGTTGATGCGAATACACTGACTTCCAAAGAAGCAAAACAACAAGTAATGAAAGCGAGAACCAGACAGGCGGATCGATTTGCTGATTTGCTCATCTACACAAATTCTCAAATGCATAACAAAGATGTCAAGAAATTAGCCTATCTCACCCCCGAAGCAGAAGCTGTCCTAAAATTAGCGACAGAAAAATATGATTTCTCCGCCCGAAGTTATTTTCGGTTAATTAAAGTGGCTCGCACGATTGCTGATTTAGAGAATGAAGACAAAATTCTGCCAGTTCATATGGCAGAAGCCTTGCAGTACAAACAAGTCACATGAAACAGAATAATCATCACTTAGGACAAATCACGGAGGCTGCGGCAGCTGAATATTTACATTCAAATGGTTATCAAATTATTGAGCGAAATTATCATAATCGGTTTGGTGAAATCGACATTATTGCTCGAGATAATAAAACACTTGTCTTTGTAGAAGTAAAAGCAAAAACGGGGGTTGAGTTTGGTTCGCCGGAAGAAATGGTGGGAAAAAGTAAACTTGCCAAGGTTCGTCGAATGGGCAGTTTGTACATGGAAGATAAAATGCTTCCCTGTAGGATTGATGTGGTCGCCATTGTCGTAGATAAAAATGAAACAATAACTCGTCTCACTCACTATCAAAATGTGTATTAAATTTCCTTCTTTACTCTCCCCTTAGGGGAGGGCTGACAATCGGTTACAATACAAATCATTACCAAAAAAGGAGGTGTGCCAGACGTGTTCAGAATTGGAGAATTTTCCATCATTAATCGGGTGACGATAAAAACGCTTCGTCATTATGATGAGATTGGTTTATTGAAACCAGCGCATGTTGATAATATGACCAATTACCGCATGTATACCACCGAACAATTACCACGCATTCAAAAAATCATTGCGCTCAAACAAATTGGACTATCGTTGACAGATATCGGAATTTTATTACGCGATGATTCTGATATTCAGACGGTCATTCAACGATTAATCCAAAAACAAAAAGAAATGCATGCATTGGTGGAAAAAGAATCCAGTCAATTACAACAACTTACGGCATACATCACTGTTTTGGAGAAAGAGAAGGGGATGGAATATCACATTACCATCAAAGATTTACCTGAAGTTATCGTTGCTTCAACGCGAAAAGTTATTAAAGATTACAACGAGCTTTTTTCTTTTGTGCCCGCAATGGGTGAAGCAATGAAAAAGCATGGAGTTACCTGTGCGGTGCCAGAGTATTGTTTCAACATCTATCATGATGGCGAATACAAAGCGAGTGATATCGATGTTGAGGTATGTGAAGCAGTCGTTAAGGCAGGTCCGAATAGTGACGGAGTAACATACAAAACGATTCCGGGAGTGCCCATGGCTGCCTGCGTATATCACAAAGGTCCCTATGAAACTCTAGGGAAAACATATGGCGCTTTAATTAAATGGATTGACGATAACGGATATAAAATCAATGATCTGATGCGCGAGTCATACATTAATGGGATTTGGAATAACGATAATCCCGAAGAATGGTTAACCGAAATCCAAGCCCCAGTCGTAAAAAAATAACGAGATATGGGTGGCCACCCAATAACTAGTATCTAGTGCGAAGTCTCATCTCGTGTTAACCTTGACTCATGAACGAAACAGACAAATGCCCCAAGTGCGGGGCCCCCTTAAGTGATGTGACCGAAACCCCGAGTGGTAGAAAGTTGCAACGATGTTCCAAAGGTAGCTGGAACTCGGAAACTAAAAAAACCGAAGGCTGCGATTATGTCCTTTGGCTGGCGGTCGAGCCTCAAACCTTGGAAGAAAAATGTCCCAAGTGTGGTGCTCCACTCATTCTTCAGGTAACTCGTTTTGGTAAAAAAATGAAAAAGTGTAGTACCAACGTTTGGGACCCTGAGGCAAAGAAAGCTACAGGCTGTGATTATGTGGAATGGATTAATGGGACAACTGAAAAATTGGATGAAAAATGTCCCGAATGTGGTGAACTATTAGTGTTATTTACGACTAATTCTGGTAAAAAAATGAAAAAGTGTTCCACATCTGGATGGGATCGTGAAGAAAAACGAGCCACTGGCTGTACCTATGTGGAATGGCTCAAAGGATAATTCATGCGAAGCGCTGCCCGCGATAGTACTGAGCCACCCGAAGTTAATCAAGAATTTTTTTTAATCAACGGCAAACTTGAATCCTGGCCTGGCCCATATCAAACCGTAACTACTCCTATCAGTGCGTCTGGCGAACCAGGACCTGATCAAGTTCTTGGTCATTACCCACTCTTGACTAGTAAAGTGGCCGAGCGAGTTCTTCAGGCAGCTTCTAATGCCTACGCCTATGGCAAAGGCACATGGCCTAGCATGCATCCATTAGAACGGTGTGCTTGTGTCCGCCACTTTGCCTCTCTCATGAAACAACAACGGGATCAGGTGATTGAGCTTCTCATGTGGGAAATTGGTAAATCATATGCTGATGCAGCCAACGAATTCGATCGGACCGTGATTTATATTGAAAAAACGGTTGAATTTTACCAACGCAAAGTGAAGCGTCTAACCAAGCTACGGACTTTAGAAAATGTTAAATCACAAATCCACTTCTCTCCCCGGGGAATCACCTTATGCATGGGACCATACAATTACCCCTTAAACGAAACCTATACCGTTTTAATTCCTGCCCTTATTACCGGTAATGTGGTGATTTTTAAACCACCTCGCATGGGAGTGTTGCTTCACCAACCTCTGTTAAAAGCCATGGCAGAGTCATTTCCTCCCGGCGTAGTTAACACAATATATGGTGAGGGTCAGAAGGTTATTTCTCCACTCATGACGTCAGGAAAAATCGATGTCTTAGCCTTTATTGGGTCCAGCAAAGTTGCTGACACCATCAGAAATCAGCACCCCTTACCTCATCGGTTGTATACCGTTCTTGGGTTAGAGGCAAAAAATCCTGGAGTAGTCTTGGATGATAGTGATATAGACAATGCTATTACTGAATGTGTACTTGGATCACTATCGTTTAATGGTCAACGCTGTACTGCTTTAAAAGTCATCTTTGTTCAAAATAAGATTGCGCATCGTTTTGTTCAAAAATTTGCCGACGCAGTAGATGAATTAAAATTGGGCGCTCCTTGGGACGAAGGAGTTCAAATAACTCCATTGCCTGAAGCCTCGAAAATTGAATATCTCACGAGTTTGATCGATGACGCTCTGAATCATGGAGCCAAGCAAATAAACGTTCGTGGTGGTTTGGTGAACCATACTCGTTTTTTCCCGGTAGTGTTATATCCCGTTGCTATGAATGCCCGTATCGCAAATGAAGAACAGTTTGGTCCCGTTGTTCCCATTATTCCCTTTGATAATTTGGAAGAGGTCGCCAAATACGTTACTACTTCACCATATGGTCAACAAATCAGCATCTTTACCACCAGCGCCAAACAGCTCGATCAAGCTATTCAATTATTTGGCAATCAAGTGTCCCGCATTAACGTAAATTCTCAATGTCAACGTGGTCCGGATGAGCTTCCTTTTACCGGCAGAAAAGATTCTGCGCAGGGAGTTTTATCTGTTCGCGAAGCATTGCGTGCTTTTTCTACACCACTCGTTCTTGCGGGAAAAAATCGCCCCATCACCAATCGACTAATGAATTCTAATTTCCGCAGCGAACAGTCTTCACTTAATAAAGTCTGGCATCGATTACGGTCAAAATAGCATCCTATAATTTGCAATTAAAATTTTTTCGTGGTATACTCCTCCTCGTTATACAAACTTCCCGCAGTACATTGGTTAGAGCAGAAAAAATAAGTCTTTCACTTGTGTCTGTAATAAAGGACTTATTATGTTTCAACATTCCCGTCGTGGTGGTTTTTCCGCTCGTCCCCGTAGTATGGCTCGTCGACCAGTCCGGTACGCTGCAAAGCCACCTGCATATAATCCATCAATGTTTATCAAGAAAGCGGTAACCAAAGCGAGTATTGATGAATATGTTCCCAGAAATCAATTTAGTGATTTTCCCGTTTCTGATGCATTAAAAGCCAATATTGAATTACGTGGGTACGTTCAACCGACCCCTATTCAAGATCAAACGATTCCACTTCTCTTGCAAGGGAGAGATGTAATTGGGATTGCTAATACAGGCACCGGCAAAACCGCCGCATTTTTGATCCCACTAATTGATAAAGTCATAAAAAATCCCGACCTTAAAGTCTTGATTGTCACACCAACTCGAGAATTAGCAGTTCAAATTGAAGATGAGTTTTGGGCCTTTGCTCAGAATCTACATCTTTCCTCTGTGTTATGTATTGGTGGCTTGACCATCAGTAAGCAAATCAGTGGTCTCCGTAAACAACCTCAATTTGTCATCGGCACTCCGGGCAGATTAAAAGATTTAACCGCGCATCGTGCTTTATATTATGAGGATTATTCCACCATCGTTCTTGATGAAGTTGATCGCATGCTGGATATGGGTTTTATCAACGATATTCGTCAAATGATTCACGAATTACCTGAAAAACGTCACTCACTTTTCTTTTCGGCTACCGTACCGGAAAAAGTGAAAAGCATTATGCATCAATTTTTACATGATCCGATTACCGTATCTGTTGCCACTCATCAAACCTCAGATAATGTTGATCAGGATGTTATTCGCACCAACGGTAAACCAAAGATAGAAGTATTGCACGACTTGTTAATTCAGAAAGAATTTAAAAAAGTTCTCGTGTTTGGGCGTACTAAGTGGAATATGGAAAAATTATCCAAAGAATTACAAACACGAGGTTTTAAAGCCGCTTCCATCCATGGCAATAAAACTCAATACCAACGCCAAAAAGCATTAGATCTGTTCAAAAGTAATCATATTCAAATTCTAATCGCCACAGATCTAGCTTCTCGCGGCTTGGATATTGATAACGTCACGCATGTTATTAACTATGATTTACCTGAATCATACGAGGACTACATTCATCGCATTGGCCGTACTGGTCGTGCAGACAAAACAGGCATAGCTCTCACATTCCTCGATTAATGGTATTATCAGAGTATGTCTATCATTATGGTTACCAGCCAACAACGGCTGAAAATCTTTATCCTAGCCATATTGGGGTTATTTGTGCTCATCTGCATGAAATTCATTGTTGTCAAACAAGAGGATGACACATGGATTTGTGACAAGGGTAAGTGGGTTCGCTACGGCAATCCCACCGCTCCACGTCCCATCGGCCCATGTAAATAAATCGCATGAAAAAAAACCTGCCACAATTAGATTGGCGGATTTTCATAATCATTATCCTAGCGGCAATACCTCGTCTCTGGCAACTCGACCTCATGGAATACAAAGCGGATGAGGTAAATTCAGTTTCCAGTATAGTTAATTTTTACTCATCTCATCAATTATTTTCCACCGGATTGATGTCCTCGGCTCATATCAACAACTTCCCTCTGTTTCATTACTTACTACTTATCCCAGGATTTGTTTCAACTGACCCTCTATTTATTACCACCTGGATTGCAGTTATAAACATTGGGGTAGTTGTTTGGTTCTATCTCATTCTGAAACAATATTTACCGCCAAATCACGCTAGAATAATTGCCTGCATCTACGCATTATCTCCTTGGCAAGTCTTTTTTTCCAGAAAAATATGGTCCATCGATCTCACTGCTCTATTCACCGTTCCGTTATTTGGTCTTTTATTAGCGGTAATTCACCATCGAGATACCGTTCGCACGTGGATAGGGATAGGGATTTTAATTGTCCTCCAAACGCAACTCCATCTGTCAGGTCTCTTTTTCTTTATCGCTTTCATCCTCAGTTTTGGTATTTCAAAGCGCATTGCGTGGAAACCATTTCTAGTAGGGTGTATCGTGGGCTGTATTCCAGCACTGCCATATCTTCATTTCGAAATCACCAGTTTCCCAATATGTCCGGATTGCCGTAGTTATCAACCATACGAAAAAACATTCACTCTCTCTCACTTGATTAAACCATTTGCTGTGATCGGTTCCTTCAGGTGGTCCGACTTATTTGGCGTTAGTTATCAAGAACTTACCGCACACTATCCACTTACTCAAGGATCTCAACCAATTTCCTTTCTTATAATGGCCATTGCTCTCTTGGGATTGCTAAAGCTTGGAAAAAGCTTTGATTCACGACCTTTGGGTATTCTTGTTGCCCTAACTCCACTCTTCTACATTGTGAGCGGTAATCTTCCTCGGCTTATGTATTATCAAATAGTTGTTCCGTTCATGATCTTTGCTTTCGGTATCGGATGGAAGATTATTCATACCCATTATCCAAAAATAGGCTGGGGGATCATTGGTGGTATTTTAATAATCCAAACAACTTTTCTTACCAATGTCTTTCAATTTCTCAATCAAACAGATGTGATTAAAGGTGATTATGGACCAACATATCGCTTGAGCTATTCGCGAGTTATAGAGGCTTGTTCAAAATACAGTTCTCGCGACGATTTTCAAGCAATTAAAAACCGTGCTTGGCTCATTACCAACCCCTTACTTGAGCGTCCTGAAACAGTTCATTACCGTCTTGCTCACTATTTTGATGAGCAAAATGAACCGTTACTCTCTGAATCAGAAATAATGCAAGCTACTCGATTAGAGTTAATGAACTAATCCTATCGGCATGTACCAGGTGTATGGTTTCAAACAAACAGGGCAAGCTTTAGGTGGTTGTTTACCCACATAGAGGTAGCCACAATTGACACATTTCCATGTCAATTCAACGTCGGAATCATAAAGCGTCTTACTGTCCAATTTGGTAGCCAAAATAATATATCGTTCTTCATGCGTAGCTTCTACCTCTTTCAATTTGCCGAACAATTGAGCTGCCCTGACTTCACCTTCATCCTGAGCAACCTTCTCAAATTCTGGATACATGGTCGTCCACTCATATTTCTCACCTGCAGCAGCCATTTTTAAGTTATCAATGGTGGTCTTAAATGAATCAATTTCCAACATTCCTTCACAGGAGACAGGACTAGTAATTAACTCAAACTCTTCCGAAGCATGAACGCGTTCATTTTCTGCCGTCTCTTCAAAGATGCGGGCAATCCATTCCAAACCTTCTTTTCGAGCTACCTTGGCAAATTGAGTGTATTTATTCCGTGCCTGACTCTCTCCAGCAAATGCTTTAAGTAAATTTTCCTGTGTTTTTGACATAAAAATCCTCCATTAATTCATAAATCACATTGCTTGCTCATCCTATCATACCCTGCTCTGCTAGAATGGAAATAAAAGTACTAATAATCAAAAAGGAATCAGTCATGGCTGACAGAATTGAGTTTATTGAAGGAATTAGCGACATTAGTACCGACGAGGGATTTCAATTTGAATTGTCGTGCAGTCGATGTGGTCATGGCTATCGTTCTGAATTTGAGGAGATGGCATTATCTGGGATTTCCAACGCGCTCGAAACAGCGTCTAGTATTTTTGGTGGGTTCTTGGGCACTGCCGCAGACATTGGTAATCGGGTAAAAGATGCGAAGTGGAAAGGAGCTCATGACGCAGCATATAAGAAAGCTGTATCAGCTCTGATGGATGGATTCCGCCAATGCCCCAAATGTCAGTCATGGGTGTGTAGTGAACGCTGCTGGAATGAAAAGAAAGGATTGTGTAAGGAGTGTGCCCCTGACTTGGGTGTGGAAATGGCCAAAGCCCAATCAGACAAAAGTGTAGAAGAGGTATATGCCAAAGCATGTATGGCAGAAGAAGACAAGCATTTGGACGCTGCAACTTGGAGAAAAGGCATTAAAGCATCCTGTCCCACCTGTGGAAAAGCTCTGGCAACTGATTCGAAATTTTGCCCCGATTGTGGAGCTCAAATCAACGGAGAAACAAAATGTGCCGGGTGTGGCGCAACATTGTCATCAGAAGCAAAATTTTGCGGTGAATGCGGAAAGAAACGCGAATAATTTACGAGGCAGAGAAGAGTTGACAATTGAAGCCAATGTGATATATTTCTAACATAATGTGAGAAATATATAACATAGGAGATTGTTATGATCGGAAAAAGTGAATGGTTTAATCGAAGAAAATACGGTGGTTGGGGATTAACTCCAAAAACCTGGCAAGGTTGGGTATATGTAGGTGT
>CAZKZW010000019.1:8474-17422 GCA_964557365.1 uncultured Pseudomonadales bacterium | reverse complement strand
TTAGCGGTCTTTGAGACGGAGTTCGCGAGCAGCATCGCGGGCGATGTCACGTTCACGGAGAGCGGCACGCTTTTCGTGAACTTTTTTACCATGAGCCAGGCCAATTAAGACTTTGAAATGATCATTTTTTAAATACACTTTGAGCGGAATGATTGTAAGCCCTCGCTGGTCTGAAGATGTTTGTAGTTCGATAAGCTGTTTTTTGTGGAGCAATAACCGGCGACTGCGGGTTTCGTCAATTTCTTCACTACGGGTGAATTGGTAGGGAGTGATGTGCATATGAACCAAGAAGGCTTCTCCATGCATGAAACGAACATGTGCATCTTTCATGGAAGCACGACCAAGCCGAAGACTTTTAACTTCCCAACCACGGAGTTCGAGTCCTGCCTCAAATGTGTCTAAAACAATATAATCAAAATGAGCCTTTTTGTTTTCAATCGGTTGAAAACCTTTGGCTTTTTCTTTCTTCATGAGGGTATTCTATCAGGCTATAGCGCTTAAAGGGAGGCAGTGTAGATGGCACCATCTTTTAAAATGAACAGTGTATTGCCATCGGCGGAAAAGCTGAGATCTTGGGCGGTAGATAAACCAGCCCACTTTATCTGTTTGAGATAACTTCCTTGTTTGGTGCAAATAATAATACGTTGATTACCGGCATCAATGAGGGCGATTTTGTCAGTGGAAGCGACCGCTAGTGCGGTGACTGATGCACTTAATGGTTGATCTAAACCACTCAGTCCAAAGGAAAGTGGGGCGCCGCGCCGATAGCGGGAAATGGTTCCCCCATCTTTAAGAAGCCACATGTCACCATCAACAGCCAAGCTCTTTGTGTTACCGGAAAGAGAAACTCCGCTTCCTAACCAATTCTTTTTGTCTGCAACTCCCGTGGCGGTGGCAGAATAGCGCCAAATGAGACCAGCTCCTTCATCAAGCACGTATATATTGCCGTTGAACAAACCTAAGAAGGCTGGTTGTTGCCATTCAGTATCAGCCACAATCAATGTAGACGTGCTTTTTGTTTTTCCAAGTGCACTACTAACAATGCCATCGGTGGTGATGGTGAGTGCCCGATTGGTATCGGCGGCAAGAGCAGAATTGTTCCGTAATTGAAGACCTGTGGCGAGAGATTCACCGCGTTTGGCGGGAATGTTTATCTTTGCAAGCGTGTTGGTGGTTTTATCAAGAATAATGAGGCTGTCGCCAGCAACAATCATTTTGTCACCCCTAAACTCTGATTTGATTACAGAGAGGGAAAACCAAACGGGAAGATCGTTGAGAGCCGTTTCGCCGGCCAGCTGCTGATAACTTTGAGTGACTTTTTGATCAAGTGATTGCCATTTGGCTAGCCATTTGCTGTTTTTTTCAAAATTGTTTTTGGCTTGATTGATACCGAGTTGAAGATCTCGGAGTTGTTGTCGGGCTTGAACTTGATCGGTGACAGCAAGTGTTGTGGCAGCAGCTATGGTGGTGGTAACTTGTTGGTCGAGTTTGGTAAACGTATGAGCTAATTGCTGATCACTGCGAGCTCGGGAGCCAAACCAAACCGACACTGCTAAGGCGATGAGTAATAACCAACCCATCATCATAACTCGACGCTTTTTTAGGTTTTTCGAAGAAACCTGAATTGACGGAGCCTGATCAGATGATTCTATGATTGGTGGGGTTGAGTTATCTAAAACAGGAGAGCTTGAGAAAATGATGCTGTTGGCTAGATTACTGTCGGGTGTTGACATCAGTGTTGTGCGTAATTCTGAAATGATTTGTTCAATATCTACTGCCTCAAGAATGTTGATTTTGGGGATTACACTACTGTCGCCCGCCGTAAGCCACCAACGGTCAGTATCATATAGCGGACCCTCAACTACCTGCCACGAATCGTTGTCTGTTCCGGAGAGAATTGTGCCGAGATGATTGTTACGCCAAAGATGAATTTGAAAATTACCTTTTCCCATGACCGTACACAATGAGTTGGTGAGGCAAATAGCAGCGACTGATGCATGAAATTCCTCTACGAGAAGTCTATCGAGAGTTTGATAGAGTGCTTCGGGAGTTTTGAGTTCAATTGTTTCAAACGTGTGGCTGATAGACTCAAGTAATTCTGGCCCACGTTCAGCAGCTGTAATACCAACTAAAGATAGTGTGATTATCCATGCCGGAGTAATGGCTGGATCAACAATGTGAGGAGGTGTGGACAAAGAGAGCGTTTGTGACCAACCTGAGTTGGTGGTTTGACATGTTACTGGTCTGACTTCCAGTCGCGCCATAATCACTTCCCCTGTGGTGGTTGTATGTATCTAGAGTACCACGAGCGCCCAAACAAAGGCTAGGACAGCAAGTGTGACATGGACTAAACCGAAAAGACTCAAGGGCTTTTCTAGGCCACCCACAAAGGTTTTGCTCATTTGTTTGATTTGACTCAACACAACCACTGAAAAGCCGACATATACTAAAAAGGCGAGTAGGTAGAATATTTTCACTACAAACCACATACTTCCTTCGTTTAGACCACTTAAAAAGGTGATTATGGCGGGAGAATCCATTAGGAAACCCTCCCTTCAAGTTCTTCTCGCTCTTCTTCGAGAATGAGTTCGTTGATAAGTTTGGAAACTTCTTGAGGATGTGGAACATCTTCAAATTCAAATTCGGTTTTTTCTGCGGCAGTTTGAACTCGGATTGTACCAAAATTCAGCACGTTTCGAAGCGCTCCACCCATTTGAGTAGTCACGTCTTCGATGTTATCAATTTTGGCAAAGGAAACGTTTTTGTAAATCAAATTAATAAAATCAACATCAATGATTCGCTCATCGGTAATGATGTACGTGTTGTAATACCAACTCAAGATTCCGTTTAGAGCGATACCAAAAGCGAGGAGATACCATAGTATCCAGGTTGCAGCGGAGAATTTTTCAGGAAGAATAGGTACTAGAGGAAAGAATGAAATAATCATTGGGGAAAGAACCATGAGGAGAACAAAAATAATCCAACGAATATTGGTAATGAAGTGACGCCTGAGAACCATGAGAATTTTTTCATTTTCTTCTTTGAGACCAAAATTGACCATGGGGGGACGAACCATGAAAGCTGTAAAGGGGTTATGAGTCTTGGGGAAATCTCGCATGACTTGACTATAATCTGTCGACATGCGTCTTTTCCCATTGGAAGGAGATGGAGAATTATTTGCGTTGTACAGTTCTGGCATCTTACTCAAAATTGTATCATGAGGTCTTGATGTGAAGTAGAAGATAAAACGAAAAATCCGACACTATGGTCGGATTTCGTTTTGTTGCGGGGCCGGGAGTTGAACCCGGCCTGCGAGATTATGAGCCTCACGTGCAGCCGTACACTACCCCGCATGATGAGGGTACTATACACCAGGACACTATTTTCAGCAAGCACTTTGGAAATCTATTTGTTTAGGGTAAAATACCCCTGTTTGGTTTGGCAGGGTAGCTCAATGGCGGAGCAAGGTCTTCATAAGGCCGAGGTTGTGGGTTCGACCCCCACCCCTGCTACTTAAAGATAGGTAATAGGGTTTAGGGTTTAGGGTTTAGGGTTTAGCAGGTTCCACCATTCAATAAGAGGAGCTGGATTTATCTCAACTGGCGTCGCAAGTGGAGATGATGCAGATGCTGCGGGAGTGCCTGTGATGACAATGAGTGTTTCCCCTGGCTTGGAAAGGTTTAATTTATTACGAATTGTTTGGTCTAGTGCAGCAGGATCTGTCTGATTGGTAAGTTCTTGCTCAATAGCGGCTTTTTTTTCTTCTAAAACCTCTATCTGTTTCTTTGCCGATTCTAGTCTGAATCGGGATTGATACAGGCTGACTGCATTCCTTATTAAGCCAGTAATAACAAAAATGCTGGCAATTATTATGACCGCTGTAATCGGATTTATGGAGACTTTTTCTCTTGACATTAAACCTTTTCTTTGTTATTATAAGCCATTATTTTCAGTTTCTCCTGCTTTTAAAGACTCTGAAAAATTAATTTCAACTGCTCTATTGATTGTAACAGACCACTTGAGGTGGATAGAGAGGAATGTTTATGCAGGCAGACGTAACAAAGATTACACTTCGTGAGGCACGCGAACAGTTCGTGGAGTTTTTGCGATCTAAAAAACGCGCTAGTGCAACTGTGCTTGCTTATGGTAAAGATGTCGAGCAGTTGGTTACCTTCGTGGCTGAACAACATAAATTTGAACCTAGTATGGTGAACGAACAGGACATTGAAAATTTTAAAGTTTCTTTGAAAAATGATCGATATACCTCGAAATCGATTAGTCGAAAAGTGAATTCAATTAAATCCTTTTTTAGATTCTTGAAAACTCAAAATTATGTAAGTGATAGTCCTGCTGCCCACGTATCTCATCCCAAGTATGAAGTGGCTCCTCCCCGAGTATTGTCTAAATTGGAATATCGCGCTTTGCGTGATGCTAGCCGAGATGACGTACGGCTATCGTCTATCATTGAATTATTATTGCAGACTGGCGTTCGCATTGGTGAATTGTCCAATCTTCAAATTGACGATGTTGATTTGAAAAAGAAACAAGTGTTGGTTCGTCCCTACGAATCCCGTGAAGAGCGAATGGTGCCTCTGTCTGATGCTGCAGCTAAAGCTATTGAAGCATATTTGGCCGTACGACCTAAGTCTGATGATAAAACATTATTCTTAACTAAAACCGGAAATCCTTTCCTCGTTCGGAATATCCGCACAGCAGTAGATCGTTATTTTAAGATTGCTGGAATTGAGAATGCTAAAGTAAATGACTTACGTCACACTTTTATCATTCATCAACTTCGAGCCGGTACACCAATCACCTATGTATCCAAACTGGTTGGGCACAAACGATTGTCTACTACGGAAAAATACCTCAAATTGATTGAGGGAACCGTAGAAAAAGACAACGTTAAGCTCGAAGAGCTATAATTTCGCGCGGCGGGAAATTTCCTCTTCCAAGATATCTTTGTCGATACCATATTTGAGGCGGGATAATTCTTTGACTAACTCAGCAATTCGGGGGTTTTTAGTCTTAGCATCTGTTCCCATATCCTTGGTTAAGTCCATGGAAAAAGGAACAACAGGTTCATTGTTGACGATGGTTTTCATAAAGGCATGGAAGCGCTCGACATTAGTAAGGTCTGTTTCACTAAAGGTTGGAGTAAATTCGTGTTGCAAGAAATTTGCATCAGTGACACCCACGCGGAATGAAACTAATGTTCCCACATTACCAAATACGGCTTGTTTAACATCTTCTTCCATCTGACCCACAAACTGATTGGCTACCGTGAGATTGAGGTGATATTTACGAGCTTCAGACAAAATAACCGCGAAGTCTGGAGTAGCAAAATTTTGGAATTCATCGACATAAAGATAAAAATCTGAGCGCTGTGATTCTGGTACGTCTTGGCGACTCATGGCCGCCATAAGAATTTTAGGAACGATAAGAAGGCCGAGGAATTGGGAATTTTCTTCACCTAAACGTCCTTTTGCCAGATTGATGAGTAGAATTTTCTTTTCATCCATGACTTTTCTAAAGTCAAAAGCGCTTTTACTTTGACCAATGATGTTACGCATCATTTTATCTGTGACGAAGCGGCCAAATTTACTGACAATATAATCAAGAACTTCTGATTTATGAAAGTCTGAAGTTTGAGCAATTTGATCAGTCCAATAGCGCCGAACCATAGGATCTTTGACTTTGGGCAACAATTCTTGGACGAATTTAGGATCAGATAAGACTCGAACTACTTCGATAAAGGTCGATCCCGGCTCACTCATGACGGTCAACATGGCATTCCGGATAGCATGTTCGAAGCGAGGACCAATAATACCGGTTTTGTGAGGATCATAGAGCTTGTACATAAGCCCAATGATAGAAGAGACTACAAAGTGTTGTTGTTCTTCGGTATCGGCTTCCATAATGTTCATGCCTAAAGGTCGCTCAGTGTCGGAGGGATTAAAATAAATCACATCTTCGGCCCGCTCAGGTGGAATCATTTCTAGGATTTGTTCGACGGTGTCATGAGGATCAATAAAACATACACCCTTGCCATCACGAATGTCCTGCAAAATCATTTCTTTTAAGAATTCAGATTTGCCCGTACCTGTTTTACCAATAATATACATATGCCGCTGTCGATCAGCTGGAGAAATGTAAATATCTCGAGTTAAGCCACGATATCTGGATTTGCCTAAAAACAGACCTGAACTGGGAATTTCTGCGGGAGCAGGAGCGCGTTTGGAATTGAGCCAATGAATATGAGGTGTTTCAACCATTTTGTTGGGGAGATGGAAAATGGTGGCTAATTCTTCCGCATTTAGGATAGAAGTGTTCCAGTTAAACAAAGGCATGTACCGATAGATAAAATCGATCATAAAAACTTGCTTCAACCAAATCCGTTTGGGGCGGGAAAGCTTGTTTAGATTGGAAGCGTATTGAGCAAAGGTGCCGGTAATATTTTTCAAATGCATATCGGCGGAGGTTTTGGAGGCAGCAGAAACGACAACTCGAATGGACGTTGTGAAGCCTGGCTTGCTGATTTTATTGTCGATCAATTCATAGGTTTTTTGATCGGTGTGATATTTTGCTGTCTCTGGATTCGCTTCTTTCTTTTTGGTTTCAGCGATATAACTCCCCCCTGCATGTTGCCATTCACTGCTGGCGGGAGCAAATATAAATTGAATTGCTGCTCCTTCACCTTCGGACATTTTTGCAAGAGCCGATGTCAAAGAGCTTAAGGGATCGGTGGCTAACTCTTTGTAGGTTTTGATAGGACAATATGCGGCTTTACTCAAAGACAAACTTGCGAATGCGACTTTCCCTGATTCAGAAAAGATATTGTATTCGTCAACTTGATAAATTTCAGCTCCGGGATAGGCCCCATGAATTTGTTTTTCAATTAAATCTTGAAGTTTGCCTGGACACGCGACATAAAAACGTATATCTTCCTTCAGGGCAACTACTTCAAAACTGAAGTAGTCTTGAGGAGATGTAAACTGCTTGAACCAATCGCCATTGTAGAGCGTGTGGAGGGAAGCAAACATTTGTTCGGCAGCATCAATTTTGATTTCATTATCACGAGGTAATCGGATTTCCATCAAAACAAAACCTAAACTGTATGTTTCTCGGTTGCGATATCTAAACCATTGAAGGCCAAGATATCCAAGAATTGCAAGCACTACGAGACCAATAACAATAAAAAACGCGGTAATGGACCATGTGGTAAGAATGGATATGTATTCATCAAGTTGATTCATGTGTGTTGATTTTCTTCGGGGGCATATTTAACCTCACCCCGCATGACTTTTATCAAACGAACGCACCATTCAGCTAACCAACGTGCAGACGTGGTGACCGTACTCTTCAATCCTTGTTGTAAACCTGTTTGAGTAACAGGGAGGACAAGTTTTTCTTTTACCACTTGGGCTTCGGTGGAAGCTAATAAAACATCACCATCGTGAGTAATGGGTTCAGGCAAGGTGATTTCTCCGGCTTGATCAAGTTTTTGCAACCATCCTTCGACCTCTTCTGGTATTTTTTCCGTTTCACGCAATTCAATAAGTGGAGCAGCTTCGGCTGGCTGAGGAATCGGCGCGCCTTCTTTGTTGGGAGCACTTATTGGGGTTACAGGTGTTGCTTGTGATTGTTGAGGAGGGACATTAGCAGCCAGTGATTGAGCAAACAATCCATCTGAGGGAACAGGAGTTGTTGGTGTGGTGGGGAAAAATGGTGGGGCAGTGTCTGACATAACAAATTAAGCCAATAGTAGCTTGATATGCATTCATCATAGCATAAAACCAGAGGTGAAACGGGTTAAAAATCAAGTCCTTTAACCGCGAGTTTACCTTGGTCGTAGGGGTGTTTAATTTTTTTCATTTCAGTAACAAGGTCTGCCATGGCAACAACATCTGGATGTGCATTTCGACCTGTTAACACTAAATGAGTTTTTCCTCGTTTGGTAATAAATTGTTTGACTTGATCGACGGTAAGTAATCCATCGGAAACAGCATTGTTGATTTCATCCAATACAAGAACATCGACTTGAGGACAGAGCTCGATAGCTTTTTGGAGGGCGGCATTGGCCGCTTGTTGATGAGGAGCAGGATTATCACCTTTGTCTTTATAATAAAAACCTTCACCCATGGGGAAAATTTCAAAACGTGGCAGTTTAAGTTGGTGTTCACTAATCCCCCATGCTTCACTCTTGTACCACTGCACCATAGCAACTTTTTTTCCTGAAGCAACCGCTCGGACAGCAGTGCCAAGGGCAGCAGAGGTTTTGCCCTTGCCGTCACCTGTAAATATATACACTAACGCGGATTGAACTGAATTCATAAACGTGCTTACAATGGAATGTTTGCTACTTTAATGCATTGTATCACTGTCTCACTTGACTCTAGATAGAGTCAGGTATATATTCGCTATTTGTGTGTAATAAATAAGTATGAGGCTGTTATGACAAATCACGAAACAACGCATGTCCCAAATGGACTCGAAACTGGTATTGGTGTATTAGCGAATTTAGTTTTTGGACTGTTTGTGGGTGGTCATGAAAATAACGTTTATAAAGATCAGCCAATTAAAGGTGTTCTTATTACTGGAGATGGAACTCAGCTCCCCATCTCCACAGGTTCATCTCAAGAAACTCGCCACTCTACTCGGTAAGCCAATAATATTGGTTTCGTCGCCGTCGATGTGATCAATGTGCGTGTGAATGTTTTGACGATATTGGTATGCTCCGGCTTTGCCCACCCAATCATTGGTATCTAAATACGTTTCAATGTCTTGATTACTCATTGGTTTGAAAGTTACCGCTGTTTTTTCGGCAAAGGTGGTTATTTTGGGTTGGACGAGTCGCGCTTCGCCCCTACAAACACAGACACCTGTCCAAACTTCGTGGGTGTTACCTGCAAGGAGAGAAATAATCCGTTTGGCGTCTTGGCGGTCGA
>CAZKZW010000019.1:0-8464 GCA_964557365.1 uncultured Pseudomonadales bacterium | reverse complement strand
CAAACGATGGTGTCGGCGGCTAAAATAGTCTCTAGTGCTTGGTCCTTAGTACTGAGTGAAGAGAGACAAGCTTCGGCTTTTTTCTCAGCCAGTGTTTTCACTAGTAATTCTGGATCATGGATTGATTCCATGTACGGAGATTCATCAAGATCGGTCGGAATGATGTTAAAATCAGTAATCCCCGCCTCTCTAAGTAGTCGGGCTCGCCATTGGGAAGCTGAGGCAAGAATTAGCATATTATGCCGAGCAGGCGGACCAACCGCAGCTGTGACACAAAACACACCCCTCTTGAAGAGTTGCTTCACTACCACATTCGGGACAGGTAGTCGTCTTATGATCATGAGCTGATTCTTTGGCTCGCTCTTTGAGGGTTTTTTGTTTTATTAGACTTTGCATGACTGGTTTACTAGGTTTAGGTGAAATGACCTCGCTCCTACTCGCGGTGGTTTGTAAAACCTGAAAATCCTTGGAGCCGTCGCGGTACACAGTAACTCCTTTGCATCCCAGCTCCCAGGACAGGAGATAGGCGGCTTTAATGTCTTCAATTGAGGCTGTGTGAGGGAGATTAACAGTCTTGCTGACAGCATTGTCACAGTATTCTTGGAAAGCAGCTTGCATTTTGACGTGCCAGGTCCAATCAATGTCGTGAGCGGTAACAAATGTATCTTTAAGGGATTGAGGAACCCCCGTGACGTGCTGACAACTACCAGCCTGTGAAATTTCACTAATCGCCGCATTGTATTCGCCATTGGTACCCAATACATGATGAAGTTGGTTACTAAAAATATCATTCACGTACGATAGACCTGCATCATCAACCACGTTTTTGACATAGGCGAGGGCAAAAAGTGGCTCAATACCAGAAGAGCAATCGGCCACCATACTAATGGTACCCGTGGGAGCGATTGTGGTAATGGCGACGTTTCTGACTTTATCCTTGGCCGTTTTGAAGGATGATTCTGACCAGCGAGGGAAGACGCCTTTTTCCTTGGCCAATTCTCGCGACGCTTGCCAACTTTCGGTTTGAACAAAACCCATGACTTTTTTTGCAAGTTTTACCGCTTTGTCTGAGTTATAGGGGATACCGAGAAGTAATAACATATCCGCCCAACCCATGACACCTAAACCAATACGACGATTGGCTCGAACGGTGTCGGCTATTTGAGGTAAGGGGTAGGTACCAGCATCAATGACGTTGTCCAACATGCGGACTGCAATATGCGTCACTTCTTTCAAGCGATCGTAGTCGACCTGATTATTTTTTATGAATTTGGCTAAATTTATTGAACCCAGGTTACATGCATCGAACGGATGAAGTGGCTGTTCTCCACAAGGATTCGTGGCTTCGATGCGGCCGTACGATTCAAGTAAGGGATTGTTCCTATTGATGGCATCAAGATAAATCATGCCGGGGTCACCCGTGCGCCAAGCCAGCGTGGCAATTTGATCCATCAAGGTGCTTGCGTTGAGGGTTTGAATTACTCCGCCGGTACGATGATTTTTTAAGGCGAACGTTTTATTGTGTTTGACTGCGGTCATAAATTCGTCAGTGATGCCGATGGAAATATTGAAATTGGCAATTTCCCCTTCTTCGGTCTTGCAGGTGATGAACTCCATAATGTCGGGGTGATCGATGTTAAGAATCCCCATGTTGGCCCCGCGTTTTTTACCACCAGACATGACTTGACGGGTGGCCACGTCGAACACTTTCATGAAACTGACTGGCCCTGTGGCAAAGCCACCTGATGATTTACTGACTACGTCGCCATTTGGACGAAGATTGCTGAAATTAAAGCCTGTGCCTCCACCGGTTTGGTGAATTAAGGCGGTCCACTTAACCGCATCGAAAATGCCTTCCATGCTGTCTTCTATAGGTAAGACAAAACAATTGGCAAGTTGATTTTGTTTGGTCCCGGCGTTGTTGAGCGTTCTACCTGCAGGTAAAAATTCCAGGCGACTCATGACTTGATAAAACTGTTCTTCCCAATGAGTTTGTTGCTTGGTTTCGACTGCGGCCAAGGTTTTGGCAACACGGGTAAATAGCCCTTTGGGAGTTTCGATGACTTTTCCATCTTCATCATGCAACAAATAACGACGCTCCATGACTTTGAGCTGATTAATGGACAATCCCAAGTCATCAGTGACACCGATCACTGCCCGAGCGGCGCGTTCTTTACGGTGTTGTTCACGATATAAGATGTATGCCTTGGCTGTTTTGTAGTGACCAGCAGCCATAAGTACCTGCTCAACAATGTCTTGAATTTGTTCAACTGATGGAACTGAGCTAGAACTGGCAAGTGATTTGTTGGCTAAATTTACTACAATGTCGGTTAGACGACTGGTCTCAGCGGCGGTAAATTCATTCGTTTCTGCAACGGCTTTTGTAATAGCCCGATTGATTTTGGCTGGATCAAATTCAGCGGTCCGTCCATCACGTTTTTTTACTTGGAATGATTGGGTGTGTTTTGTCATTAATCCTCGGCGAGGGGGTGGCCGCCACGGGTACGAGCCTTAATTTTGTAGTATTCGCGGTTACGCACTTCTTCTGGCATGGAAGGATTAAAAATGGACGAGGGATATTTCTCACCATTTTTGACCATTTTTCGAATAAATGCTTGAGAAACATCAATATTTAACCGCTCTGAAATTGCCATGACCCACCAAAAAATATCAGCCAATTCATCACAAATGGCACCTTTGAGGCGAGCTTCATCTTCAACCTCTTTGCCAGTTTTCCATTGAAAGTATTCCAATAATTCGGCGGCTTCTAATACTAAGCTAAGTGCCATATCTTTGGGATCTTCGTTGGTCCAACCTCGTTCTTCCCGAAAGGCACGCATTTTATCTCGCAACTCTTGGATACGGGTGTTTTGATCGTTAACTTGATTGTCGTCCACGGTAATCCTCCAACATCTGCCTGTGATCAAAGGCAAGATAATTTGGTAATGCATCTAACGGAAACCATTGCATTTCAATTACTTCATCCTGATTGAATTGAGGAGATTGATCTGTTGCAACAAAACCAACATAACAGTGATCAACATTTTGACGACCGTCTTTGTCCCGGTGAATATCGTCATAAATACCTGAGAAGCGTAGGTTGGTAAGATCCATCCCTGTTTCTTCTTTAAATTCTCTGGTAGCAGTCATGGCTAGCGTTTCGTGCCAATCTACATATCCACCCGGCATTGCCCAAGCACCCGCTTCAGGATCTCGTTTACGTTTTATGAGTAATACTTGATTGGCGGCATTTAAACCAATAACGCTGACAGTCATGTATCGAGCATTAAATCTGCCACAATGATCACATGATGTGCCGACAGGAATCTTGCCGGTGGGGTAGTGAAAGAAATCTGATGTTGGTGGGTTTAATTCTTGATCTGACATAGTGATTACATGGTGCATTTCGACCAGCCACATTGCGGGCAAGAAACACATCCATCAGCCATATGTGCTGCTGCCCCACATTCGGGACAAACTGTTTTTTCAGTGCTTCCTGGTTTATTACTTGCTGTTAAATGCTGATGGGCTGACGCGGATAATTTACCTTCTTTACCTGCTACATTTAAGACTTGATCCATTTTGGAACCATCTCGATAGATGGTAATGCCTTTTAGGCCCATTTGCCAACCAGATAGATAGGCTTTTTTCACATCATCTACAGTAGCTGTGTGGGGGAAATTAATGGTTTTACTCACCGAATTATCAATCCATTTTTGCCAGGCAGCTTGAATTTTGATATGCCATTCAGGCTTGATTTGATGTGCAGTAATGAAGATGCGTTTATCTTCTGTTGTGAGGTCGTTTATTGTTTCAAGATCATTTCCTTGAGCTAATTGTTCGATAACCTTATCAGCTTTTTTCTTGCCTAGCTGAGCGAGTAAAAAGCGCTCAAATTCGGGGTCAGCCATAACAAATTCCCGAGTGGGAATGTTTGCTTTCGTATCTTCAGAGAATGATCTGCGGACAGTAACGAGCGAGAAGATGGGCTCAATTCCTGATGATGAATCAGCAATGAGTGAGGTGGTGCCAGTGGGAGCAATCATGAGCAGTGCACCATTTCGATACACTTCGGATGTACCACTGTAGACTGACACATCAAAGTTACCAAATGATCCCCGTTCAGCAGCAAGTTGTTTACTAGCAGCTTCTGCTTCTTGGCGCATGAATTTGGCGATTCTTTCAGCAACGCGAACAGCTTCGGTGGAGTTGTAGGGGATGCGTAATCGATATAGCAAGTGTGCAAAACCCATGACGCCCAAGCCGATACGTCGATTGCCTTCTTTTACCCGTTCACGGATGGCATCGAGGGCGTAGGTATTTACTTCGATCATGTCGTCGAGGAATTTTATCCCCAAATGAATGGACTTTTTAAAATCTTCCCAGTCGATTTCCCACTTTCCGTCATCCGTTTGTTTTAAATGGTTCGTCAATACGATTGAAGTGAGATTGCAACTTTCATAGGGAAGAAGGGGAATTTCACCACATGGATTGGTGGCGTCAATTTTGCCAATTGAAGGAGTAGGGTTATCCTCTTCTAACCTGTCTAAAAAGGCGAGACCTGGATCGCCCGTGGCCCAAGCTGTCTCCGCAATTAAATCGAACAAATCACGTGCTTTGAGCGTCTTCCAGACTTGACCGTTGCGAGGATTGATAAGATTCCAATCTTTATTTTGCTGGACCGCAGTCATGAATTCATTGGTAACGCCAACGGAAATGTTGAAGTTTTTTATGGTGCCATCTTCGACTTTGAGGCGGATAAATTCTTCAATATCTGGGTGATCGCAGTTTAGGACCGCAATGTTGGCTCCTTGACGCTTGGCTCCTTGAAGAATTTGTGAGAGGGCGGCTGAAAATGCTCGGATGAAATCGACTGGCCCTGAGGCAGCGTTGGGAACATTTTTTACTTTATCTCCATGAGGGCGAATTTTACTGAAATTAAAACCTGTACCACCGTTGTTTTTATGAACAACTGCTGCATCACCTAGGGTTTTGAAGATAGAATGGATAGAATCCTCTATGGGTAAAACAAAACACGATGATAATTGACCCGTGCCACCAGGATTACCAGCTTCAAACATAGCTTTGCCCGCACAGACGAATTTCCAATTGACCATACGTTCATAAAATGCACGGGCGGTTTCGTCTACAATACCATTCCCGGACCAATTGACTTCAGCTTTGGCCACATGCCGGGCGACCCGCCACAACATTTCTCCAGGAGTCTCCAGTACTTTTCCATCTAGATCCGTTCGGAGATACCGCTTGGTCATGACAACTTGACCCACGTCGGTCAACTTTGGTTCTTGGATAGAAACTTTGCTTTTGGAATGGGCTTTGCGTTCTGCAAATAGAATGTAGTATTTGGCGGTATTAAAATAGCCGGCTTTGGCGATGGTTGGCTCAACGATGGCTCGAATATTGTCGACTGAAATACTTGTTTCGTGTTGATATTGCTGGTTGAGCGTTGCGATAACTTGTTGAAAAATTTGTTTGGCAACTTTTGAGCCAAATTCTTTGGTATCCCGACCAGCCGATTCAATGCTGCCGGCAATTTTTTGAGGATCAAATGATTCTTGAAGGCCGTTTTTTTTCGTAACTAAGAGTTTTGTTTTAATCATGTTGATTTAACACTAAATGCTACATCGGGAATAGCCGCAAGATGTGCAGCTGGCGCAGCCTTCTGATAGTACCATGGAAGAGCCGCATTCAGGGCAAACAAACTCATCAGGATGATACTTTTGGAGGGTTTTTCCTGCTATACCTGGCTCGGAAGCAAAGGGTTCTGTGGTTTGGTTCGTGGTCCGTGGTTCGTGGTCCGTGGTGGATGAGGAGCGGGAATCTTGAGTCTCAAGCACTACTGTTTCTCGAGACCCTGTGACATAAACCGTCATCCCTTTTAGACCCATTTTCCAACCAGAAATGTAGGCTTTTTTTACTTCCTCAATCGTAGCACCTTTGAAGAAATTAATGGTTTTACTGATGGCATTATCTGTACTGGCTTGCAGGGCAGCTTGCATTTTGACATGCTCTTCGACCAACACATCTGAAGAAACGACAAAGACTTTTTTGATCGCTTCGGGTACATCAGCATTGTTTTGGCAACTACCGTTGGCACGGACGGAAGCGAAGATTTTCTCTCTGGTTTTAGCGGGAACCCCTGCGGTCTTTAGCGCATTACTAAAGGCTTTACTCTCATAAAAAAGCTTAGCCCATTCACCTTTACTTGAATCGGCTCCTTCATGAGTCTTCATGACGTAGGAAAGGGCAAAAACCGGTTCGCAGCCATACCCTTCTAAGCCTGTAATGGTAGCGATAGCCCCTGTGGGCTGAATGGTGGTTTGACAACTGTTCCTGATGCCAAAGTTTTGTAAATCTTTTTGAAGATCTTTCCAGTTTAATTCAGGACGATGAAAATTGTATTTACCGATTTTAAGGGTTTTTGGTGGAGTCCACGTTCGGCGAGGAGGAATCGTTTTACCCCAGAAGTCAGTAGAATCTTTGGAATAGTCATATATAGATCCGATGATGCCAGGGAATGGACCTCTCTCTCTCGCCAACTGAATGGAAGCACGCATGGATTCGAAACGAATAAACTCCATGATTTGACCGGCTAGAGCTACTCCCTCATCAGAACCGTAGCGAATGCCGAGTTTGTACATGAGATCAGCAAGACCCATGATGGATATGCCGATACGACGATTTTTAATGGCTGCTTCTTTTAGTTCAGGAACAGCGGGGACATAGGCATTGGCTTCAACCACGTCATCCAGCCAGCGGACTGACCACACGACGGTTTCTTTCAGTTTTTCCCAATCAATACCGGAGGAAAAAAGTTGACCTTTTGTTGCATCGACTGCGTGCTCGGTAAGATTAATGGAAGCCATACAACAGTTTTCATAGGGCCCGAGCCATTGCTCGCCGCAGGGGTTGGTAGCTTCAAGATAGTATTGGTTTGGAACGGGATTATCGCGATTGGCTGCGTCAATGAAAAGAACTCCAGGTTCGCCATTGTGATGTGCATGTTCAACGATTTTATTAAATAGATCGCGAGCACGAACCGTTTTCCATACTTCTTTGTTGCGAGGATTGATTAAGTCAAAAGGTTTGTCTTTTTCAACTGCTTCCATAAAGGCATCGGTAATACCAACTGAAATGTTGAAGTGCTCAATCACACCCTCTTGTTCTTTGCAGGAAATAAAGTCTTCAATGTCGGGGTGCCAAACCGGCAACACTGCCATACAAGCACTACGACGACCACCACCTTGACCAATGATCCAAAAGGCTGTGTCGAAAACTTTAATAAAGCTGACAGCACCTGTGGCTTTGCCCCGGCCAGCAGAATCGCCTTTGGGGCGAATTCGGCCAAAAGAAAAACCTACTCCACCACCTGATTGCAGTACCAGCACAGCTTTGCGCAAAATGGAGAAAATACCGTCTTCGGTCTTACCCAAATCATCTTCGAGAGGAAGAACAAAACAGTTGGCTAGTTGACCATTACCTGTGCCGGCGTTAGCAAGGGTGCGTCCATTGGGCATAAAGCGGAAATCTTCTAAGAGAGCGGAAAATTTGGCTTCTACTTGTTGGGGGGTAATGCCATCACGAAAATTGTTTTCTGCCTGAGACACAATTCGAGCAGCACGGTTTAGGATGTCTTTAGGCGTTTCGACGGGTTCATTTTTTTCGTTTCTGAGGGCATAGCGTTTGACCATGATGTCTTGCGCATTGGGAGGAAGTGTTTTCATAATCCTTTCTTTCCGGCTGGCTTCTGTCCCGCTTTTTGCCGATCAGCTAATAATTGATCTATTTCCTGCTTGAATTCTTCAAGCCCCTCGAAATCTCTGTAGACACTGGCGAATAAAAGATAGCCGAGTGGATCGAGTTTTCTCAAACGACGGATAACTAAACTACCAATTTCCCAACTTCTGACCATTGGACTGTTTCGAAGGCGTAGTTTTGACTCAACTTCATCGATAATGGAATCAATATCTTCGACTTTGATTGGGCGTTTCCAGGTAGCTTTGATAAGTCCCCGGCGGATTTTTTCCCGGTCAAATTCTTCCGTGTGACCATCTTTCTTTAAAACCTTTAGGTCCAAGCCTTCGGGACGTTCGTAGGTGGTGAAGCGTTGATGGCATTTGTCACATTCACGACGACGCCGAATTGATTTACTATCTTCGGCGACCCGAGATTCAAGAACCCGATGTTCGAGTGATTGACAAAATGGACACTGCATAAAGGGATGATCCCACAAGCAAGTGGGATACCTAACTTTTCAACTGATTATTAATTTGTTAATTATGACGAATAGACGCTAGCGATAGCGTCTACACTTAGACTAAACCCCTATAGCTAGTGTAGTCAACGGTTTCTGACTATATCAAAGTGTATCTATTTAGCTATTTCCAGAGGTGATCCCGATTGTCGCAGTTTTTGATGGGATGGAGTGTGATCAATATAATTA
>CAZKZW010000018.1:0-17922 GCA_964557365.1 uncultured Pseudomonadales bacterium | reverse complement strand
TTTCAGCCAATTCAAGGTGATCCAGTACTGGCAATAATCGCTCCACCAAAGAAAGGCATGCGAGTTGAGCCATCATTGATTGTTGTTCTCGAGTTCGTTTTTCCAGATTCTGGTAATCTGCCAATGCTCGTTTCCATTTTACTTCCACATCCGCCATCTGAGCTTTCATAGCCTCAATGTCAGGATGCTTACGTTGTTTGTGTGTTATTTTCACCATCTTAAAACTCCCTGATTTCAAAAAATATCAAATCCATGACCGGCAAGATTAGACGGATAATTCACCGATTAATTGACCAAAATGCCGGACAAGTGGTACGACATATGCAAAGTCAAGTCGAGAAGATCCGATGACTCCAATAGAACCTTTATGGTAAGGGGTTTGAAAATCGGTATATACCATCCCCACGGGCTCCATAAGCGTATTGCCAAAGTCGTCTCCAAGAAGAATGTGAATATCGCCCTCGCCATGAGCGCGACGCAAAATATCGAGTAATTGCGCAGTTTCATCTAACATGGTCAGCACGGTTCTTGTTACATCAATATCAAAAAATTCTGGTAAATCAAGAATGTGAGCATACCCTGCATGATAGACATGCATATCATCAGTGAGTGCAATACCAATACTTCCTGTCCGTCGAGCTAGTTCCTGAGTGGTTGCCCGTAATGCCTCTCCTAGTTCAGTTCGTTTTTCCCAAACACGCTCTTTCGCCGACACTTCTTCAGCCACAGTGAGGGACCGTTCCTTCATCATTTCTTTGATATATAGTTTTACTGCTGCGGGAGTAGGGACGCGACCAGCCGATGTATGAGGTTGTTTGAGATATCCCAAATCCACCAAATACGCCATCTCATTTCGGATGGTAGCAGGTGACACTCCTAAATTGTACTTTTTATCCAGTGTTTCAGATCCAACCGCTTCAGCGGTCTGTGTGTATTCTTCCACCACCGCTCGTAAGATTTGTACTTGTCTATCTGTCAAGTCGGTCATATTACTGCCCTCTTAATTTGATCGCTTAGCAATAAATTACCAAGACTGCTAAAACATGTCAAGCAGTGTTTTGTCAATTTTGCTAAAGTGAAACATATATATGTCGGTCAAACGCAATACACTCCATCAAAAAATGATTACGAGAGCCATGATAATTGGAATTCTCGCAGTAACGTGTGTTTTAGGTGCAACTCAAATTACTCAAGTTCGTGAATTTTTCTCCCGTGCTTCAGGACAACCGGCAAATCTTATTATCAACACCACCTCCTTAACTGATTTTTCATCTAAACCATGGCAGAATTTAGCTCAAGGTGGAGAATCTACTACCTTCAGTCTAAAACCATTTGCAGGGGAATTGAAACAACTTGCTCCGAAGTATATTCGTATTGATCATTTGTATGATTTTTACGTCAAAGTGACCCGAAAAGACGATGGTTCGCTTCAGTATGATTTTTCGAAGTTAGATGCGATCATTTCAGAAATGCGATCGATTAATGCGCTTCCCTTTATATCGCTCTCATATATGCCGGATGTTTTGAATGGTGATATAACCGGTTCTCCTGCAAATTGGGATGACTATTATCTTGTTATAAAGGCTACGATTGAACATATTAGTGGGAAGCGTGGCTTAAATCTCAAGGATGTATATTACGAAGTATGGAATGAACCAGACTTATTCGGTCAATGGAAAACGTACGGTGATAAAAATTATCTCACCCTCTATAAAACGGCTGTCAACGCGGCTAATGCTGCTACAAATACACAGACTTTTAGCTTCGGTGGCCCTGCAATCACAGCCCTTTATGACAATTGGATAAAAAACGTCATGGATGCTGTGGTTAATCAAAACCTTCGAATGGACTTCTTCTCTTGGCATCATTACACCACAAACCCAGAGGATTTTCGGCGAGACATTGAGCAGTTACGCAAAGCGATGGCTCCATATCAAGCTCAAGCCAAAGAGCTTGAAATGGTGATTTCTGAATGGGGAATTAATTCAGAAAATGACAGTCGATATGATACTGATGTTTCGGCAGCTCACCTAGTGTCCAGTCTTACCTATATGATGCCGGTAATTGATAAAGCATTTATTTTTGAAATCGAAGATGGAAAGAGTCCTGAAGGAAAAGAAAAATGGGGACGTTGGGGTTTGTATACCTATGCCGAATTTGGCATTAAACCAAAGCCGCGAGCTCAAGTTATTAAAATGTTAAATCTTCTTGGCTCTCAGAAAATCTCGGTAATCGGCAACGGCACATGGGTGCGTGCCATTGCGGCAAAAAAAGATCAAACAACTCAAGTTCTAATTGCAAATTATGATCATGATGGAAATCATTCGGAGCAAGTTCCACTTACGCTTCAGGGATTAGCCGATGGACCATATCAGCTCTCATCAACGTTTTTAGGTCGAGCCAAGACCTCGCAAACGATTAATGTGATAGGGAACACATATACCACTACAATTCCCCTCCCCCCCAACAATGTAGTATTGCTAGAAATTACAAAGCAATAACTCTGTTTCCACCCATCACTTCTTTTTCATGATGACAAAGAAGGCTTCTTGGGGAATTTCCACATTTCCAAACTGTTTCCGCCTCATCTTGCCTTTTTTCTGCTTATCTAAAAGCTTCATTCGTCGGGTGATATCGCCTCCATAGAGCTTTGCAGTCACATCTTTTCGAAATGCTTTTACTGTTTCCCGAGCCACGATCTTGCCGCCAATTGCTGCTTGAAGCGGAATTTCAAACAATTGTCGGGGAATAACCTCTTTTAATCGGGAAACCACTTCACGGCCAATTCGTTCAGCTTGATCTTTTACCACGATGTAGGAAAGTGCCTCGATGTTTTCATGATTTACCATGATCGTAAGTTTGACAGCGTCTACTGGCTGAGAGCCGGTCAATTCATATTGAAGACTCGCAAATCCTTGGGTCGCAGATTTTAATTCGTCAATAAAACTGACGATAAGTTCAGCTAAAGGCATTGTATATGTCAGTTTTACCCGTTCACCATAAAAATCCATCGCTTGTTGTACACTTCGGTGATTTTCCAATAACTGCATGACTGGTCCAAGATAGGCCTTGGGCGTATAAATCATGGCTGTAATCATTGGTTCGAAGATGGTTTTAATTTGTGTTGGATCCGGTAATTCCATTGGATTATGTATTACTTTCATGGTTCCGTCGCTTAATTCAATTTCATAGGAGACAGAGGGGGTAGTGCCAATAAGTTCCAAATTAAATTCTCGCTCTAATCGCTCTTGCACGATCTCAGCATGTAAAATTCCCAAAAAACCTACCCGGACACCATTTCCCAGAGCAAATGAATGGGTTGCTGAGTAGTGGAGTGCAGAATCATTCATCATGAGTTTATCTAAGGATTCTTTGAGTGGTTCAAAATTATCACCATCCAGAGGATAAAAATCCATATACACCATGAGTTGAGGTGGTTGGTATCCCGGCATTGGAGTCATCGTTGACTCAGCCACAGTGGTGACTGTATCACCCACTTGTGCTTCACGAATACTTTTCAAGCCTGTGGCAATATATCCCACTTCTCCGGCAGAGAGTGTATCGATAGGTTTCATTTGAGGAGAAAAAATACCGACTTCCTGACTTTCAAAAAGTACACCTGAAGCCATAAACTTTTGAGCCGTTCGTGAAGTTATTACTCCATCCATAACCCGGACATGAACAATAACTCCCTTATGTGTATCAAACACAGAGTTAAAAACCATTGCTTTCAACGGGGCACACGCATTTCCCTTCGGAGCTGGTAGATAAGTGATAATTCGTTCAAACAAGTCATCAACACCAATACCTGTTTTTGCGGATACACGGATAAAATCATTTTCCTGAAATCCAAGCATTTCCATCATTTCCAACATGACCCCATCCGGGTCTCCTCCTGCCAAATCTACCTTGTTCAAGACGGGTAGAATCACCAACCCTTGCTCTTGTGCTTTTTGAAAATGAGCCAGCGTTTGAGCTTGAACTCCCTGAGTCACATCTACCACGAGGAGAACTCCCTCTACTGCTGCCAATGATCGCGATACTTCATAAGAAAAATCTACATGGCCTGGAGTATCAATGAGATTGAGTTGGTATGCTTCTCCATTCTTAGCTTCATAGAGCATGCGAACGGGTGCCATTTTAATGGTGATACCACGCTCTTGTTCAATTGGATTTGAGTCCATCATTCGCTCAGAAAAAACTCGTTCATCGATCGTTTTTGTCCGCAACAATAACCGATCAGTTAACGTTGTCTTTCCGTGATCAATGTGAGCCACAATAGAAAAATTTCGTATGTGTGCACTATCCATAGCTCGTTATCTTACCATGGCTTGACTTCTTCAGTTTGAGAAGTAGTTTCAATCACTTCTTCTGAAGCCGACAATACGCCCCGCCATTTCCCCAGCTTCCTAAACAGGCTGGAAAAAGCTTCTAATTCAGGGATGTGCATAAGTTGAGCAATTACAAGATAAACGATCCCACCAATTAAACTAACCACAATAGTGAGACCGATAAGCGGCATAGTGCGGGTTGTATCAAATACCCATGTGTCCAATAGCCGCATTGGTCCCCACAATGCCACACCCATAAGCACCGCAGCAGGAAATATTTTCTTTTGTGATCGAAAGAATAAACCAACCTCTATACCGTGATGCTTTTTATACATGACCATAAATAACCACACGAATTGACTGATAGTGGATAAGCACAAAGCTGTTCCAATTCCCAATACACCCATCGAAGTAAACTGAGAACTAGCTATCATTAAACATACAGAAACAACAACACTTCCCAATGCAATGAAAAACGGCGTTTTAGTGTCGTGTAGCGCATAAAAAGCTCGGGCAAGTACATGGATCCCTCCGTATGCAAAAATTGCCAGAGCAAAAATTGCCACCAATCGTCCCGTTAAAAGAGTTGCTGACCAAGGGAAAGCAGCAGCCCCATATGCCAACCGAACCAATGGCACCCGTAAAACCAGCAATATGGCACTGGCGGGAAGGGCGAGGAATAGAACTTGGTTAAGCGTTCGAGTGAGCGTAGTTCGAAATTCCATTACTTGCTGTTTTGCCGCATCCTGGCTTAAAAATGGCAATGACGCTTGACCTATAGGCACGGAAAAGATACGAGTAGGAGCATTCATTAGTTGCTGACTTAGGTTGAGTATGGTCAGACTTCCAACAGGTAACGCAGTAGTAAAAAACACTGACGCAAACAGTTCTAATTGATCCACCGAAATTGCGAGAGCTCTTGGTGGAATGAGACGAATCATTTCTTTAATTCCCGGCTGTCGCCAATTTAATGAAACAACTGGTCGAAATCCCAAATGAAAGGCAAGTGGAAATTGGATCGCAAGGTGCAAAAATGCACCCAGCACTACACCTAATGCGGGACCATAAATTCCAAACCATGGAGTAAGCACGACAATACCAACAATGATTCCCAAGTTATATGCAAGTGGAGATAATGCAGGAAGAAGAAAACGTTGATGCGCCTGAATAATACCAGTCATAAAATTGCTTGCTGCAAAGAATAATTGTGCCAAAAGCATAACTCGGGTTAAAGATGCTGCAAGCTGAACTTGTCCCTGAGAGAAATTTGTAGCTGTAATTGAGCCATTAAATTGTTCTGCAAAGAGATAGATGACAACTGACAGTATCAGGAATGTTAGTATGACTAAATTCATCATAGTGGCAGCCATACGATTAGCTTCAGCTTCATTTTTTTCACGGTATTTACTATATACGGGGATAAATGCTGCAGACATGGCTCCAATAACAAGGAGCTGAAAAACAAGCTCAGGAATACGAAATGCTACCCAGTATGCGTCAAGTTGTTGCCGAAGCTCGACAGTTGCAAAAAAATGAGAAATTAACAAACGGTTTCGAATAAACCCGAGGAGGGCAGATAATAAGCTTGCACCAGTAATTACCGTTGCAGCCGATAAAATACTCGATGATTGTTTCGCAAGAACTCGTTGACCGGTGGAAAAAAGAGAACGTACCATGTGGCATTATCTTAAAATCTTAATGTCATACCTGCAATGGGCAAGAAATAATACAAATAAAAAGACTAATTTAAGTATGCAAAGAGGTATGGTACAATCACAAACTGTATCTATATAAGAGAAAGAATGAACACATGCCTATTATTGCAAATGCTAAAAAAGCACTACGTCAAACTAAAACACGCACTACCCGAAACCGAGTAGTAAGAGCCAAAGTCCGCTCAACCATTAAGAATGCTGCAGTAAAAACTGACGCATTAACGTTGTCGACGCTTTTTTCCACCCTTGATCGTGCGGTGAAACGAAACATCATTCATAAGAATAAAGCCGCTCGTCTTAAATCTCGTGCAGCCAAGAATGCAGCCGCGCCTGAAGCTATCGCGAAACCAGTGGTAAAAAAAGCTTCCAAAAAAGCAGTTGCCGCCAAGAAAAAAGCATCAAAAGCCTCCAAAACAACTAAAAAAGTTCAAAAATAATCATTCTTGAGCATTTCCCGTATAACAAGGTAAAATGAACCATGTAGGTTCATATGCCCAAGCTGCCCAATCATTTACCAAAGATAGCCATCAATCTTATCCCCCAAGACCCATTTATGGGTAGTGTGGTGGGAAAGTTTTTGATGTGGTCGCTATCAATTGGTCGATATATCGTTATTCTCACCGAACTTGTTGTGATTCTCTCCTTTCTCTCTCGGTTTAAACTTGACCGTGATTTGACAGATGTTAATGAGGCAATTGCGATGCAGAAAACACTAATTCAGTCATATGGTGATACAGAAACAGAATTTTTAGCCACGCAAGCGAAAATTAATTTCATAAAAAATGAGGGACAAAATCATCAAATCACTACGTCATTAGATTTTGTTGAAAAAAATCTTCCTGTCGATGTAAAGTTAACTCAGCTTAATGTACAACCACTTCGTTGGTTTATGTCGGGGTCAGCAATGTCAGCCCAAGGCATGAAAGCAACAGTTGATCAGGTAGTAAAGGCCAATCCACAGGCGGATGTATCTCTGGGAAAAGTTAAATTAAATAGTCAATTGGGTACTATCGATTTTGATATTAATGTTGATCAGAAAACCACGGTTGTTCAGAAAAAAACTCCTTCAAAAACGGAAGCTGAAACCATTGAAACTAATGAAGATGGAATGTAATTATGCCTGCTTTACCTTCATTTAACTACAAAACAGAAAGTACTCGATATCGTTACTATTACACCAGGCTACAAGTTTTTTATCGAAAACCTGTTGTGGAAATATCAACGGCTCTGCTCTTTACTCTCGGGACAATTATCTTTTTTGCCATCTTTGCCATCAGGCCCACTCTTCAAACCATTGCTGAATTATTAAAAACCATTAAAGACCAAAAGCAGGTGCTTGCTGCTGCCCAACAGAAATCTGCAAGTCTTGTGACCGCACAGCAACAATACTCTCAAATAGAATCAGATACGTTGGTTATTAACGCCGCAATTCCTTACAATTATGACGCTCAAGGTTTGACGAGAAGTATAGAAGCGATAGCGGGGGAATTGAAAATTCCGTTAGGCAACCTAAGAATTGAGAACTTGCAATATCCCACAGAAGGGGTGGAAGACTCAATTAAAGAAATCGCTTTTACTATTAATATCGAAACGCCATACCCCCAAGTGAAAAAAATTATTCTTGCCCTCCAACAGTCACCTCGACTCATCAGTGTGGACGGTGTGAACATTTCAATTAATGATAAGAACTCATCGAAAACCGGATCTAGTGATGTTCAAGCTTCGATGAGCTGCCGCGCGTATTATGTACCGAAAAAAGGAGCTGAGAATAATGCAACTCCTACAAAATAATCCAGTTGTCGGAAAGCTGAAAATAAATCTACTCTATCTTAGTGTAATTACATTAATCACTGCGTTAACTTGGATAGGTTTTTCGGTCTATCAATCGTTTTCGAAAAACACTATAGATGCGAACGTGCAGAAAATCATCAAACCCATTAACCCAACATTGGATACAGCTGCACTCTCAGAATATAAAGCTACCCGTAAGCCATTACCTGAAGAATTTCAGATAATCTCAATTTCCAGGCAAAACAATCAAACAGTTCGTTCAGTGATAGATCCATTTAACAACCGAAAAGAGATACTTCCCATAGCTTCATCGAGTACTTTACCGGTAGCGAGTAGCTCAGTCGAGATGATACCATGATCTTAATGTACCCGACATCAATAACGTTTCGGCTACGTGGTTTGTCATGTTAAAAAAACGTATACCCACTATTATTGGCTTGTTACTCCTTATTGTAGGTGCGATTAGTGGTGTTGTGTTTATTAATCAGGGCACCAATTTCCTTCCTCGTGCTGCTCCCGAATACGCTCCTCAAAAAGTCAAAATTACCAACGTAAGTGAAAACGGTTTTGTTGTGTCTTGGATTACGCAGGATCCTACCATTGGGTTTGTGAAGTGGGGTGAGACTGCCTCAAGTTTAAACACCACTACAACTGATGACCGAGATCAGCTTGCAGGTTCAAGTAATGAATACCGAACTCATTACATTTCCATCCAAAATCTAAAACCAGGGGCCACATATTACTTCAAGTTGGGAAGTCAAAAGAATCAACTGTATGACAATAATGGGCAACCGTTTTCAATCACGACACCACTTACACTAGGCACTCCGCCTCCAGCTGATACAGCATACGGAACAGTCAATACCGCAGCGGCTACTCCTGCCGAAGGAGCAATAGTATATTTGTCCCTCGATAATGCCACGCCTGTTTCTGCGTTAGTTAAGCAAAATGGAAATTGGGCAGCAAATTTATCCACCGCGAGAACGCTCGATCTCAGTGCGTACGCTACGTACGATGCAGCCACAACAAAAATTGAAATTGCAGTTCAGCCAGCAACGGGGGAATTAACTAAAGCCACCACAAATACTGCCAACGATCAACCGGTGCCCACGATTACCATCGGGCAAACGGCCGATTTTTCCGCAGACACGACTGCAGCTGAAGAAATATCTCCCGAACCAACTCCACTTACCGATCCTGTTGCGTCACCCGAATTAATCCCATCTCCTTCACCATCAAATGAACCATCAACTACTCTCGAACCAACTCCATTACCGGAAAATAAATTATCCCTTCAACCACTGTCCATCGCTGAGGATAAATTAGTTACCATTACTTCCATTCCAAAAGATGGAAGTGCTGTTGATTCTTCCAAACCTGAAGTTGGCGGTAAAGCCCCTGCAGACTCTATCCTCACCATTACGGTTCATTCGACCACTGCAGTGACTGATCAGGTTCAAGTTGACGAAACGGGAGCATGGGATTGGACTCCACCTACAGATCTCGAGCCTGGGAACCATACCGTTGCTGTTTCTTACACTGATGCCGATGGTATTCTTCACCAAACAAGTCGTGATTTTGTTGTTCCCGACCTCACAATTCAGGCAGTTGATTTGCAATATTCTGCCAGTCCTTCCGCTTCTACAACCCCCACTCCCAAACCGTCACCAACTCCCCGTAGCGTTGTGGCCACGGAATCAGCAAATGTCGTAGCTGGTTCCACCACCCCTACGTACTTCTTCCTGATTATAGGGATACTAAGTCTAGTCTTCGGTTCCTTCGTCCTTCGCCGCCAATAACTACTTCCACGTCGGGAGCCAGAAGAGCCATTTCCATTGGCCATTGGGTAAGGGAATACCTACCCACATGGGTAACAGCAAAAAAAATGTTGCGATAATAGCGCCCAAAATCACAATCGCTCCATATCGCCCCCATCCTTTCATGCGCCACCATCGCCATAACTCCCATGCCAGAGCAATGCAAAGAAAGGGGATTGCAGGTGTGTAATGATAGAAAAACATAATTCTTGGCGAAAGTAACCACGGCATCCATGACCAGGCATAAGCTATCATTAAAACAGAAGTTATGGTGAGCTGTTGTGTTTTTTTATTGCACCATGAATAAAACATAAGGCAAATCAGTGCAGTTAATCCAAACCACCCCAACAATGGATTTGCTAAGTTGTAGAGATTGATTACCGTATCATTGTTTTCATATGCGACGAAATACCACACGGGTCGAATCATTAGTGGCCATTCCCACGCTTTTGATTGATAGCTATGTGTTGCCTCCAAATGAGTTTGATACCAAATAATCTGACTGTGTAATTCTTCAAACTGAGACCAGGTATGACCCTGGAGCCACCATTGTCCATAACTAGCCACATACACAATCAGAGGAAGAATCCCAAAAATCAGGATCAGAGCGGGTAGTCGCTTGAGCCATACCTTACCCCGCATCCAACACAACAGTAATTCCCACGTCCCCACCATTCCAATCACAAACACTCCACTCCATTTCGTACTCATCGCGAGGCCTGCGCACAATCCCGCACTCCACAGCAATAATCCTTCATGATGCTTTGATTGTCGGGAAGTGAGATAACATAAAATCGTAAGTAGGATAAAAAAGGTGACATAAATATCATTCATGCCAATACGAGATTGAGCCAGTAATAATCCGTCCAGACTCGCCAAAAATGCTGCCAATAACCCTACATTTTTGTTTTTTGTTATCTTGATGGATAACAAATAAATAAGCCCGATTACTCCCACTCCAAACAAAGCTCCTGGGATTCGCCAAGCCATTGCAGTATGTCCAAAGAATTTCCATCCCAGCGCCATAAACAGCTTTGCCATTGGTGGATGAAGCCATTCATACGCAGTTCCTGGTTCAGGCGCATCATGCCACCACTCGTACCCAGCGGGATCATTCACGGCATATGCCTTAGCGGTTACTGCGTGATATACCTCATCAAAATAATACGCAGGGGGATTGGCTAGATTATAAAGCCGAAAAAACAACGCAAACACAAGAATGCTGCCAAGAACAATGTGATGCCAGTCAATGTGTAGAGATCGCATAAAAAATCCAATACTTACGTATACAATGGTATCCGTATGCGACAGTTTCTAAAAGGTCCTAATCTCGCGTTTATCTGTTTTTTTCTCTTTTGGACAGTCTATTTTGGTATCGTTTGGGCAGGGGCTATTCAAGTTCGGTCTGACGGCTGGTACGCTGCCTATTTGCCTCATTGGGCCGATGGTGCTGCTCATCTGTCATACATGTCATCGTTCGCGTATAAATCACTATTACCCTCAATGCATCCCCTGTTTCTGTTCCATCCCTTTACCTACTCGTTTGTCGCCGACTTTATTGGTGGGTTAATCACTCAAATTGGGTTTCCACTTTGGTTTGCATACAATATGTGGGGATATGTTTTATCAATTTTCTGCATTTTTTCCCTTTGGATTTTTTTCAACACCCTCACCCATTCCAAAACAAAAACCATTTTGGCATCTACGCTATTTCTTACCAGTGGGGGATTGGGTTGGAAATATCTCATTCTTGATCGTTTGGGGATAACCATTCCTCCAACTGCTTCATACTTTCCTGTTTTATATACTCAGCGGGAAACCGTTGGCTTGGTTTGGTTAAACGTTATAGTGGGTGAATTGATCCCTCAGCGAGCTTTTTTACTCGCCATTCCATTGGCTATATTCTTACTCATCACCTGGTATCGTCAGTTCTTACAGTATCAGCCACAATCGCGTTGCCGCCTGATTCTATCGGGAATTATCTTTGGTTTCATGCCCATTATTCATCCCCACACCACCATGGTCTTAGCCCTAACTGTATCTTGGTGGAGCATCTTTGCTCTTTACAAAAAACAGTCTTCAGCACTTAAAAACATCCTGTATGTAGGTGTCCCAGCCGTGATTCTGGGTCTGTTTTTTACATTAAAGTTCGTTATCGCTGCCACGTCATCAGGGTTTTTTCGCTGGTATCCTGGATGGCTTTCGGGTCCTCATCAGATTCCCTGGATCTTGTTTTGGATAGATAATTGGGGCTTGTTCTTACCTCTTGCTGCCATAGGTACATTTCTTACAAAGGACAAACTTCTTCGTCAGGTACTGTATCCATTTTGGATGTGGTTTATCCTCGCAAATTTATTCTTATTCCAACCTTATGACTGGGACAATGCCAAAATTCTCACCTGGGTTTATCTTATCTTTTCCATTCCCGTTACCAATATGATCGCGTTGCTATGGCGAGGTAGATGGTTTAATAAGAGTCTTGCCGTAATTAGCCTAGTTGTTCTCACTCTCGCGGGCAGCATCGATGCTGCCCACATGTTGGATACCAACACGTACAAATTAAAATTAGTAAATCAGGAAGAAGTCCAATTAGCTGAACAATTGAAAGCCAAAACGCCACCGTCATCCATTATTCTCACCTCCACTACCCATCGAAACTGGGTCCCCATCCTTACCGGGAGGCAGATTTTGTGTGGGTACTTAGGCTGGATGTGGACGTACGGCATAGATGCTGATACTCGAGTCAGGGATATGAAATCTATGTACGCAGGAAACGATCAAGCAATAAAATTATTATCAGACTACAAAATTAACTACGTTGTCATTGGCCCCGAAGAACGATATGAATTTGATGTCAACGACAGTTTCTTTGCAGAAAAATTTCCTATTCTAATCCAAACTCCCACCACCACGATATACCAGATCAACCCACTTTAAAACATCCAGACTCGCTCCACCTACTAATACACCCGCAATATGAGGCATGGTCACAAATGAATGGACTGATTCGGAAGTTACAGATCCTCCATACAATACGGGAATATCCATATCAGATACATGCTGAATTCTTGCAGCAATCTGATCTGCGTGATCGGGAGTGTCAGGTGTGCCACTACCAATCGCCGACAAAGGTTCATACGCCACAATTAACTTTTTGTATTCATCATTGGTAAAAAATGCCAACTGTGACTCAAGATATGGTTCATCAATACACACAATAGGCGTTATATTGCTTTCAAATGCAGTTCTTGCTTTATTAGCCACATCTTGGCTTGTTTCGTGAAAATGCTTACGACGCTCCGAATGACCCACGATGGCATATGTAGCAGTGGGCACTATCATTCCACCCGTTACTGCTCCGGTATATGCTCCAAAAGGAAATAGAGACAAATCTTGAACCCCAAGCTCTACCGGTAATTGTCTTGCTGATATTTTCTCAGCTAGAGGAAATAAATACGGGAAAGGGGGACAAATAATGACGTGAACGTTCGGAGATAATGTTGGAAGTGTGAATGTATCAACAAATTCATTGACATCATCTAGAGTTTTATTACTCTTCCAGTTACCAACAAAATACAAGGTTTTTGATTGTGGCGTCATTATTCCTCCAATATCGATTACAATATACCAGCTTTATCCCATTATCTTACCAAGAAAACAATCCCGACGATTATGAATCTATTGGACGATTTAAATCCAGATCAACAACAAGCCGTCAAACATATGGGTACACCCCTGCTCATCCTTGCTGGCGCTGGTTCCGGCAAAACCCGGGCTCTTACCTATCGCGCCGCCTACCTCATGTTGGAACACCGGGTTAGCCCTGATCAAATCCTACTCACCACCTTTACCAATAAGGCTGCCGGGGAAATGCAGGCTCGGCTAGAGAAACTTACCGGAAAGAAATTACCTTTTGCCGGCACGTTTCATTCCTTATGTGCTCGATTTTTACGACGTCACGGCTCAATGTTGGGAATTGGAAATGATTTTGTTATTTACGATACTGATGATCAAATCGATGCCATCAAAATAGTGTTTGCTGAATTAGATTTAGACCCACAATTTATCAAGCCCCGTTCAGTCTTAGCCGCCATTGATAGTGCTAAAAATGAGCTCATTGGTGCAGGAGACTACCGTTCATTTGCCCGTGGTCCGTTTCAAACCGCAGTGGCAGAAGTCTATCCCCGATATCAAACTCGTCTCAAAGAGTATCATGCCCTCGACTTTACCGATTTGCTGACCCAGACAGTCAAACTGTTTAAAGAATATCCCAATGTTCGCGAACACTATGGTAATCAATTTCTCCACGTCCTCATTGATGAATATCAGGATACCAACAAAGCTCAATATGCTCTGACCAAGCTCTGGCTGGGAAATCATCAAAACCTGTGTGTGGTAGGTGATGCGTCACAAGCCATCTACAGTTGGCGAGGAGCAGACTATCACAACCTCTTGTCACTAAAAACAGATTTTCCCAATCTCACCACCATCAGGCTCGAGCAAAATTACCGCTCCACTCAAAATATTCTAGATGCGGCCTATGGCGTCATTCGTCAAAATCAACTTCATCCTATCCTGGAACTGTGGACAGAAAGCCATAGTGGAGAGCCTATTAGATTGTATGAGGCTAAAGATGAGTACGACGAGGCCCGATATGCTGCCAAGCAAATTCTTAGCTATCAACAAGCTGGTCACCAGTTAGCCGATTCCGCGGTCCTGTTCCGCACCAATGCCCAGTCCCGTGTCTTTGAAGAAGTCTTTTTGGAAAAAGGGATTCCCTACATATTGGTTGGCGGCATGAAATTTTATGCGCGTAAAGAAATTAAAGATATTATTGCTTATGTCCGCTATGCCTTTAATCAAAATGACAAAGTCAGTTTGGCAAGGATAGAAAAATTGGGTAAACGCCGCCTTGCCGTTTTTCTAGATTGGCTTAAAAACGCCGATTTGTCCAAACCTCCCATTACGATCCTAGAAAAAGTCATTGATGCTTCAGGATATTTGTCTCGATTCGACCCTCATGATCTGGAAGACCAGGCACGAATTGAAAACGTGTCAGAGTTAAAAAGTGTAGCTCAAAGCTTTTCAGACCTAGGTGAATTTTTGGAAAATATCAGCTTGGTTGAACAGGATACTCGCAAAGAAACCGATGCCGATGCGGCAG
Source organism: uncultured Pseudomonadales bacterium (assembly GCA_964557365.1). Lineage (GTDB taxonomy): Bacteria > Patescibacteriota > Microgenomatia > UBA1400 > RBG-16-45-19 > CAZKMY01. Next base: position 3,104 of record CAZKZW010000018.1, on the reverse strand, counting down.
TGTTGATGACTCTCCATGCCTCCAAAGGTTTGGAATTTGATCAAGTTATTCTGGCCGGCATGGAAGAGGGGATATTCCCCCACAATCGCTCGCTGGATTCCAAAGTCGATTTGGAAGAAGAACGACGGCTTTGTTATGTGGGTATGACACGTGCTAGAGAATTACTCCATCTCACCTACACGTCGTCACGTATGTATTTTGGTACTCGATCTCAAAATCTCGTTTCCCGGTTTATTGATGAGTTACCTAAAGAAGTCACCGAAACCACCAGCGTCCGGGCGAACTCTAATCCCAGTTTTGCCAAACCTACTCCTCACGATGACGCGCTCCTAAACGACTTCCTCTCCGGAAAAATCGACATCGATGAATTTTTGGACAGTTAATTTTCTTGAGTTATTGGAAATTCACTCATAAGTTCGCCAGAATAGTAAAATTCATAACCTAAACGGCCAAAGGTATATGAATTTCCTTGAAAAGAGATAGTTGATCCTCCGACTTTCGGTTCTGGGTTCGGAGTTGATTGAGGAAAACCTACATTAAACAATGTGGTGACGATTTCCGGTCTATGCGCTATTGAGTATCCTGCCTTATCCCATTGAACCATCATTTGTTTAAGATATAACGCACCATACAAATAACTATAAAAATGATCATTACTTGTAAGTCGGGCATAACGAACCGAAGACACTGATTCATTTGCTTGATAATCAAGTCGATGCTCTAATTCTGGACCAAGATAATAAGGAGACCTTGGATTACGCAGATGATCTTCCACAGCTCGTGCCGTCTCCTCTTTGATTGACATGACACCTAGAGAAATAGTGTTTGAATTTGCCAATATTTTTAATGGTTCAAAATAACGCTCATACAATTCTCGTTGAGAAAAATACAGTCGTAATTGTTCCACCACAAGTGATGACACTAACAAGCGAGGTTCAAGATTGGCCTCATCCGCGGCTTGAAGAATGAGTTCTTTATCTTTCGAAATTGCATCGGTTACAATTTTCCATTCTTTTGTATCCGGCCAACGAAACAGGTTATTTCCATAAGATCCATTCACTCGTGCGGCAATATCTGTGGCCGAAATCGGGGAAGTTGGGTATGTGTGTTCACAATTTGACACAGCTCTTTGATACGCGGAAAAGTCTGGCACATGACTTGAAACGGCAAAGATCATATTTGACATAACCGGACTGGTAATGAATGACGATGAGGTAGATAAAATTTTGGATACATTAGTGGGAGCAAGGGGTTCCAAAGCATACAGACTGCATAGTTGAGTAATCGAAGTGTTTTTTTGCGTTGTCAGTTTATCTATTACCTCATCAATAGATGAAACAGAAACATTGCCCGGAGAAGGTGTTTGAGTGCTTACGCCGAGTACTTTGGAACTGTCAGTAATTTTTTGGTACTGTGAACTTAGTCTGTCTTCAGCACCGGAGACATTTGTTAATTTAAGTCGAATTGCAACAAAAACGACCAAAAATACAAATCCGTTGAGTGCTAATGCATGCAAAATCACCATATAGACAATGAAATACCATGAACGATCTTTTGTTTGAGGAAAGGTAATCATAGAAATAATCCGCATTTTCCAGTATATGATCAAATGAAGTATTGCTGAAAGGGGCACTCATTTCCCATTCGCATTCTTTTTTGGGATTTGCCATACTAAACAAAACTGAAGGAAAGACTATGACCGAACCCATCTCAGACTACCAACCACCTATCGAACCCCAAATAGCACCACCGATTACAACTCCTCCCTCTACTCCTAAAAAATCACCTACACCATCAATCATTCTCGGTATCGTTATTATTATTCTATTGGGAGGAATGGGATATTTTGCGTATCAATATTTCGCCCTCAAGTCTCAACTTACTGTTGCTCACATTCCAACTCCCTCACCCTCAATTGAAACTGTAGACCCCACCGCCAATTGGAAAATATACTCGAATAATAAATGGAAATATTCATTCAAATATCCTGCGAACTGGTCCTTGAACAATGATGTTGTTTCCGAATATCCTTGGCCGCTGGATGGTTCACACGATCCGAATTATGATAAAAAACGAACATATAACGCAATATCGATGGAAGTATACCCCAATCAAGTTTGGTCAGAAATGACAAACGCAGATTTCTTTAAATCTCTCTCACAAATCCGTTTGAATGAAACTGGCAGTGTTGGCAAAGGTAAAGGTAAAAAGATATTTGAAGGAGCTACCAAAGACAATTTCCCCTATGTTGTTTTTGAAGTGAATGCATCAGGAGGTATGGAGACGTATTCTGGAATAGAAGGATATATCCTGAATAACCAAGTACTTGCCAAAGCAGTATTGCTCTCATATAACCAGCAAGGGATCAATCTTTTTAATCAAATTCTCTCCACCTTTCGCTTTAGCGATCAGCCTGGGGCGGACAAATTCACCAATAAATCTTCATCCACAGATGTCCAAGATTGGAAAACATACACCTCACCAGAAGTGGTTGAATTTTTCAGCCCGTTTTCAATTTCTTATCCATTAAATTGGACCCTGAAAGAGCAAAGTAGTACCGATAATTCAGGTTCACTCCAAGTTGAATTAGAAGACAGTGAAAAAAATCAAATAATGATAATTCAAGGTGCTGGCGGTGGTGGAAACTGTGTATATCCTGGTGATCCCGGTTATGAAACACAAGAAGCAACCAAATACTATGATAAATACACACAACTTACTAAACCTGCTAATTGGCGGATAAGCAAAAATAAAGGGGAATCATCTGGATTGAAATGGGAATTATGTCAAAAATCGAATGATGGATACATTGATTCAACAGAAATTGGTTGGATAAACATATCATTATCAAATCAAAATGCACTGAAAGAGATTCAGCAAATTCTTGAAACGGTGGTGTACAAACCAACATCAAAAACCAAGACAAAATTTGATTGATAAAATCTTGAAACCTCTCCGTAATCATACAAACTTGACATGCACCCCCCAAATGGGTGCAGAATGGACGTATATGAAAAAGACCATTTTCTTGGCCCTGTTATTAATGCTGTGGTTAGTCACCCCTGCCCGGGCCGTCCAAGGGACCATGACAGCCAATCGAAGTG
>CAZKZW010000017.1:11784-18836 GCA_964557365.1 uncultured Pseudomonadales bacterium | reverse complement strand
TACACCTACTCCTACTCCTACTCCTACTCCTACTCCTACACCTACACCTACTCCTACACCTACACCCACTCTAACCTCTAAATCAACACCAACTCTCAAACAATCTTCAACTCCGACTCCAAAACCAACTTCTACTCCAACCCCAACCCCAATTTCTTCAAATTCTTCTCGATGTGATGCAACTCCTCCATCTGGATCACCTGATCTTTATCAAATTAATGTCACCCCCACTACCGCCACGCTCTACTTTGCTCCCGCTGGTAAACCATATACATACTATCTAATCCAATACGGAATAAACGGAAACATGCAACACAGCATTACTTTTATAGCTGAAAATGTATCGGGAGCTCTACAGGCTGATATTCATGAACTATCTCCTCGTAACAATTACACATTCCGTGTTGCAGCTTTTAACAATTGTGCTGCAGGTTTGTGGAGCAATGAAATGAAAATTAATACTGAAACCACTAAAACCTATTACAAAAACATTTTTGCATCGACAAAAGCAAACATGTCAAAAATCTTAGGTCAAGAAAACGAAATTACTATCCTTCAGGTAACTACCACAGAAGAAAAGATTACTACTTCTAAAAAAGTAACATCACCAACTGTAACACCACAAAAACAAATATCTCCTACTCCCTCTACAACTTCTTATTCAACTGCTCCTGCTTTCTCATCAAACCCTGTATCAGAGACTATCGCTAAATCCAGCTGGTTTCAGAAAGTCATGGAATTTATTATTAATTTATTCATCAAAAACTAACCACCCCTCCCATCTTGTGATACAATACTCCTCGCTGTTACTTGACCCTACCAAAGTCCTGAGCTTGCTGAAGGAAGAAGGGGGTCGCTTCAATAAATACAAAGTATGGAAAGTGTAGAAGTATTGAAAGTATCGAAGGTATATTAGGGAGTTACTTCCCATACCTCCCATACATTTATACTTCATATACTTTATTTATTTATGGCCAAAAAAATTAAAGTTATCTTAAAACTCAACTTACAAGCTGGCGCAGCCAATCCTGCTCCCCCTGTTGGTCCCGCCTTGGGACAACACGGTGTCAACATCATGGATTTTTGTAAGCAATACAATGAAGCTACCAAAGACAAAATGGGTCAGCGCATTCCTGCGGAAGTTACCATCTTTGAAGATCGTAGTTTCACCTTTGTCTGCAAACTTCCTTCTGTTACCGAAATGATCAAGCAAGCACTAAAGTTAAAAGCCGGTTCAGCTACTCCTCACAAAGATTTTGTCGGCACACTCACTAAAGCTCAAGTAGAAGAAATTGCCAAAACTAAAATGCCGGATTTAAACACTTCTACCCTCGAATCTGCCATGCAAATGGTTAAGGGTACAGCAAGGTCAATGGGAGTTAAGTCAGAGTAATCAAAATATAAATAACTCGCTACCACCTCTGTCAGTTACATCTCTGATATGAGGGAGAGAAAGGAATCGCCACTATGGCAAAACAAAAAATGAAGACCGTAGACATGTCGGTCAAAATGGAAGACCTAAGTGTCAAAGAGACTGAGGCAATTGAAGAAACCGTCGCTGCCGAAGAAGGTGAGCCAGTAGTCAAGTCTGCTAAACGCATTCACATCCGCAGTCGTAAATATCACGCTGCCAAATCCCGCGTCGACCGCACCAAGAGTTATCCTATTGCTCAAGCTGTGGAATTGGTCATCAAAACATCCTATTCCAAATTCCCAGGCAGTGTCGTGGCTGATCTCATCGTCAAAGACGAAAAAGTGTCCGCTGAGGTCACCTTCCCCTATTCCACCGGTAAAGTGGCTCGTGTTGCTATCGCATCTGATGAATTGATCGCCAAAATCGAAGCTGGTACTATCGAATTTGACGTCTTGGTGACTCATCCCAGTTTCATGCCTAAACTTGCCCGCTTGGCTAAAGTCTTGGGTCCCAAAGGCCTGATGCCTAACCCCAAAAATGGTACCGTTAGCCCTGATCCTGAAAAACGCGCTAAAGAATTAGCTGGTGGCAAAACCACCGTCAAGACCGAGCGCAAAGCTCCCTTAATGCATGTCATTATTGGCAAGACTAACCAAGAAGCTAAAGAAATTAGTACCAACGTAGAAACCTTAGTTAAAGCTGTTGGTAGTGGCCGGATCACCAAACTCACTCTCTCTGCCACCATGAGTCCTGGTGTCAAAGTCGACCTTTCCAAATTCTCCAACGCCTAAAAACAAAGACGGTTATTTTAAAATTAAAACCCCGCTCCGGCGGGGTTTTTTGATATTTCTAGGCAAGAAAATTACAAATCCCCCGTATTTACTAAAAATTCCAGACATACGCTGTCTGTTTTGTTGTAGAAAATCAGCACATCTAATCATAACTTCTCTGCCGATGCTTTTATTGACTAAAATATAGTTATAGGATATAATCTCCCCCAAGTTCACCGAACTTTAGACATTCGCTGTCTTTTGTTAAGGTGAATTCACACCTTAACAAATTCTATTCAATACGGAGTATTTTTCATCCGTAATCCCACCCTATCCCCCTGAAGGAGGGAAAAACGACAGAAGTATATTTTATGTACATTTTGGTATTTTCGGTTCTTGGAATGTTATGTTTCACTGCGATCATTTGGTCCGCCATAGATGTATTCAGCAGAAAAAATCAGGTGTTTGTATTACCCATCGCTCTTCTGATGACACTCCTCAACATTTGGCTATCTTACGCAGCTCCTTTTGCAAACGAAGTCACCGATTTGTGGTTTCGAATATATCTAATACCATTAATCGAAATGATACATGGTACAGCTGCGTTCCTGTCAATTGTTATCCTCGCGAGAACTTGTTTTCTTATCTATAAAGGCAAACCCCCCCAATCCCAACTGATACTAATTCTTAGTTTGCAACCAAAACAGTTTTCCAAAAATCTCAATCCCCGGAGGAAACAATGTATTACATTTTCAGTCTAATCATCTTCTTTTGCGTCGTCGGTTCCCTAGTCCATCTCTTCAAACGCCATTTCAAGAAATCCTTCACCTGGCTCATCCCAGCTATCATAGGTATCCCACTCATGGTGATATTTGGTGGAAAAGCCGCACGTTTAGCTTTATATACCATCACCTGCTTTGGCTTCAGTTTCATTTTTTTCAGCTGGGGATACAAAAATATCTACAACTGGTTCATGGAATTCTTCAATATCTCCATAGGTCCTTTTCCCAATCTCTGGGCAAAATATGGTCTCATGGTGGCGTTTGGCTACGTTGCTGTTATATCATTCATAAAATTCGTCAATATCAGCATTAATGAAGATTTGATTGTTCGTGATGTATTTCTCACCGCTTTTTCCTTCATGGCTGTATTGGTGATGGCTACCGCTTCTGGTCTCTTTTGGAAAGCTGCAAAAGTTTGCAAAGGAGCATCCGTTCTGTAACGAATAGAATTTTTTAACCTTGCCTGGCGGCTCTTCTTTTTTTTGAGCCGTCAGGTTTTTTTTCTCAATTCTGCTACACTAAAAATATATGGAAAGCACAACTACTGATAATAATCAGTCTAATACACCATCTATTCAAGTCGATCCCGTCGAAGTCAAGATTACCACGGAAAAAACGAAATCAACCACTTCAACACCTCCTCCTCTAGTTTCCTTTCAACTCACCAACCCCATTGTCTACATCAAAGCCTGGTGGAAGAAACTCATTGGTAATGAAGGTATCAAAATGACCCTCCAAATCAAACCTGTCACCGCCGTCATTCTCGTCGCCATCTTCTCTGGTGCCGGCTTTGGTGTCGGCCGCTTCACCGTACCCGAAATCCTTGTTCCCTATCTCGTCTCTGCCTCACCCACACCTTCTCCCAGTCCTGATCCCTGGTTAGAAACTGCCTTCACCGGCAAAGTTCAATTTGCTAATAACAAATATTTCCTCGTCACCACCAATTCTCAGGCGATCACCCTGGAAGCCCCCAGCACCATCAACCTTGCCAAATTGGTCGGCAAACGCATTATGGTTGTGGGGCGTTACAACAAAACCACCAAATACATGGTCATTTCCGACACCACCGATCTGGAAATCCTCTCTGCTACCCCGATTCCCCTCCCCACCATTGTGCCCTCTCCCACCCCAAATACTACCAACTAGACATCAATGGAAAGGCACTGTTAGTATCAAACCTACAAGTAGTGAGTTTATCGAACTATGATCACCGACAACGATATCAAGAAATTAAAAACTGTTTTCGCCACCAAAGAAGACCTTAAAGCTTGCGCATCAAAAGAAGATCTCATAGAGTTCAAGGATGCGATTTTGAAAGAAATTCGAGATTTACGAGATGATATCACGGTAACCACTGGATATCGGGACACCCTTGAAGATCACGAAGATCGCCTCGAAGTCATCGGGACCAAACTAGCTATTTCCCCATAACAATAACCCATTCCCCTTTTATTTCTTTCGGCAATTGTTCAACAACTTCTCCTACAGTCCCCCGGATAATCCGTTCGTGTGTTTTGGTCAGTTCACCACACGCTGCTACCTGTCCCCTATACCCTGCCAACTCGCCTAACGTCTCTCTCAATCGATTGGGCGATTCATACCAAACCGCAAGCGAAATCGTCTCCTGTTCAAGTTGTTCGCGTACCCATGCATATTGGTCTTTCCGCTTCTTATCTTTCTTGGGTAAAAATCCCCCAAACCACACCCGAGATGTATCCATCCCCACCCCTGCCAAGGCAGTTGTCAAAGCAGTCGGTCCCGGAATTACCTCAACGGGTAGTTCTTGTTCCCGCACTGCATTCACCACTCGCCAACCTGGATCAGACACACACGGCATGCCTGCATCCGTCACCAAGGTCACATTGGTCCCCGTCTCCAGCCAATCAATCACTTTGGGAATCATCCGCGTCTCAAACGCTTCGTCGAGGCGCGCTAGATGCGGTTGTTTCGGCTTGCCACCCAACGCTTGCCATAGTTGATCATCATAAAGGGATAAAAGCCGAGAAGTGACTCGAGTGTCCTCACACACAATTACTTCACCGGCTGCTAATACTTTCAGTGCTCTAAGCGTGATATCTTCCCGATTCCCAATGGGTGTCCCCACTACAAACAATGTGCCTGGATTTGTCATAACCCCATTGTATCCCTGCTATACTATGGACAAATAGAGATAAATGGAGCTCCTTATGGCCGAAGTTGCGTTTCCTAAAAAATTCATCACCTTTGTAATCATTGGGGTCATCGGCCTTGTCGCCATTGCTACTCTCTCCCCGTTTGGCATCGTCAGCGCGGGTGAACGTGGTATTTTGCTCCGCTTCGGTGCTGTCACGGGTAAAGTCTTGGGTGAAGGCCTCTATTTCCGTATTCCTCTCGTAGAAACCATTAAAACCATGGATGTTAAAATTCTCAAAGAAGAAGCTGAGGTTACCGCTGCCAGTAAAGACCTCCAGACAGTCACCTCCAAAGTCGCCCTTAATTACCACATCGACCCCACCAAAGTTGCCAACGTCTACCAGAGTATCGGTATGGACTATAAATCCCGCATGATCGACCCGTATATGCAAGAAGCCGTCAAGGCTATCACTGCTCAGTTTACCGCCGAAGAATTGATCACCAAGCGTGAAGCGGTCCGTGAAGATGTCAAAACCTCGCTTCGAACCAAATTTACTGATTACGGCATCATGGTGGATGAATTCAATATCGTGAATTTCGAATTTAGTAAATCCTTTAACGAGGCCATCGAAGCCAAAGTCACCGCCGAACAAAACGCCCTGGCCGCCCGAAACAAACTCGAACAAATCAAGTTTGAGTCGGAACAAGCCATCGCCGCTTCCAAGGGTAAAGCAGAAGCTCAACGAATTGAAGGCGAAGCCCTGCGCGCTAACCCTGCAGTCATTGACCTTCGTGCTATTGAAAAATGGGATGGAAAATTGCCCCAATACATGACCGGTGCCACTCCCTTCGTCAACTTGCCCAAAGCACAATAAGGAAAAATATTCAGTATTGTTGGTAATGGAACGGCTTTGATAGACTCCAAAAGCTATGATCACCGACAATGACATCAAAAAACTAAAGACAATCTTCGCCACCAAGGACGATCTAAAAGCATTGGATCATAAACTTGATACCAAGTTTGCCACCAAGGACGATCTAAAAGCATTTGCTACCAAGGACGATCTTGATCTGAAAGTTGTCGGATTAGTCCATTCGGTTGAGCTCGATCAAAAATTGGAGGCCATGGAATCTCGTTTGGACAAAAAATACAATAAAGTCATGAATGTTATGGACAAGGTTGTTGGTGAACTTCAAAACATTCGAGATAATATGACCATGATGCAAGGACATAAAGATCAACTTGAAGATCATGAAGACAGAATTACCGCTCTCGAAACACATCTCCACATCGCCAACTAATTCATTCTCCAAAAAGTCCTTGCTACTTTAATCTGTCTTGCAGTATTATCCAACGTATCGCAGCTTAACAGGCTTTCTCACATCCAATCCCAATTCCCCCGCGTAAGGAGCGTCTAATGCCAGACATATGTCCATGTAAATTTGGAACAGATCCAGATTTTTGCGCCAGATGTCCCAAAAACACCCTTCAGACCCCTTCACCCAAACCACAAAAAAGGAGACAAGCCAAAAAGACGGTAAACAAACACCAAAGAAGTTGTAAAAAAACAACGTAAATTTGTCCTGCCTGTTCTGCGAGCACCTTCACTTACAACACGTTTCTATCCCCCTAATCCATGAGGAATCATGCAAAGACTTGAACCTTCTCCTCTTGAATCACCGATTCAATCCAAAATGGATTCTCCCCCAAATCCCCCCCCTAATAAAAGAACGTTGTAACCCGCCAACACGTTAAGCCTTGTTGACTTATTGCTTAGTCATCTAAAAAACGTCGTACTGGCAAACAATAGCAAACGGGAGAGGTTTTCTCCAAAGTCTCTCCCGTTTGTGTAATTCCATATTTTCTGATACAATTCCCTCTGTCCAAAGACAGTAGGCATACAAACAAGTCCTACCGAGGCCAACAATCAAAACCAATTTGTGGTTTTTGCCGCCTCCTTTGTGAGGCATTTT
>CAZKZW010000017.1:10402-11774 GCA_964557365.1 uncultured Pseudomonadales bacterium | reverse complement strand
GTTTGCGGCAGCCGCGGCAAAAGTCCGGGCAGGTGAGGCATTTTTTGTATTTATAGGAGTAATTTATGCCGAGTCAACAAAACGTCGACCTACTAAAAGATATCAGTGACAAAATCACTCGATCCAAAACCGTTATCTTGGTAGAGTACCAAGGCTTAAACGTTAAAGATCAAGTCAAATTCCGGGCCGCTCTCAAAGCATCTGGTGCTGAATTAAATGTCTTGAAAAACCGTTTAGTCAAAATCGCCCTCAAAGAACGCATGAAAGATCTCTCAGAAGATCTGGACGCCGCTCTCAATGGCCCTTCTGCTGTCCTCTTTGGCTACGACGATGCTGTTGCCGCGACCAAAACTCTAATGACCTTCGCCAAGGATCACGATGTGGTTAAAACTAAAGTCGGAGTCTTGATGGCTGAAGGTGAAGCCACCGACAAAGTTATGTCCGCCAAAGACGTAGAAGCCCTGGCTAAACTACCTGGCCGCCAAGAATTACTCACTATGGTTGTGGTTCGACTCATGTCCCCTCTCCAAGGCTTCCACAACGTCCTTCAAGGCAACCTCACTGGCTTGGTCCGTGCCCTTGACGCAGTTAAACAACAAAAAGAAAAATCCAATTAATAATTAGAAAAACAATAATAAAAATAAAAGGAGAAAACCCTATGGCAGACGTTTCAACCAAAGTTGCCAAGATCATTGAAGAAGTCGAGAAAATGAGTGTTCTCGATCTCGCAGAATTAGTAAAAGCCCTCGAAGAGAAGTTTGGCGTTTCCGCCGCTGCTCCCGTCGCTGTCGCTGTTGCCGGCCCCGCCGCTGCTGCTGAAGCTGTCGAAGAGAAAACTGAATTCGACGTCGTCCTGACCGCCGCTGGTGCCAACAAAATTGCTGTCATCAAAGCCGTCCGCGAAATCAACCAATCCCTCGGATTAGTTGAAGCCAAAAATGTCGTCGAAGCTGCTCCCAAAGCAATCCTCGAAGGTGTCAAAAAAGAAGAAGCTGACGCTGCTAAGGCCAAATTGGTCGAAGCCGGTGCCACTGTCGAACTGAAATAATTCAATTCTTCAATTTGAAATTCAAAACCCCCGGTATCCCCGGGGGTTTTTGTTATATTCTCGTCTTACTTGACCATCATTCCACTTTCCGCTACGCTGGAAGTGTACCAATACATTCAAAAGGAACTATGTCTATGCCCAAGAAAACCAAAGTTGTGGCAGCCAACAAGCAAAGTGCTGCTGCCAAAAAACGTGACGCCGATTTCTTTTTCTTCGTCACCGTTGGTGTCTTTGCCTCCCTGATGGTCTTTGCAGCGAGTTATCTGACCCAAATGAATAAAGAGACTCAGGCACGTCGAAATGCCGCCAAAGCCCTTCCTGTCG
>CAZKZW010000017.1:0-10392 GCA_964557365.1 uncultured Pseudomonadales bacterium | reverse complement strand
GTCTTACTTGACCATCATTCCACTTTCCGCTACGCTGGAAGTGTACCAATATCGTTTTGAAGGAACTTTACCTATGCCCAAGAAAATCAAAGTTGCGTCAGCCAACAAGCTGAGTACAGCTGCTGCCAAGAAGCGGGATGCCGACTTCTTCTTTTTCGTCACCGTTAGCGTCTTTGCCTCTCTGATGGTCTTTGCTGCGAGCTACTTAACCCAAATGAATCAGGAGATCCAAGCCCGCCACAGTGCCACCAAAACCCTCCCTGTCGCTCAATTGGACCTGGCTACCCCCAACCCTCCCCAATACCACAATATCGCTCCCAAAAAAGCCAAATAATTTCATTTCTATAAAAAATAGTCCCCCAAAGCTTTATGCATAGGGGGATTTTTTGTAACTGCCTTTTTCTATCCATTTTTATTAAATAGATAAATAGACATAACAGTATATCAATTCAGATCATTTGGATGAATATATCAATAAACATATTTATACATCAAAAAACATACTAGTGGATCAAATCACAGTTTCCCCATTGACCGTATTTCCTCTCATTTGATACGCTTTGTCTCAGTTAATCCACTACGCGACCTGCCGGAAAGATATATCAAAATGAATCAAAATGATAACCAGTCTATCAAATCACCGTTAAAATTAGATTTAAATAATCTCCCCGATTTGCTCACCGTCCGTGAAGTGGCTACCATTTTGCGCGTCTCCCCCCTCACCATCAAACGCTGGGGCACTCGCGGCAAACTTCCCGCTATCCGTATCAACTCCAGAGGTGATCGTCGCTACAAAAAAGACCAAGTCCTCTATCTCCTGGGTATGAATCTTCAAGACGAATCGTAGATCCTATAACTCTTTAATTTCCCCTTTTCCAGTGCTACAATACGCGCCTGGTTATTCTTGCTGCTTTTTTGCGCACACGCTGTGCAAACCCTTATTACCCCAACTCAAAGAGCAGAAAACCACGCTCTTTGAAAAACCATCCCAAACACCATTTTTTAAGGAGAATTATGTCTGAAACAGGAGTTGTCCTAATCATTATCGTTGTCACAATCGTATTCATCCTCATTCTTACCGTTCCCGGTCTTAATCGATGGGAAGCACGCCTTTCAAAAAATAAATATGACGATAAGGATATTGATAAAAATTCCCTTGGAATTCAGAAAGATAAAGAAAATGGAGCAGAAACGCAAAAACGAACTACCGTTGTTCATACTGTTACTAGATCTTGAAATCTTTGTTATTTCTGGATCACTCTACATCATTTTTCACCTGATTTAGCCACATCGACTGTGACATCCCTCATATTTGTGTCGCAGTGCTGTAATAGGGCAGATCTCCTAAAAAAAAGGTCTGCCCTTTACCGCAGTTTTTTACAGTGTTTTGGGATGGTTTTTTCTTTTTTCCCTTGACTTGATCTGATACAATATCCCATAAGATTTTAAACTGTTCCCATATTCCCTCACCGGTTTATGATGTTTCGGTTTTTAAACAAGCATTTTTAACATCTCGAAGTGTGTGAATCAGATATTCCAAAATCCACCCCAGATACCAAAAAAAGGATAGAGAATGAAAAAAATCTTGATGTTGTGCAATGTGATGCTATTCGTATTACTGACCAGTTGTGCTGCCCCAGCCAATTATGTACCAAATTGCCCAGAGCTGAGTATCAGCTACATGGTCAGTACATTCATCATCAACGTGGTAAATGTAACACCCTCAGAAACAAATGTTATTGTGACATTTCCTCAGGAAATTCCCGTTGTAAATCGGCCCATCAAATGCATTAAATCTCAATGTGCTTTTACAGTAACATTGCCCGTATTTGATCCCAATGATCCAATAGCGACGACGACATACATTGAAATTGACCACATACAACCGTACCCTGCAGGCCTCATCACGCTGCAAACAAATGACAGTACAGAGATTGTTGAAGTTAAAAACCAGGCCGATAGATTAGATGTTATCCCAAACGCTTGTACCAACTACGCATCCCCCTTCAATCTGAAGCAGGTTCAGGATCAATCAGCTGAACAAATTAGGCGTTTTTTCATTGACGATTTTCTAAAAAACTTATCTCCAACCCCATCATCATAAACGTTTGTTCACTCGTCCTTAGTGGACCCCTTCTTCCGATCGGGTCCACTTTTTGGACAATAAAACCACTTCGAGATGTTATTTTTTTACCACTTTCCCCAAAGTACCAACCACATGAATTTAATCAATCGTAACTGACGACCGAATCGCCACGGTTCTTGTGCGAGTCGCCATAGCCATTCCAAACCCATTGATCGCATCCACTGTGGTGCCCGCCGCACTTTTCCCGCCCACATATCAATCGCCCCACCCACCACCATCATCACTTGAACCGGTAACTCGTCCTTGTGACTCGTGACCCACAATTCCTGCTTTGGCGCTCCCAGCCCCACCAACACAATATCGGGTTTTAATTTCTGGATTTCAGCAATTGCTTTTCGAGATACCTCATCTTCTTCCAACATTCCATTTCTAAATTCCAACTTCCCCATTTCCAATCCCACCACGTCAAGCCCGTGTAATCGTTTTTTCAGGTTGTCGGCTGCTGTACCCGCAATAGTACTCATTCCTCCCACCAATACCACTTTCCAACCCTGCTGTGCGGCGCGAACAAGCAAAGCTTCAGCAAGGTCTACTCCCGCCACTCGCTCGCGCATCAACCAAGGTCGTCCCGTCACGAACGCCCGCCACCAATCCGCTTTCGTCAAACCTACCGCATCGGGCACCCGCATATCGCTCGCAGCTAAAACCTTTAAAAACGTCTCATCATTCCGAGCTTGCATTAATTGCTCAGTGTTTGGTGTAAACACCGTCAGCGGCATATCGTAGCGCTTTTGCGCAATACGTTCTGTGACGGCGGCCACTGCGTCGGAAAGTGACAAATGGGTAAACGATATTTTCATTAGCGAAACTGCCATAGCCGTAGTGTACCAAAGCATGCGCTGTTTTATTTTTTTCCTACTAAACCCTATCCCTATACCCTCAAACCTATCCGCTATCTGTCAATCTTTTCCACAATTTGTGCACAAAAACCACTGCAAGTCATTCCCCCTCATTCATCCGTTAAATCCCGCATTTTTGCGTCATAATCGGCAATTAAATAATATATTACAGGACTTATATTTTAATAATTAAAAATTATCATTTTATATTTATTGAATAATATTATTACTCATATAAATAGAGCCATACACTAGATTAAAATATATATACATTTATAAAATTATGAACCATAAAATAGATACATATAATTCACATACTATAGTTCTCTTCAGTCAAAAAACGAACAAAAAATGATAAAAACCACTATTGGCTAAAATTACCCACAATGTACTCAAAAGAAATTCACACCAAAATTATCGTTTTCCCAACGCCCGACGATACAAATCCAAATGTTCCAGCGCCACCCCCGCACCTTTCACCACATTCAACATTGGTTCTTCACCGACATGACAAGGGACTCCCGTTTCCTGTGTCAGCAGCCGATCCAAATTCAACAACTGAGATGTTCCTCCACTCATCAAAATTCCTTTATCAATAATGTCCGCTGCTAATTCTGGCGGGACCTCCTCTAATACGTCCTTAACCATTCTCACAATTTGCTGGACAGGTCGAGCTATTGCTGCAGTTACATCATTTGATCCCAATTCGATCTCTCGAGGCATGCCTGTTACCATATCGCGACCTTTTACCCGTAATGCTTGTCGCTCAGGGATATCCATCGCTGAACCAATCATCATTTTCACCTGTTCAGCCGTTTTTTCTCCGATAGATAAGTTGTATTTCCGCCGAGCCCAATCAATAATTGCTTCATCTAATCGGCTGCCACCCACCCGAATACTCTTGACCACCACCACTCCACCCAAAGAAATCACCGCTGCTTCAGCTGCACCCCCGCCAACATCCAACACCATATTGCCCGATGCTTCCGCAATTGGCACATGCGCACCGATCGCTGCCGCCAGAGGTTCATCGATCAAATAGGCAGATCGAGCCCCCGCCGCAATCGTGGCATCCAACACCGCGCGTCGCTCTACTTGAGTACATCCTGCTGCAACACAAATCATCACCTCTGGTTTTATCAAGAAATTCGTACCCATTACCCGACGGATAAAGTATTTCAACATCGCTTCCGTTACCGCATAATCAGCAATTACCCCATCTCGCATTGGCCTGGTAGCAATGATGTTTCCAGGCGTACGACCCAACATTTCTCGAGCCTCATGCCCAACCGCCAACACTTTTTTATCTCGAAGCGACACTGCCACCACGGTTGGTTCATCGAGTACCAATCCCTTACCCACCACCCAAACCAACGAATTTGCCGTTCCTAAATCGATCCCCAATCGTGCTGGTTTAAGCCAAGCTGTCATAATTATTCTTTATATGTATGTATCAAGCTAAATTGTATTAATAATATTTGTTTTTACGCATCGATCTTGTCTCATTTTTCTCATCAAACATCCAGATAAAAAACCACTTGCACTCGGGGTCAATGACCGCTACAGATAACATCAAAATAAATAGATAGATATATCTGTATATTTTATAGATTACATCTGGTAATTATTGATTAAAAAAATGGTTTTAATGTACTCACCCTTAAACTATATCAAATGATATCATTCCAGAGGTGGTTTGCCTGGATGTACTCTATCACAAAAACCGACCTCGTAAAATCGTCATAAACGGCTTTTTTTTCCGTACCCAACCTCTAAAAGGGGCAATATTGTTTAGCTTATGAGTTGCTCTCAAAAAAACGTTCCCCAAACAAGCAATCATCACTTTCAAAACCTTTCATACAACAACAGCTCTTCGCCCTTTTTGAAATATACAGCTTTGCAATCAAATTTTGTCACATCACAATCCAGCCCATTTCCGCACGCATTGTGTGAATCAACGAGTACCAAAAACAATAACGCAGAATAGTACAAACCGCCATTGTTATTCTCCGCACTATTTGTGTGAATTCATTCGACCTTCTTTCAATTTCTAAGTTGCTAGCTATAAATCGCCTTCTTAACCAAAACCGCTTCACTCCAATCAACAGGCAGTTAGCCTTTCGTTATCCAACTCACAGGTCTCCATTTGATCATTCATTCCTTCGGGTATTTGACGCCTTCAAAAAAAGTGAACATATGAATACTATGAAATAGAATGATATATCATGTATATATGCATATTTTAATCTGTATCAGTCTATCCCCACATCTGACAATATTGCCGTCTTTTAATCATTAAAAAAGACATCTTCTACATCTGGTGGACACACGCTTTTTTAACGCACAAGTTGAAGCAAAAACCCACATTTATTACCGCACACTCAACGAGAATAATTTTCACAGATCCCACGAAAGATAACCGGAGAGGGCAGGCAGCTTGACCCCGGTTATCTTATCCACAAAGCGGCTAAAAGACTGTCCTAGTAAAACAACAGGAGCTTCGCCATCGTTAATAATAACTAATTACCACCCTAACAATTTTGCAAATCACATGTCAACCCCACCCCACCAGACAGATCACTCGATGAAAAACGACAATTTATCTTTCAATTTATCCAAACAAAATCCATATATGAAAATCATTCACATGGAATAACAGAGAAAAATGAATAATTATGTATCTTGAACTACTTTCTATTTTCCAAAGCCATTAAAATGGCGAATTTCACCCGTTCCATGCTATTCTGAAACCATGCCACATCGCATGTCAGTCAAAGCTCCCATTTGTTTATGCATTTTGGATGGCTTTGGTTACTCCACTCAAATTGAAGGAAATGCAATTGCCAACACCAACACTCCAACGTTGGATTATTTGTGGAGTCACTACCCCCACACGCTCATCAAAGCAGCCGAAGAAGAGGTGGGTTTGGACTTTGGCCAGCCTGGAAACTCAGAGGTCGGCCATCTTAGCATCGGGACCGGTCGGGTGCTACTACAACATCTAGCAAGAATTAACCTAAGCATCGCAGAAAAATCATTTTTTGAGAATGCCGCTCTCCTCAAAGCCGCTAACCACGTAAAAACGAACAATAGTAAGCTTCATATCATGGGCATGATCTCGGCTACGGGCGTCCACGCACATCTGGATCACTATCTTGAATTGATTCATTTCGCCTCAATCCAAGGTATAAAAAATGTTTGTCTCCACCTGATTACTGATGGCCGCGATGCGGGACCCCATGATTCGCCCATCTTTCTCGAGAAAATTAATCAGGCCATCAAGCAGTATGGTTTAGGTCGATTCGTCTCTATTGCTGGTCGAGAAACCGCCATGGACAGAAATCAAAATTGGTCGCTCATCGAACAATACTACAACACCATTCTTGGCCTGGGAGCAGGAGAAACAAAACAATCCCCACTTGAGGTGGTCAAGGCGTATTATGATCAGGGCAAAGATGATGAACATATCCCCCCCACCCTTCTCGACGCTAGCGGAATAGTAGACGACAACGACGCAATAATTTTTTCCAATTACCGGGAAGACCGAGCTCGGCAAATCACCCAAACCTTGTCTGAACCCCTCTTTATGGGTTTCGCCCGCAAAAAAATCCTCCAAAATCTGCATATGACCACCATGACTCAGTACGAAACTGGTTTACCCGTTGATGTGGCCTTTCCACCAGAGAGTACAGCCAATTGTTTTGCAGATATTATCGAAAAAGCTGGGTTTGCCCAATACCATGTAGCTGAAACAGAAAAAACTGCCCATGTAACGTACTTTTTTAATGGTGGTAGAGAGTTAGCACTCGCCAATGAACACCACCAATCAGTGAAGTCATATCCTCCCAATGAATTTGTGAACCATCCGGAGATGTCTGCAAAGGGGGTAACCGACGCTGCACTCGAGGCAATCAAACTGGATCAATATAGCTGTTTTGTGGTCAATTATGCCAACGCAGACATGATCGGACACACTGGCAACTATCAAGCCACCTGTCAGGCAGTTGCTACTCTAGATCAAGAAATTAATCGACTCGCCAACGCCATCCTCAGAAAAAATGGCATTTTTGCCCTCACTGCAGATCATGGAAATGCAGAATTGATGTTTGATCCCAAGACAAAAGAGGTAAGCAAGGAGCACTCCATCAATCCTGTTCCCTTTATTGTGGCATCTTTCGCCTGGCACCGCCAAGAAGCGCCCAATCAAAAAGTGGGCTCCAACAGTCCGGCGACGGGTATTTTGGCTGATGTCGCCCCCACTCTACTCCAGATCTGCAATATAGAAATACCTCAAGAGATGACCGGCACCCCAATATTTAACCTGTAGGGAAATTTCTACAGATTAACCTTTTTAGAAGCGCAGGATCTGAGCCGATTTCGTGTCGGCGAAAGGAGCGAGCATCGCAAAAAGGTTAATCGAAGAAAAAGATTGATTATTTCGCGTTTTTTACAATAATTTTGGGGATCAAATGCTTTGCTTGACCCCTTTCCCCAAGTACTCGGAGCTCTTCTCCCTGGTACGCAGTCTTTGTTTTCGTCATCATCTCGTATGCGGGAGTGACCATCTTTATCTGATATCTGCCTGGAGGAGCCATAAACTGATATCTGCCATTGTTATCACTTACTCGCCTGGACACCAAACGGTTATACTCCACGTCAATCAGGTTTAGTTCTACTCCAGAGAGTGGCCTACCAGAGGTGTTTACTACCATTCCATATTCTCGTTTTATCTTTCTACCCGATTGCCAGAAATAAATTAAGCCTCCTACATAAAACCACAAAATAACGAAATTTAGCCTGGTAGACTGACGAGAGTAGGATAAAATCGCTAAGAAAAAACCAAACCACATCAACCACATATTGACTGGTTCAAACCAACGCTGCCACAAGCGCTTGAATCGCTGTCCTAGAGCCTCCTGATAGGCTTCAGGATCCATCGGTACTGCTACTGAAATTACCGCATCACCTGAGGTAACATGAATATCTCCACCAGAGTAAACATTATCAAATCTACCATCTCTTTTGGTAAGTACTAATTGACTTGGATATACATATCCAGGTTTGGATACACGTAAATAATAATATCCTTCTTTCGGCATGAATGAGAATACACCAGAGGCAGAAGTCACATCTGTCTCGATAAGTTGGTGAGTATCAGCATCATACAAACGGACAATTGCTCTTCCTAAAGGCATTTTCGTAACCGCATCATAAATAATACCAATCGGTTGTCGCTTTTTTATAATACCCAAGAACTGTCCAATCACCATTAAAGCTTGAAACAGCAAGTAAAGTGCATTTTGCGCCACAACTCCTGATTGAACGAGTGCCGATACCGTTAAGAGTGTTGGGAATAAATATTTTGAGGTAAATTCAGATTGTTTATCAACTTCCTGGGCAACTTTTCTAACCGGAGAAGGCAATCCTTCAATAACTCTATCGATTGATTGCCTTGTTCCACTCCCTAAATCCTGAATAAATTGATCTGTAGGGGCTAAAATAGTGATTGATATCGTTTGTGACCAACCACTATGTACTCCTTGAAATTCAGCATATGCTCTAGCCTGGTGTCTGCCTGGTAGCAATAAAGGTGGTGAAATTTGCCACTCTCCTTTGTCATTTGCTAATATTTTATATGTTTTCTTTTCGTTGGTGTATAAAGCTATTTCTAAGTTAACTGTTGATTTCGGAAACGACTTACCAACAAAACCCAAAGCTCCGTTTTGACCGTTGATGTTTGGTATACCATATATAGTCGGTGGCAATAGCATTGGGGTGTTTGACTGTGAAAAATCTATGTCAGTGCGTGAAGATATTCCGGTTCCATCACTATAGAATACTGCAAGATTAGATGAATTCACATCTGGTTTCTGCAGTGCGGTAATAATCATACCCTTACCGTCATCGAGCAAAGCTGCCTGGACTGTCTCATGATCATCGATCACATACACTTCTGATCCTGCAGGAACATACCAGATAAACTCTGGATTTTGTTCATAAGATGGTCGCTCCAGATAAGCTGCCACTCCCTTGGCGTCCACTTGTGTAATTAAACAACAGGTAGAAACAAGCGCAACAATATATGAACAATAACGCCTCATATATTCATTCTAGCTGATATCAACTTCATCTGCACCTTAGCTTCACATATAACGCATGAAATACGGTGAATAAAACATGTTATTTACCGCAAATGTATCAAATATGTTTCTTAAACGAGGCATAACCTATATAAATATAATCGTGTTAATAGCCAGTGAAATGAGTTGCGGTAATAAAATATCACTCAAAAAGAAGGTAATTAATTACCGCAAAAACAATTATTTCCGAATCATTATTTTCTTTGTTAAAAATTACGTATACCAAGTGATGTTTATACCCCGTTACAGTTCCCATTAAATCCATTTAGACCCGAAATAGCCTGATTACCGACCGTCAATCAACCCTTTTATGTGTAACCGTGAATATTTTGTACACAGCATTTCTCCCATTGTGCACATTTTTCCGATCACCTCTGGTACATTTTTAAAAATTACTATTGCGCCTCTCACCCATTTATGTCTTAATGAAGTTGGACAAACACTTTCCCTACTCGATGAATGTCCAAGACCTATAAAAGCGCGAAAATATCATGTCAAAAAGTATTACTAACTCTCCAAAATTGCTTTCCATCGGTGAAGCTGCGGTTAAACTAAATGTTTCAACCAAAACCTTGCGCCGCTGGGAAGATTCTGGACTCATTCAACCGGCACGTAACAAATTTAATCAGCGCGTATACACCGAAGTTGAATTGGACGCACTTAGTGACCGAAAGTACAAACCCCTTCCCGGGTCCGTCATTGCTCCCAACAGCTACCCCCTCATTTCTGAAGCCGCCAAGACTATTGGCGTGTCTCCAAAAACACTTCGCCGCCTAGATGAAGTAAACAAAGTCATGATATCTCGCGACAGACTTAATCGCCGCGTTTTCACCCCAGAAACAATCGACTACATCAAATCTCACTTACCCTCATTAACCAAAAAAACTGTTTCCCCTACTCTACCAGTCTCCACCTCTGAACCTGAACAAAAAATTCCTAGGAAACCAACAGAACAGCTTCTTAAACTTGGTTTTCCTGCCTTACTTACCCCACTTTTGGGAATACTTCCGTTTATTCTCGTGGCATTACCCATCTTTTTGTTTTCTCTCTCTGGTTCGAAACCAGGTATCCCCCTTCAATCTGTAGATTTAGATAAAACAAAAACAACATCCTTAAACCAACAACAAACTCTTGAGTACATTGAAACACAATCTCCAACGAATGCTTCTAGCAGTAGTTCACTGACATATACCCCCCTCCTCAATCAAACCTCTCGTGGAGAAGTTGCCGGTGTTACAGTTGCGGGTGGATCGTTACTCTCATTTGA
>CAZKZW010000016.1:0-19064 GCA_964557365.1 uncultured Pseudomonadales bacterium | reverse complement strand
AGAACGGGGAGCTTTGCGCATGCAAAATCCTCGAGGAGTTTAAATTCACACAGCCGACGCTAAGTTACCACATGAAAATCCTTTTAAGCAGCGGCTTAATAAAATGCGAAAAGCAAGGCAAATGGTGTCATTACCAAATAAATAATGATGCCGCTCCAACGCCTATTTTTCCATCTCACTTCAAATTTTCTATCGTACAAAATCTCTAAAAACTATCTTCAGGTTTAACCTGCTCAATATATCGATAGGTATATTCTCTGAGTTCTTCTTTCAGCTCATCTCTCGAATCATCCATAAACGCACCAATCCCCACAATGTGTCCGCCACATTGTTCAATTAATCGAATTGTCGCCTTTACCGTTGCCCCTGTTTCTATCCAATCATCAATAATGACAATCGTTTCTCTCGGAATAATCGCATCTGTATGAATCTCCAATGTCTTTTCTTTCCCAGAATAATCAATAAATGTTTCTGAGTACGTTTGATTTTTCAATTTACCTTTTGCACGAATGGGGATAATACCTGCATGCAAACCAGCAGCAACAGCCGACCCAAGCAGAAACCCTCGGCCTTCAACTGCAGCTACTTTATCAACATGAATGCATCCAAATAATCCCATGAGATCACTAATCAATTGATGAAATGCTGCTCCATTACCCAGAAGGGGAGTAATATCTGCCGCCCCATTTCCCGGCCTTAACAATTTTTTGTAATTGATTTTCATATTTTCCATTATACTAACTTCATGTCTAATAAAAATTCTCTTGTTATCTCAACATACAACACCCATTTTTGCCAAGATCAAAATCAGATAATTAACAATATTGAATGCATCATTGAAAAAGAACATGCTTCCCTCATCTGTCTTCAAGAAGTAACCCGCTATGCAAAAGGTGACTTTCTCATAGAAAAATTACTTAGTCATCTTGGCAAAAATTGGTCCTCCTTTACGCACCTAGGAAATGGTTTTTCTTGGTCAAACATGGGCACGGCAACTATTTGGAATAACCAAATTCTCAAATCGACAAAGAATACGCGCATTAATTTACCAATCAATCACAAATTATCTTTTCATGAATCACTATTTTCCAAACTTCTTGCTGGAGATGACTCAATCTTTCAAAGACGATCAATTGTCAGCACCTTCAATTTCCAAGAACATGATTTTCAAATCGCAAATATTCATTTGGATCACGTTGGTGGATCAAAACAACGACAGAAGCAATTATCATTTATTTTGAATACATTAAACCAAAACCTTTTCTATTCTATAGTTTGTGGCGATTTCAACACCTTTGATTTAAGACAAAGTGGAAAAGAAGTCAATTCTATACAAACATTGTTTGGGCCAAATTACAAAGATATTTCAGAAAATATAGGTTGGACCGCGGATATTTTTCGAACAAACTTTGACAAAGCTAATCCTATCCTTAAAGCGATTATTAAAGGCTGCAACATTCACATCCAGAAAAAACTTGATTACATTTGGACAAAAGGATTTAGTTGTACCTCAATCAAAAAGCTTGATGTCTTGGGATCTGATCATTTGCCAATCATTGCAAAATTAATCAGATAGTTCGGCGTATAATCAAATCAACAAGTAGTAGATGGTATGTATATGCCAAAAGAGATTGAGAACTGTCGTAGAATTATTCCAGAAAATGATGGTTCCGTGTACGATGTGTCCATCAAAGAATTGGCTGAGTACGGTGATGAGTGGCGTTTGACTAGTAGCTTATCTTTAACCCCTGGGTATCATCCGGAAAACCTCTACACAAAAATGCCTCATGCTCCATACCCTAGAGATACATATGCCACATTAGCAAAACTTGGTTGTAGATCAATAATCTCGGCTACAAAATATGCATTAGATAATGTTAAGGAAAACTTCCATACCCTTCATGATGGAAGAAATTCAGCAATTGCACGGTTGGTCTCTTTACTTAATTTACGCAAAAATCATAAAGATATTACATCAGAAAACAATGCATATATTTTATATGCCAAAATCCTCGGCTCTCCATTAAGCGACGAGGCATCAGTTTATTTCTCTCCACAGGAAATACTTCAATTTCTCACTCGATTTATTGAAGCTAAACAAACCATCACCCTTGAAGAAAAATTAATCATAAAGCCAGACTATGGATTTGTTGATAAAAAACCAAATGAGCATACTGTTACTACTGGCGATCTATTCTGCATCGTCATAAACCCTGGTGCAAATCTCATCCTAGAAAGAGGGGGAAGAGTTGGAAACATTGCGATCACAGTTGAAGAAGGATCAATGATCATTCCCTGTAATCCAGACATTCAAATCTCATCGATGCGACGATGTCTTCCAACTTCAAACGTATAAATAGAACAACAACTAGACTATGATGAAAAGGGCAAATCTATGGAGGTTAAAATGACTACCTTTTTCGATACGCTGAGAGAATCAAAGTCACCACTATGTATTGGTTTAGATCCGAAAGGAGAAGAACAATGTAATCTCAAATTTCTTGGAGAACTAATTGAAAAAACTACTAAACATGCAGCAGTGTTCAAACCAAATATCGCCTTCTTCGAAGCAGGAGGTCCAACAAGGATGGAAATTCTCATCGAAATAATCAAGATGATACACGCTCGCAACCTGCCGGTAATCCTAGATGCGAAGCGTGGTGATATCGGGGCTACCTCAGAAGCATATGCAGAAGAAGTTTTTGACTTTTATAAAGCCGATGCTGTAACGTTGAATCCGTATCTGGGCAAAGATACCTTTTCACCATTTTTCAGACCAGAAAAAGGTATTTTTATGCTTTGCAGGACTAGCAATAAATCCGCACGCGACCTACAGGATTTAAACTGCAATGGCAAACCTCTTTTCATCCGAGTTGCGGAAATGGGCTTAAGCTGGAACAATCCCAACCTGGGGTTTGTTGCAGGAGCAACCTACCCGAGCGATATTGCCAAGATACGCCACAACGCCCCATCAGCAACATTTCTTGTCCCCGGCATCGGCAAGCAACAAGGAGATCTTGAAGCAGCAATCAAAGCGGGCATGGCATACAATCCCAACGACGGCTTTGGTTTTATCATCAACGTGTCAGGTGCAATTTCAGATTCAATTGACCCTGAAGCAACGGCTGCCAACTATAAGGAAGAGATCCTGGCGATATATAACAAGGCACAAAAAAATCCTAAAAAACGAGAAACTGATCAAGAGATGCTTGCGGTATCTCTACATGATATCGGGTGCGTAAAAACGGGCAGAACATTTAAGCTAAAGTCGGGTAAAACATCCCCCGTCTATATGGATCTGAGGAAAGCTATTTCACATCCCGCAGTTCTTCAGGAAATTGCTCTTGCTGCCCAGCAGGTAATAGAAGATTTCGCATATGACTTGATTGCCCCAGTCCCCCATGGCGCCACCCCGCTTGCCACGGTCCTCTCTATCTTTAGTGGCAAACCACTGATCGTGCCTCGAAAAGAAGCTAAGGATCATGGAACGGGCAATCAAATTGACGGTAGCTACACCGAAGGTCAGAATGTCATAGTGGTGGAAGACGTCGCCTCCACAGGAGGAAGTATTGTCGAAATCGTCAAAATCCTCCGGCAAAATAGATTGATTGTCACCGATGTAATCGTTGCGGTGGATAGGGAAATGGGGAGTCGTGAAGCATTAAGCGAAATTGGATGTACATTGCATTCAATATTTGCTTTTAAAGACATCATTGAAATGCTTCATGACAAAGGATTAATTTCTGACAATATTTATACCGAGATATCACAATATCTCGAAACAGTCGCATAACATCTTCAATCTTCACCCAACATAAACTCAGGGAAGATTTTTTTCACCACTCCAAGAAAATCTTCTCATGTTTTACACCCTATATTGTTTCTATGCAATCTATATATAATCAATTTAGAGATAATGGGAGGAAACACATGAATATCATTATTGATGGTCATAGTTGCGTTACTCAATCGAAAGAACCGGTCTTAAAAATTGCTACTGATAATGGTATATATATCCCTCATTTTTGTTATCACGAAGATCAAGAAGTTGAGGCAAATTGCCGTGCTTGCCTCGTAGAAGTGGTTAATCCCGGAGAAAATACCGATGTCAAAGCAGGTGAAGTGGTCACCTCTTGCACGCTCATTGCTACCGAAGGGTTGGAAGTAAACAGTCACACCACTGAAGCTACTGCTCTTCGCAAAACCAACATTGAACTATTACTCCGCCAACATAAATTCCATTGTGCTACATGTCCTCGCGGTACAATTTGTGCTGTCATGGATTCAGTTGTTAAGGATAGAGTTAATCCCAGACTTCATCAAGAATTAACTGATAAATTCCCCATTCATCCCATGGCTCAAGCTGCAGAGCTTGATCCCAATGTATGTATTGCCTGCAACCAATGTGTCAAAGCCTGTGACGATATCGGCATAGGCTATCTTCAGCTAAAAGGGAAGGGGACAGACAACCGAATTGCTCCGACCGATGATCCGAATATTGATTGTATTTATTGTGGTCAATGCACAGTCCATTGCCCGGTGGCAGCTGCCCGTGAGCAATATTCTCTTACCGATGTTGAGGCTGCTATTGCTGATCCTGATAAAGTTGTTATTGTACAGATGGCTCCTTCAGTCCGGGTAAGTATCGGTGAATCTTTTGGCTTTAAACCCGGCACAAATCTTGAAAAACAACTTACAGCTGCCTTCAAACAAATGGGGTTTGATTATGTCTTTGATGTCAATATGGGTGCCGACATAACCACCATTGTTGAAGCAGATGAATTGGTAGACCGTATCACTAATAATGGCGTATTACCAATGTTTACTTCCTGTTGCCCCGGTTGGGTTAAATTTATCGAATTTTATTATCCAGAAATGTTACCCCATCTCACCACCGCTCGATCACCTCAAATCCATTCTGGTGGTGCTTATAAAACTTGGTGGGCAGAAAAAACGGGTACTGAACCCAAGAAGATTGTGGTTGTATCTATCATGCCATGTACCTCTAAAAAATATGAGGCCCGTCATGAAAAACTAAAGATTGACGGCATGTATCCTGTCGACTATGTATTAACTGCCAGAGAAACAGCAGCTATGTTGAAGAAAAACCGGATTGACTTGAATACCATCAATCCTCAAGAAATTGATAGCTTTGGTGAATATTCAGGCGCAGCCGCAATTTATGGCGCGTCGGGCGGAGTCATGGAATCAGCACTACGCACAGCAGTGGCTACCATTCATGGACAGGATTTAGACAGACTTGAGTTTGAACAAGTCCGTGGGATGGAAGGCATTAAAAGAGCCACTATAACAGTTGATGGTAAACAAATAAAGGTAGCTGTCGTGGCTACTGCAAAAAACGCCCGAATTATCCTCGATGAAATAAAAAAAGATCCCCACATATATGACTATATCGAGTTTATGGCTTGTCCAGGTGGATGCATCGGCGGAGGCGGTCAACCCATACCCAGCACTAAACGAATTATTAAAGAACGAACAGTTGGTTTATATCAAATTGACAATCAGTCAACCATTCGATCAGCTCATAAAAATCCGGTTGTTCAGGAATACATGAAATACTGCAAGAATGCAGGGACCGAACGGTCACATCAGCTCTTGCATACCCATTACTCCAAAAAACACCGCGGCGAGTAAAACAATATCGTTTTTTATCAGGTTATACTTTTTGTAAAGAAAATGAGAAAGTTGAACCTTTGCCTTCTTCAGACTCAAGCCACACCTTTCCATTCATCCGGGTAACATATTCTTTCACAATATATAATCCCAATCCCGTTCCTGGTATGTCGCGGGCAATTGCATTCCTTGTCCGATAAAACCTTGAAAACATCTTTTTTTGTTCATCCTTGATAATGCCATATCCTTGATCACTTACTTGTGTCACCAACACATCACCATTCACCTCATGCGAAATGGTGATTGTCCCTTTTTCCGAATACTTGATTGCATTCGAAACTAAATTTATGATCACATCTTTAATTTTCTCTGCATCCGCCATCACCAACGGTAACGCTGGTGGTGATACGTACTTAAATTTCAGCTTTTTTTGTATCAGTTGGGATTCAACCAATTTGTGTACTTCAGAGATTATTTCTGTCAAATGAACCTTTTCAATATTCATCGGATAATTCTTTTCTTCAGACCGGCTGATTTTCAACATATCTTCAACAAGAGATACTATTTGCTCCGTACAAACGGAAATTTGGTCAACAGGCTCTTTTAACTTTGGCGATACTTTTCCATACACACCCTGACGAATCATGCCCACAAAACCTCTCAAAGCAGCGAGAGGATTTTTTATCTGATGAGTAGCGATATTTACAAACTCATTCTTTACTTGATTCGCTTCCTTTAGAGCAGCTTCCTTTTCAACCAAATCTTGGCTATGTTGCTTTTCCCGATCTAATAAATACACCACTGCTTGAGCTGTCTTTTCTTCTTTATCCAAGCGAGCAGAAAGCTCTTTCGTCTTCTCTTCTACCGCTTTCTTTAATGTGCTGGTCGACTCATACGCCACCACCCGCATTCGTTCCATCGACCTAGCTAACTCTCCCAGTTCATCATGCGAATTTTCCCAACTACAGTAATTTAATGGCGCTGCATAATCATCATGCACCGCTGACTCTGCCTTGATATTCAGATATCGAATTCGATGCAAAATGCTACCAAACATAGTCTCACTAAATCGAATTACAAATAGTAAAGACACCATGAAAAGAACCAGCATGAGTGTCACAATGTATTGAAATGCCATCCGTGCAGATGCATAAATGTCTCGTTGAATAATAAGCGTAAAAAAACCAGAACTCGTATCAAAGATATCTACCGCTCTGACCTTTGCATGAATGACAGCATAGTCTTTTGCTAAAATAGTTTTCGCAATATCATTTTTTGCGATCGTTAACTGTATAGGTATTTTCAGTTGACGACCAAGATCCTCCACACGTTTTTGATTCATGTAATACCCCATTACCATGTATCCATTTGAAATTTTGTCGCGTTTACTAGGCAAAACTTCTTTAACCGATATCAACATCAAATTCCCGTTATTCCACAACATTCCTTCTGATTTTATCGAGTTTGTATCATGAGATGACGTGTATGAATTAATCAATTGAGATACACCTGCTGAATCTGACGGCAAAGATGAGATATTGTCTGATGATTGCCACGAATCAACTAATTCAAGTTTTGAGTTTAAAAAATACACAAAATCCAAACCAAGAGTGTCTCCGAAATTTATCTGACTAATATTAGCTTTCCGATAACCGTTATTTGAGTCAAACAAAAACTGATATGTATCATCCCAATATGCATAATCTTTATTCATTTTTGAAAGCGTGTTTACTTGAGACTGGATATTTTCTCTAAAACGTTCAACATTTCTATAGGCGTACTCGTCTTCGATAAAAGAAGCTCTATCATTAATAAAATAATATGTCCCTACCGATATCAACATGGCGAGGATGAGATCAAAAACCGCAAAGGTAGATATGAGTTTTGTCTTTACGGTCATGTCTTTTTCCGCTTATCTTGTAGCTGATGTATTTGGATCAACAACTGATCACGCTCCTGTTGCATTGTTTTAGCCAACAAAAGTGAATCAGTCGTGAGATCCCTCAACTTCTCCAAATCAGCAATTTTCTTGGTTAAAAGTTTTGTTTTTTCCTCCACCAACTTATCAGAATTTTGACGGGAATCACGAATGGCTTCTTGAACAGCAACCAAATCTCCACTCATGTGCCGAAAGATATCATAGGTTGATTCACGTATCTCAACATCCACATTTCCCCCCGCGATTTGCTTCATTTCATAACTTAATTGATCCGCATCTCTCAACACCAAGGCAGATACAAACCAAAACATTGTCACCATCATCCCTGTCGCTATAATTCCAATAACAACTGCCGAAATCTTGAATGATATTATCAGCATCTCAAACGATATCTCACCCACAGTATATTGTCTGATCTGCGAACTAAACACAAAGTAGGAG
This sequence comes from uncultured Pseudomonadales bacterium, assembly GCA_964557365.1. Taxonomy (GTDB): domain Bacteria; phylum Patescibacteriota; class Microgenomatia; order UBA1400; family RBG-16-45-19; genus CAZKMY01. The sequence continues at coordinate 11,050 of CAZKZW010000016.1, read as the reverse complement.
ACAAAAAATGTAGCATTTATGAGTAGCGCAATTGCTGCAGCAATGATTAAACATATTTTCATACTATAATAACTATAGTAGCTATTTTTCTATCCTTGCAGCAACTACGGTTTTTCCCTACACTGTATATGTATACCAAAAGAAAGTGAGTGATGTATGCCTGCCCAATTTGATCAATATCCTCTTTTAGTAGAATTAGCAAAAGCAGAAATTGTAGGAAGGGGAGGTGCGTGTTTTCCAACTCACTTAAAGTGGCTTCGTTTAAAAGAACTCAAAACACCCGTTGGATATGTTGTTTGTAATGCAAGTGAGGGTGAACTAAATGTTCACAAAGATGCGTTTATATTAGAACATTTTCCAGAAAAAGTAGTTGCCGGTATGGTTATTGCCATGGATTTCTTAGACACTACTGAAGCATATTTCAACATTAATCAAACGTATTTCGATACCTATGGTGCTCAATTAAAAACGATTACCGACAAAATAGAACAGGACCATGGGTGGAAATTCCATTACTTCATTGAAAGTCCTCCGAGTTATATTGGTGGTGAAACTGGTGCACTATTAAACGCCATCGAAGGTAATCGATGTCAACCACGCCGTAGCCCACCCTCTCCTTCAATTACTGGTATCCACGGCAAACCGGTATTAGTCAACAATGTTGAAACCTTCTATGATATCGCTCGAGTTGTCGAAGGATCATTTGAGCCTACCCGGTTTATTACCATTGTTGGTCCTATCCCACACCCTGGTGTTTACACGGTAAACCGTGATATGACTGTAAATGAGGCACTCAAACAAACTGATAATTCCCCACAAAATCCCTATTTTCTACAAGTTGGCGGTTCTGCAAGTGGTGAGGTTATCACAAGCACTCAAGGGGATACACAAAAAATTGCCGGTTGTGGAACGATTGAAGTATTTGGTACAGACGCCACTACCTATGATGTTCTTCACCGATGGTTTGAATTTTATGAACATGAAAGTTGTGGCAAATGCACTCCCTGTCGTGAAGGAACACATCAACTTTTGAAGTTATTACATTCCATGACATTTGGTGATCCAATCCCTTGGGAAAAAATAAAACCAATTGTTCGCGCCATGAAATGTACGTCGTTCTGTGATTTGGGTAAATCACTTCCGATTCCAGTCGAAACATATATGAAAAATATCCTTAACCTGGAGGTATAAATGAACATTACCATAAATGGAAAACACTGTACGGCAAATTCTGACAAGAATCTCCTTCAGATCGCACTTGATAATGACATTTATATTCCTCATTTTTGTTACCATGAAGACGAAGCTGTTGAAGCTAATTGTCGCACTTGTCTTGTAGAAATCATCAATCCAGGTGCAAATCAAGATCTCAAAGTAGGGGATATTGTCACTTCCTGCACATTACAGCCCACCGAAGGGCTTGAAATAAACACTGAATCTGCCGCAGTAAAAACATTGCGTGATGAGAACCTCGCCCTCTTACTCTCCCATCACCGATTCCATTGCAATACATGTCCTCGAGGCACTATGTGCTCTGTCATGGAATCTGTTGCTAAAGAAAAATACAACGTGAGAAAATACCAAGAACTTACAACCGACGTTCCACTTCACCAAATGGGTCCATCAATCGAAATTGATGGCAATGTATGTGTTGCATGTAATCAATGTGTCAAAGCCTGTGAAAACATGGGGATTGGGTATTTAAAACTTGAAGGAAAGGGAACCCACAACCATGTGGTTCCTACCGACGATCCAACAATTGATTGTATTTATTGCGGCCAATGCACAGTTCATTGTCCAGTTGCTGCCGTCAGAGAACAATATTCTCTCGATGATGTTGAGACAGTTTTAAAAGATCCTTCAAAAAAGGTTATTGTTCAAATGGCTCCGGCTGTTCGTGTTAGTATCGGTGAAGGTTTTGGGTTTCCTCTTGGCACTAATGTCGAAAAACAACTCTATACTGCATTCCGTAAAATTGGCTTTGATTACATCTTTGACACCAACTGGGCTGCTGATGTAACCACGATTGTTGAAGCAGAAGAACTGATTGAGCGGATCACTAACCACGGTACGTTACCCATGTTTACCTCATGTTGTCCTGCATGGATAAAGTTTATTGAATTTTATTACCCAGAAATGATTCCCAATATTACTACAGCTCGATCTCCTCAAATTCATGGAGGTGGAGCGTATAAAACATGGTGGGCAGAAAAAGCAGGCATTAATCCTCAAGACATCGTGGTTGTTTCAATTATGCCGTGTACCTCCAAAAAATACGAAGCACGTCGTGAAGAAATGAAGATTGATGGCATGTGGCCAGTCGACTATGTTCTTACCGCCCGTGAAACTATCGCTCTTCTTAAAAAACATCAAATTAATCTTCAGGCAATGGAGCCTTCTGAAGCAGATCAGCTGGGTGAGTATTCTGGTGCTGCAGTTATCTTTGGTGCATCCGGTGGAGTCATGGAATCCGCACTTCGAACAGGTGCTCATATGATCTTGGGCAAAGATCTCGACAATATTGACCTGAAAGCCGTCCGAGGTCTAGATGGAGTCAAAAAAGCCACTATTCCTGTTGGTGATCTCAATCTTAAGGTAGCGATTGTATCTAATCCCACGAATGCGAAAAAAATCATTGAGGAAATTAAGCAAGATCCAAAAGCATATGATTACATTGAGTTTATGGCTTGCCCTGGAGGTTGTATTGCTGGAGGTGGACAACCACTTCCAACCACAAAACGGGTAGCTCAAGTCAGAGCAGATGGTTTGTACAAAACTGATGCAGAAAAGCAATGTAGGTTGTCGTACAAAAATGAGGTAGCAAATGACTTTTTAGCATACTGTAAAGATGCGGGTCACGAACGTGCTCATCAACTACTTCATACGTCATACAGAAAGAAAAACCGAGGTGAATAGAAGTCACGTATAATGAGGCTATGCGCCCATATGTGATTAAGTGTGCCGTATCTGCAATCTGTCTTTGTGTTGGTTTGTCAGCTGGCTATGTCGCGGCTAAACAACAGTCAAACGGCCTCATTTCACCAATTGGGCTGCCATTACTTCAAACTCAAACCAAAGAATCAATTGGCTTCTTACCCTATTGGCTTTTGTCGTCTGCCAAAGAAAATTATGCTCCATATATTACAACGCTAACCTACTTTGGCCTTACCATGGGAGGGGATGGCCATATTATTACCAAAACGAGCCCTTCTGAGTCAGAGCCGGGGTGGCATTCACTTAATGTAGGCAGAGCCAATAATCTGCTTGCCTCAGCCAAACAAAATCATCTCAAATTATCTCTTTTGATATTTGCTTCCAAAGAAAACGATATATATTCATTTCTCAGTTCACCAGAAAGTTCGGCGGAAAATTTGGTTCGCGATATCATTCCTATCATGCAACAACATGGTTTTTCAGATCTCAATTTAGACATTGAAAGTATTAGTAATGCGTCAGAAAGTGCAAGACGACAGTTTATTACCTTTGTATCTTCGGTCAATCAGCAATTAAAAAATCAAGGACCATATACCCTGTCTGCCGATATTACCGCTTCAGATGCCATCAGGAATAAGCTTATCAATGTTCCAGAGCTCGCAACCATTGTGGATCGAGTTATTATCATGACCTATGACTACCATTACATGGGTTCTACCGTCTCTGGACCAGTATCACCATTATCAGGGGGAGAGTTAGTTTATGAATATGATGTGGCTATGGCTATACGAGAATCCAAAAAATACGTCCCTTCTCACAAATTGATCTTAGGTATTCCACTGTATGGGTATGAGTGGGAGACGATCACTACCGCGACAGGAAGTGCAGTCTTGCCTGGTTCAGGTTTAACTGCGAGTACTGCTCGAGTAGAAAAACTTCTAAAAACATGCACAACATGTACTACCTCCTACCTATCCATAGGACAAGAAGCCTATACGCTGTTTCCTGATCCAAAACGACCCACATATCATGTTATCTACTATCCCACAGCCAAATCTACTGAAAGCAAAATAGTACTCGCCGAAACAGAAAAACTTGGAGGAGTTGCCGTGTGGGCGCTTGGATATGAAGACAATACTATCTTAGAACCACTCAGAAAATATCGTTAATTAGTATGTAAATAGCTTTCTTTTTTGGTTGTTAAAAGTTACTGATTTTCCAGACTGAATTGTCTCTACCTGACTAACAAAAGATGCGTCGTTAAACGCAAGAGTGGCGGAGCCGCTGGCAGATGTAACAGTAATAGAATCTCGTGTTTCATCGTATGTAACAGAAATGATTGCCTTAGCTCCCGAGACAAGTAATCGTTTTATTCGTATTACTAATGGGATATCTGTAGGATTCGCATATCGTACAGACCCTGACGTTTGTTCAAATATTACCGCATGTGGAAGTGTCTGAATCAAATTCATGTGAGATTGAGATGACATCAAGGCTGATATCGAACTAGGAAATTGAATTTCTATCGATCCATTCTCCCCCGTGATCAAGCTTTCTCCTTGCCGAACTTCAATCACATTCAAAGAAGCTGGTTCGGTCGCGATACGTGACTGAAAACTAACCTCACCTTGAGCGCGAATAATACTCGCATTCATTGATTGTGATGGGGGCGTCGTAAACGCATATGGTTCTCCTGTATAAGGAGTAAATGATGGTTTTGGAGAATGAAGAGAAATGATTTCAGTCTTTGGCAAAAACCATATATATGATCCATACAGACCTCCAATCAACAATAAAATCCAAATCATCACCCACGAAATTTTTTGCCACATATACGCATAGTATAGAGCCAATAACATAAAACCACCGCATACTTACCGATTTAATTACAAAGGACGTATAATAACCTCATGTATTCTGATCAAGTCACCACTTGTATTCACCAAGCACTCGATGAGCTTCAACTCCCGAAAGTGTCATTCGTTGTCGAACATCCCCAAATTGAATCGCACGGGGACTATGCGGCAAATATCGCTATGGTTTTGTATCCGATTCTAAAAAAAGAGGGGAATAACACCTATCCAAACCCCCGCGCACTCGCTGATGCCATCGTTTCCAAAATCAACGATCAAACGACCCAGCTAAGTAGTTATCAAACGATTTCTGTTGCCGGCCCCGGTTTCATCAATTTCTCGTTGCAACCATCTGTGTTTATTTCCGAACTTGAAGCGATTCGCTCCGAAAAAGATAACTACGGAAAATCAGATGCACATAAAAATAAAAATATTATTGTTGAATATTCCTCTCCAAACATCGCCAAACCATTTACCATTGGTCATTTACGATCAACTATTATCGGTGATGCAATTGCTAATCTTAAAGCTGCCACCGGATGGAACGTATTCCGGGACAATCACTTGGGTGATTGGGGAACTCAATTCGGCAAGCAAATTTATGCTATCAAAGCATGGGGCAATGAAACTGATATAGACAATGCGGTCGAACCCGTTAAGTTACTGGTAGATTTGTATGTTAAATTCCACCAAGAAGCAGAGCTCAAGCCAGAAATTGAGGACGAAGCCCGATTGTGGTTTAAAAAACTGGAAGATGGCGATGGAGAAGCTAGACGCTTATGGAAAAAATGCATCGACTGGTCATGGAAAGAGTTTGCGTCAATTTATCAAGAACTTGGAATTGTTCACACTGAAAACGGCGGTCGAGGATACGGCGAATCATATTTTGAAGATAAAATGGGTCCCGTTATCGATCAACTAAAACAGACCAATCTCCTGAAAGAAGGAAAAGAAGGAGCCCAGATTGTTGAATTTGAAGGAACAAAATTACCGCCACTCATGATTTTGAAAAAAGATGGCGCCACCCTCTATGCTACGAGAGATTTGGCTGCCGACTTATTTCGCAAACAAAAATACGGTGATGATATTACGATTATTAATGAAGTTGGAGCAGAACAATCTCTGTATTTTCAACAACTCTATTCCATTGAAGTTATGTTGGGATGGTTTAAGTCAGAACAGCGTATCCATGTTGGCCATGGCTTGTATCGCTTTAAAGACGTAAAAATGTCCACTCGCAAAGGTAACGTTATCTGGCTGAAAGATGTTATTGAAGAAGCTAAGAAGCGATCCACCAGCAGTGAAATTGCTATTGGCGCAATCAAGTATAACGATCTAAAACGGAAACCGCTCAGCGATGTCGTTTTTGATTGGGATGAATTACTTAATATGGAAGGTAATTCGGGGCCATATCTCCAATATACTTATGCCCGATGCTCCTCAGTTCTCGCTAAAGCCACAAATTTCACGGAAAGTGAATCCTTGTACCAACCCAATGAAAGCGAATTAACAGTCGCAAAGTGGCTGGCCCGCTTCCCAGAAACTGTTACCGATGCAGCCACCAATCTTGCTCCCCACATGCTTTGTGAATACGCATATGAATTAGCCCAACGATACAACTCGTTTTACAACCACTACTCAATCCTTGGCAACCCAGAAAAACCAGTAGATCAAAGTATAAAACAGTTCAGAATTCTCTTAACCGCCGCCACCCGACAAGTCCTCAAAAACACTCTTTCTGTCTTGGGAATTCAATGTCCGGAACACATGTAAAAATACATAATCTATGTGTATGGAATTTGTCATTGTATCAAATAAATTTACTCGAGAATAGAGTTAATTTCGGCTTTGACAATATCTGGTGGCATCGTTAAAATTCAATCATGGCAAACCTAAATATTTCTATTGCGGCAGAGCCCATTTTTCATATTGGGCACGTTGCAATAACAAACTCAATATTCTCTTCGTGGCTAATAACCATAGCACTCATCGCCCTATCACTGTGGGCTTCAAAAAACATCGTATACACAAAAAAACCCCAAGGTCTTCAAAACGTTCTTGAATTGCTGATTGAATCACTCTCCGATCTCACAGATGGAATCACCGGATCAATTAAAAAAAGCAAAGCAATTTTCCCTTTTGTACTGAGTTTTTTCTTGTTCATCATCCTCAATAACTGGTTTGGACTATTACCCGGAGTTGGAACTATTGGCTTTCATGAAGAGCATGAAGGACATGCTGTGTTCGTTCCCTTTTTCCGCGCCGGCACCTCTGACATCAACACAACACTCGCACTTGCATTAGTATCCTGTGTCTTCACCTGGGTTAATGGTTTTCGATTCCTTGGTCTAAAAGGATACTTAAGTAAATTTAAAAACCCACTAGAGATTATTTCTGAATTTTCTCGTCTTATCTCTTTCACTTTCCGGTTATTCGGTAATGTTTTTGCCGGTGAAGTCCTTATTACCGTCATGACCTCGCTTGTTCCCGTGATCATTCCCTGCGCCTTCTATGGACTGGAAATCTTCTTTGGCGCAATTCAAGCTTTTGTGTTCTCTATTTTGACGCTGGCCTTTATGAACCTTGCCATGGAAGCCCATGGTGGAGACGCACATGAGGCACACGCCTAATCATTAATTATGAACTGGGTAATCCAATAAAAATAATAAGGAGAAATCATGAACCCACAAATTCTTGTTGATACAAATAATCTTGCGTTTGGACTCACTATGGCTATTGGTGGATTTGGACCAGCCCTTAGTATCGGTTTTATTGGTGCTAAAGCAGTTGAAGCAATTGGCCGCAATCCTGATGCATCCAGTAAAATACAAACTAACATGATCTTGGCTATTGCTTTTGCTGAAGCTATTGCTATTTATGCACTTGTCATTGCCCTTATTATCAAATTTACATAATCGAAAGCGATACTAAGGAGTTACTACCATGGAAATAGAACCAATTCAAATTCTCCTTCAAGTGATTAATTTTGGTCTCGTGGCATTTGTGCTTGTCAAATTTCTGTACCACCCCATCGCCAAAGTGCTTGAAGAACGCGCAGAACGAATAAAAGATGGTCTTGATGCAGCTGAAAAAAATATGGCTGAAAAAGATAAAATGGATACTGCTGTCAAAGCCGAAATTACTAAGGCACGAAAAGAAGCTGCTAAAATCTTGGCTGATGCCAAAAAACAAGCTGAAACAGAAGCCGCATCAATTGTTGCCGCTGCTAAAGAACAAGCCAAAAAAGCCGGAGCATCTGAAAAAGCGAGTTTTGACACCATGCTCGTGGAGGCAAAATCAGCTGCTGAGAAAGATCTAAAACAACTTGTCACCGCCACCACTGCTCAGGTTCTCAAAGATGGTTTGTCTGAAGCTGATCAACGTCGCATTATCGATAGTCAAATAAAACGTATCAAAGAAGTTAGTTTCATCTAAAAACCATTATGAAACACATCAAGGTAATCTCCGCAGTTACACTCCTTCCCGCTCAAGCAAAATTGCTTGAAGCCGAATTAGGTTGCATCCCCAGCGACCAAGTCACATATGTCGTGGATCCAAATGTCATAGCGGGAATAAAAGTGACTGTAGATGGGCACGCATTGGATCTGACTGTCAAACGCCAATTAGCTGAAATTGAACAAGAATAAACGCTATGAAATCACAAATTGACCTCGCCTCATCATTTTTAGCAGCTATCAAAAATGTCACACCAATAACCAAACCTGTTGAACAAGGTAGTGTCATTAGCTTTGGTGACGGCATTGCCATTATTGAAGGTCTTCCAAATGCACAATTGGGTGAAATTATTGAATTCACGGGCGGTAGTCGAGGTCTCATTCTCAATCTAAACACTGATTCCATTGGAGCTATCGTCTTGGGAGAATCAAAAAAAATTCGCGTCGGAACAACAGTTCAAACGACTGGGTTATTACTCTCTGTCCCAGTCTCTGACGAACTACTCGGAAGAGTTATCAACCCACTTGGCGTTCCAGAAGATGGTAAGCCAGCACCAAAAACAGTCCAATACATGCCTATGGAAAAAGTAGCTCCTGGCGTAATTGCTCGTGAAGGGGTAAGCCAACCCCTTCAGACTGGTATTAAGACAATCGATAGTATGATTCCTGTGGGTCGAGGTCAGCGTGAACTGATTATCGGTGATCGTTCAACGGGTAAATCAGCCATTGCACTCACCACTATCATTAACCAGAAAAAAGAAAACGTCATCTGTGTCTACGTTGCCATTGGTCAAAAACGCTCGTTCGTCGCACAAACCATCAACACCTTGCAAAAGTTTGGCGCCATGGATTATACAATCATCATCTCAGCCACAGCATCTGATTCCGCTACATTACAATATCTTGCTCCCTATGCCGGTTCTGCTGTCGCAGAGTATTTCATGGGTCAAGGAAAAGATGTGTTGGTCGTCTATGACGATTTATCCAAACATGCCTGGGCATATCGAGAGGTTTCTCTGTTGTTGAGACGCCCATCTGGACGGGAAGCATATCCTGGCGATGTTTTTTATCTTCATTCTCGATTGCTTGAACGGGCAATTAAACTAAATAAAGAACATGGTGGCGGATCCATTACCGCACTCCCCATCATTGAAACCCAAGCAGGGGATTTGTCCGCGTATATTCCCACCAATGTTATTTCCATTACTGATGGCCAAATATTCTTAGACTCAAGTATGTTTAATGCAGGGCAGAGACCTTCGATAGATATCGGTATTTCCGTATCTCGTGTCGGAGGTGCCGCTCAAATCAAAGCCATGAAACAGGTGGTGGGTTCACTTAAGATGGACATGGCCCAATTCCGTGAGCTGGCAGCATTCTCTCAATTCGCTTCTGACCTGGATGCCAAAACCAAATCACAACTGGAACGCGGTCAACGTATTACCGAAATTCTCAAACAAGGATGGGATGAACCCATGCCCGTTGCCGAACAAATTGTCTTGTTCTGGGCGGTGTCCGCTGGATATGTCGACCAAATCAAATTGTCTTGTGTCAAACTATGGGAACGTGGATATTTGGAATATATCCGCACCAAACATCTTTCAATCTTGGATTCCATTACCAAAGAACAAAAGCTTTCCGACAACCATACCACCGCGCTGAAAAAGGTTTGCGCCGAATTTAACGACATGCACCCTGAATGGCGCGTGGAGTAAAGGGGACAGCATGGCAAGCATGCAAAGCCTTAAACGGCGAATAAAATCTGCAAAAAATATTAAACAGATTACCAAAGCTATGGAAATGGTGGCGGCATCGAAAATGCGTCGCGCCCAATCACAAGCACTCGCTTCCCGTCCATATGCGAGAAAACTCGAATCCACGCTTGCCACGATCGCCACACTTACAGATCCCTCTGTACACCCTTTACTTGCTCCACATACAGAAGGCGAGGATGTCATTGTCCTGTTCTCAACAGACAAACCATTGGCTGGCAGTCTCAATACCAATTTATTCCGTGGTATGGCAGAATTTCTTGCACTCAATCAGACGCCAAAAAACCCTCATTTTATTGTGGTTGGTCAAAAAGCACGGCAATTTGTATTAAGTAATGACTTTTGTATAGACGCTGATTTTTCAGGAATACCCGATCCAATCAACTTCCAAGCAGCTGTTCCTATTGCCCACTATCTGGTTGATAACTACCTCAATAACACCTATCGTTCTGTCGTCCTTGTATATATGGATTTTGTCTCAACCTTGGTCCAACGATTTCGCACATTACCACTCTTACCCTTCTCCAGTAGTTGGTCTTCACTCATTGACGAACCAAGCGAAGCCATCAGCTTGACCGGAGGAGCTCAATATTTATTTGAGCCCAGCGCTGCATCAATACTGGATTGGCTTTTGCCGTACTATACCGAAATGATCATTTACCAAACACTTCTAGAGACCAGAGCGTCCGAACATTCTTCCCGAATGGTTGCTATGAAAAACGCATCCGATAGTGCAACTGATATCATCAATGACTTAACCTTGTCATACAACAAGCAACGTCAGGAAAAAATTACCAACGAATTATTGGACAATTCAACCGCCGCACTCGTTGTCGGCTAACTTTAGAATAAGGAGCAAATTATGTCAGCTATGAATCAAGGAAGTATTACTCAAATTATCGGTGCTGTCGTTGACGTTAAATTCGATGGCGAAGCTCCCTCTATCTACAACGCGCTCAAACTCCATCTCAAGGAAGGGGATATTACCCTGGAAGTGCAACAGCATCTGGGTAATGGTGTTGTCCGTACCATCGCC
>CAZKZW010000015.1:8150-19827 GCA_964557365.1 uncultured Pseudomonadales bacterium | reverse complement strand
TGGTCATCATCACCCACAACCGTTAGATGGGGATTTAATTCCGGAGGTCCCAATAACTTGATTAATTCAAATTGAGCATAATTCGTGTCCTGAAATTCATCAATGAGTACATATTGAAATTGATTTCGATATTTTTTTAGAATATTTGGTCGTTCACGAAACAGGCGAAGACTTTGATTAATCAAATCACCAAAATCAAGCAGATTATGATCGTACTTCTGTTGTTGGTATTGTTGACGAACTTTGGCTAATTCATGCAGCCTTTTTGCTTCGATTTCATCTGGTTCATGATCTGCATATGCCGCGAGAGAATCGCTTGTAATAATTTCATCATCCATACGGGAAAAAAATTTTATAAGTGAGGAAATATGTTTGGATGGATCACCTAAAGGGCGATAGTAGTTTAATGAAAACTCATATATATGTTCACGAATAAACATCCACTGATCCGTCTGTGTTAAGATTTTGAAATTTGGATTAATACCAATTTCTAATCCTTCTGTTTGCAATAAACGCTGACACAAACCATGAAATGTTCCTAGCCAGGGTTCACGATATCCAAAGGGCATGACTTCATCCAGGCGTGATCGCATTTCTTCAGCGGCTTTTTCAGTGAATGTAGCCGCAAAGATATGATACGGATCAATTTTTTTATTTTGTATCAGATATTTTATTCTCTCAGTGATGACGGTTGTTTTTCCCGTACCTGCACCCGCCACAATGAGGAGTGGACCACCAGTGTGTTGAATGGCAGATTGTTGATCAGTGTTTAATACCATGATTATTCTTGATTAATCCCTGAACCAAGTGAGTTTGTCAGCGTGATCTTTGATTGCAATTGGTTAAATTCATTGCTTACCGTGTTCATATTGTTGTAGGCATTAGTAATATGACGCGATAAGGTGTCTAATTTATTGGAAAATTGAACGGAATCTTTTTGAATGGAACGAAGTTGATTCAGAATTGCTCCTGCTTCTTGTGCTATTCGTTGTCCCTCAAAACTGACAAGAATGGTACGTAAAAAGGCGTAAAAAGTTGAAGGTGATACTGCCAAAACTCGCATCTCTTGTGCGAATTGAGAAAGTTCTGGTTGATTGGCAGTGATTTCATAATAGATAGATTCAGCCGGGACGTACATAAGCGCAAAATCAACGGTTTTTTCTTCTGTATTAATGTATTTTTCTGCAATTACTCTAATGTGTTTTTTAACATCTGACACAAATACTTTCGACACAGTTTCTTGTTCTTTTTTTGATTCAGCATGAATAAGTTTGGAGAAATTTTCCATGGGAAACTTTGAATCGACTGAGATAAGACCAGCTTTTGTTTTTATGATGGCGTCAACAATATCTCCAGAGTGAAATCTGTACTGAATTTGATACGCATCAGAGGGAAGCACTTGTGCCATTAAATCAGACAAAACTTGTTCGCCGATATTCCCCCGCAATTTAGGTGAATTAAGAAAGTCTTGCAATGATTGCATCGATCTACCGATTTCTGAAAACTTACCTGTTTCATTTTTTAATTCACTGATTACTCGAGTTGCATTGTCAAGCCTTTCATTTAACGCTCCATAACTTTTCTGGAGCGTATCAGTCACGTTTTTGTCTGACTGTTGCAGTGTTGCTTGAGTTGACTTCAACCATTCAATTATTGGTTCTTGGGATACGTTTTGCGCCTTCACCTTTTCCATTGATAGCCACATGACAACACCCAAGAGAAGAATTAACAGAAGAAGAATAATTTCAAAAGGAGTCATATGCACAGCATTATATCGTTTATACTCATTTCATGGGAGTACTGCCACACAATCCACATCGTAAGCAACTGTTGGTTATGGCAACCACAACATGGTTGATGTTTTTTTTCATCGTTTTGTTTATTCAGCCTGCTTTTATTCAAAATATTTTGTGGCAAAACAGTTATTTACCTTTATTTATTATTCTCGGATTTGCGTGTTTTTGGCTAATCTGGGGCATTTCAGGGCGTTGGAAACGTAGTTTAACCTGGTCAGGAGCAAGTGTTTTGTTTGTATATTTCAGAATTAACCAACTTGATTCGTGGATCAACATTGTATTATTACTTTGTTTTTGTTTCGTGTGGGAATACTATTGGTATTTATCTAAGCAATCTTCTCATTTAATTAAATAAATTCTCCGTTGACATCGTTATTTTCTCATGTGATAGTATGGGCACTATGCAAGTGTCAAAACAAGACTTATCTCCTCGTTTGTTTCGTAAGCTTCAACGAAGTTTTTACTATGTGGTTGCAGACACAAAAACCGCAACTGAGGCGAATGATATTTTCCATGAATTATTATCTGAAACAGAACGGGTAGCCATTATGAAACGATTAGGAATTGCAGTATTCCTGAGTCAAGGTTTGAGTTATGACAAGATAAAATACATGCTAAAAGTAAGTTCTGCAACGATCGCAAGTGTACAAGAAAGAATGGGGAGACCAGGACTTCAAAATGCCATCGAAAAGGTAACCTTAAATACAAAAGCTGATGAATGGGCAGAAAAAATCAACCGATTCCTGCCATTTTTGGGTAAGAAGCAGCAGTAATTTCTCTGGTACAATTTGGGGTATGAATCATTATTACATCACCACTACATTACCTTATGTTAATGCAGACCCCCACGTAGGATTTGCATGGGAAATTGTGACGGCTGACACATTGGCCCGTTATCACCAATTGGTAGGTGATCAAGTAGTTTTTAATACAGGAACTGATGAACACGGACTAAAAATTTTCCGTCAGGCCGAAGAGAATCATATTTCACCGCAAGTGTACGTTGATGGTTATGCAGAGAAATTCAAAGAGTTAAAAACACTTCTCAACCTATCAGTTACCCATTTTGTCAGAACAACTGATTCTCACCATATTCAAGCAGCTCAGTTTTTTTGGACCCGGTGCATGGATCGGGGTGATATTTATAAAAAAACTTACAAAGTAAAGTATTGTGTTGGCTGTGAATTAGAAAAAACAGAATCAGAATTAATCGATGGAAAGTGCCCACTTCACCCGAATAAAGAAATTGAGATTATTGAAGAAGAAAACTATTTCTTTAAATTTTCTGCTTACCAACAACCTCTTCTAGATTTGTATGAAAGTCAACCTGATTTTGTCCAACCTGAAAGCAAGATGAGGGCAATCGTTGCTTTTGTTAAACATGGATTGGAAGATTTTAGTGTTTCCCGATTAAAAACGAAAATGCCATGGGGCATTGAAGTTCCTGGCGATCCGGATCAAGTTATGTATGTCTGGTTTGATGCGCTCATAAATTACATTTCAACGCTGGGCTGGCCAGAAAACACTCAGTCGTTTTCTGATTATTGGCCAGGAATTCAGATCGCAGGAAAAGATAATTTGAGACAGCAGGCAGCAATGTGGCAAGCCATGTTAATGTCCGCTGAATTACCAAACTCTAAACAAGTATTGATCAATGGATTTATTAGCGTTGAAGGCCAGAAAATGAGTAAATCTTTGGGAAATGTAATTTCTCCAACTGAAATGGTGTCTCGATATGGAATTGACGGAACACGCTTCTTACTCTTATCACTCGGGCCTGTTTCTACAGATGCAGATGTTTCATGGAAACAATTCGATATGACTTACAATGGATACTTGGCCAATAGCTTGGGTAATACCGTTCAACGAATTGCAACGCTCGTATCCAGATCTGGGTTTACTTTTCAAAATTCATCATCTGTTGTCGCTGATCAGGAGGTTATTGATTTACTTCAGCATTATCGATTTGCGGAGGCATTAACTGAATTATGGACAATGGTTTCCCGGCTAGAAAAACGAATTGATGAAATGAAACCGTGGACGTTATCTGGTGAATTGCTCCACGATTTCTTAAGCGAGTCCATTACCCAGCTTAAGATCATTGGCCATACCCTTCAACCGTTTATGCCTACAACAGCAACGGCAATTTTGAACCTTTTTGGGTCATCGACGGTTTCCGCCCCAACTCCTCTATTTCCACGACTATAAGAATATGCTCATCGATACTCATGCACATCTTAATATAGAACCACTTTTTGAGAAGTGGCCACAAGTCGTGGAAGAGGCACAACTAGCAGGGGTCGATCAATTTATTGTGCCTGGAGCTGATATCCCTTCAAGTGAACGAGCTTATGTTATCGCTCAGGAACATGCTTCTGTTTTTGCTGCGATAGGGATACATCCAGAAGCACTATTGCAGACTCCTGATTATGATTTGTCAGGTCTTCATGAATTATCCAGAAAAACGAAGGTTGTGGGAATTGGAGAGATTGGTTTAGATTATTTTCGAAATCATGCAGATGATGACATCCAACGCAAACTTTTTCGAGAGCAATTATCACTTGCAAAAGAATGTGAATTGCCCGCCATTATTCACTCCAGGACAGAACAGGCTATGAATGATGCTATTGATGATATTCGATTAGTTTATGGATCCACTCCTTTTAGAGGTGTCTTTCATTGTTTTACTGGATCTAGAGGGTTTTATGACACAGTCACTGCTTTAGGTGGTTATATTGGAGTTGGTGGCATGATTACCTATGATCATCAATCAATACTCCAAACTGTCATTACGACAGCATCTCTAGAGAATATTGTGTTGGAAACAGATGCACCGTGGCTCACCCCTCAACCGAAGTCGCGAGGAATGAATACTCCAGCAAATATTGTGGTCGTGGCTGCAAAACTATCAGAGATACTTGGAATTCAATTGGCTGAAGTAATTGAAACTACGAGTAATAATGTACATCGGTTATTCCCTCAGTTAGGATTACATATATGAGCCCACAACAATCAGTCAGTAGATGGGTAACCAGGCACCCCGTTAAATCACAGCGAATTCTGGAAATTCTCCCTGGGGCATTCTCCTGGTTTTGGATTCTATTTCCTGTTTGGGGATCGTTCCTCATTCCTGAGGTGGTAGCGTACTACATCATAGCTTTCAACGTGTATTGGTTATATCGATCGATTACTATGGCAGGTTTAGCTGTTGTGGCACATTTTCGACTGAAAGCATCCATGGCGTATGACTGGATGATGGACGTTCGACAGTTTCCTGATTGGAAACGAGTTCATCATATTGTTGTTATCCCAACATACAAAGAACCAATTACCACGCTTGAACGAACGCTGAATACATTAGCAAAACAAACATTTCCTCTTTCGAATTTAGCAATTATGGTTTCGTTTGAAGAACGCGAAGGTCCAGCGGCAGGGCAAAAAGCAGCTGCTTTGGAAAAGAAGTACGGATCAACATTTGGACATTTTTGGACAACACTACATCCGGATATTCAGGGTGAAGTGAAAGGAAAATCGGCAAATACCTGTTGGGGTGCAAAAATTGCTAAAAAGAAGCTTGTGGATGAAGAAAATCTATCCATTGATTACATCACCGTTACAAGTGAAGATTCAGATGCATTACTCGATCCCCAATATTTTGCCGCTTTGACGTATCAATTCTTAGATTCACCACATCGATATGAGCGAATATGGCAAGCGGGGATCATGTTTTACAATAATATCTGGCGTGTTCCTGCACCAGTTCGAGTGTTGGCATCAACTTTTTCCGTATTTCAACTTTATGTTTTAATGCGACCAGATAACTTGATTAATTTCTCCACATATACGGCAAGTTTAAAATTGATCGATGGAATCGGCTATTGGGATACTGATGTCATTCCTGAAGATTATCGGTTATTCTTTAAATCTTTTTTTGCAACTAATGGAAAGGTTGCAGTTGAACCAATTTTTCTTCCTATTTCTGCTGACGCGGCTGAATCTGAAAGTTTCTGGGGAACGATGATTAATCAGTACGAACAAATTAAACGGTGGGCGTGGGGGGTAAGCGATGACGCATACATTATTAAACAATGGTTAACTGTCCCCAATATTCCTTTTTGGGAAAAAACAATGCGAGTGTTCCATGTTTTGGAAAGTCATTTCCTCTGGCCCGTGAATTGGTTTGCCATAACGATTGGGGCGCAGATCCCACCTTTAGTAAACCCGAGTTTTTCTCAAACTATTATGGGAAAAACACTTCCTCAGGTTTCGAGTGGAATCCTCACTATCGCTCTTATTAATTTACTTGTCATTTTTATTATCGATATGAAGAACCGACCTCCTCGACCTAATAAAGTAGGATTCGTTAAACACCTCCTTCAACCAATTGAGTTTATCCTGATGCCTGCTGTAGGATTCTTCTTTTCGGCTTTACCTGGAATCGATGCTCACACGCGATTACTCTTGGGTAAATATATCGAATACCGGGTAACTGAAAAAGTGTAAGGTTTTTTTAAATGAAAGCACAGCGGCTAGTGTATTTAGATGGATTGCGGGGAATTGCAGCAATCTTGGTTGTGATTCATCACTTGATGGTGGGTTTCTATCCTGCTACGTATACCCGAACAAGTGATGTCCATACGGGAGCAGCAATCGAGTGGCTTCTTCACGATACTCCTTTGGGAATTGGTATCAATGGTGGCTTGGCCGTAGCGCTTTTTTTACTCCTTTCCGGATATGTGCTCACTCTTCAAGCTGACACCTCAAACAGTTTTTCACGATTGTCTACCGCAACTGTAAAGCGGTTAATGCGTTTTATTCTGCTCATTCTGGCTTGTAATGTGCTCGCGTGGGGTATGATCGAGCTGGGTCAAACTTGGAACCATCAGGCTGCACAGCTGACTGGATCTTGGTGGTGGCTTGGAGCTCAGTGGCGAGTAACTCCCAATCTTTTATTAGCAATTGAACAAAGTTGGTACAGTCTGTTTCGTTTCTTTCCTATTGGTGAGTTTTATAATAGTTCCTTATGGACGATGCCCTTCTTCTTTGTTGGATCTCTATTAGTTTCCGGTGTATTTATCCTAGGGCACACGTTTAAACGTCGATGGATTATTTACTGTATTGCTCTTTTCGTGCTCATAAATAGTTATTATTATTTTTTAGTATTAGGCATGTTGTTATATGAATTGAACAAGCATGTTCATCATGAATATTTGCCTTGGTGGGTGACGAGTATCCTTGGTGTAATCATCATATATTTTGGAAATTATCCACAATCATATGCCACAAGTTTTACATCACCATGGTATCAATGGCTACCCGTTTTTCCATTTCTTCAAACTTCAAGTTTATATCATGGAATTGCTGCAAGTGGATTGTTATTTCTTGTACTTAATTCGACAAAACTTCAGCATTTTCTTTCAAAAAAATGGCTCGTGTTTTGTGGTGAGCGATCGTTTTCACTGTACGTTTTCCATGTCATTGCGATAAATACGATTACAAGTTTTCTTTTTATTCGTTTTCTCTCAATTTTCCCTTACAGTACTGCTTTGGGGGCAAGTGTATTGCTTACAGCTCCTCTATTACTTGTGGTCAGTGAAGGTTTGTATCGTTGGGTAGAATTGCAGTCAATTGGCATCAGCCATCATATTTCTCACCGACTTTTAGGTTACAATACATTCTATGGCAGCAACTCAAAATAGAGTCGGTAATCTTCCTTCTACTCGTTCAGTTCAGTTGGGATGGGGATTGGGAGTTGTTTTGTTCAACGTATTAATTGTTGGGATTTTTTGGTGGCAACTTCCACCTCAAATTCCTCTGTTTTATAGTTTGTCATATGGAGTAAATCGTCTCGCTGACAAACGATGGTTATTTATCTTACCAGCTTTAACACTGATGATTTGGATCGGTCACTGGTTGATTACCCGCTTAACTGTCCGATCTCAATTGTATAGCCAAATCTTGCAGTGGCTTCATTTGCTCTGTCTATTATTGATAACCGTCGCAATTGTTCATATTTTACTAATCGTACTGTAAACTTATGCAGTTTGTTGGTTTAACGTATTGGTGGCACTTGTTAGGATTACCTCTTTTGGTAAGTTTTGTTGTTTCTGTCTGTGCAGCACCTTTGATTAGACGTATCTATTTTCATTTTCATTGGTTGGATGATCCTCATACACAAACGCATGCAAAAGTAGTTCATACTTATCCTGTACCGCGTGGTGGTGGATTAGTTGTTTTAATCGGTCTCTTGATCACGGCATTGCTTTTTATTCCAATCGATAAACGTTTAATAGGAATTCTCTTGGGAGCGATTGTTTTGGGGATTGTGGGTTGGCTAGATGATGTATACAACATTCATCCTTATATTCGACTGGTTGCAGGGTTTTTCGCAGCTGCTTGTGTTGTGGGAGTAGGAATTGGTATTGCATATATTACAAATCCAGCTGGCGGGATTATTCACTTAGACCAACCACAGATACCACTCTGGTTACTCGGTAAGTGGCGAACAATTTGGGTGCTCTCTGATCTGTTTGCGTTGGTTTGGATCGTATGGTGTATGAATATGTTGAATTGGTCAAAAGGAGTCGATGGACAACTACCTGGCATTGTCGTCGTAGCGGCAGGTGTTATTGGCATCCTCTCATTTCGTTTTGTGAGTGATCCCACTCAATGGCAAGTGACCCAATTGGCTGGAATAACAGCTGGAGCATTCTTAGGATTACTTATTTGGAATGTCTATCCACAACGAATGATGCCTGGATATGGAGCAGGTTCTTTGGCTGGATATTTATTAGCCTTATTGTCGATTTTGTCGGGAGCAAAATTGGCAACCTTATTGTTGGTGTTGGGCGTTCCCATGATTGATGCGGCCTATGTTATGCTGCAGAGAATTAAAAAGGGGAAATCCCCTGTGTGGGGGGATAGAAGCCATCTCCATCATGCATTGCTTGATTTGGGGTGGGGAAAACGACGGATTGCAGCATTTTATTGGTTAGTTACCTTACTTCTTGGTACAATAGCCTTGCAACTGAACCCACAGCAAAAAGTGTTTACTATTGTGCTCGTGTGTTTAGTTATTGGAGGAATTGGAATATGGCTTCGGTCGCTTATTATCTCCTCAAAACCGCCCGGCCCCGACAGTGGCTTAAAAATGTAGCTGTGTTCGCTGCGCTCATTTTTAGTGGTTTTTTGTTTTATCCTGGGTATTTTTTACGAGCATTTGAAGGTTTCTTGGTTTTTTGCGCTCTCGCCTCATCAATCTATATCTTTAATGACGTGATCGATGCTCCTCAAGATCGCAAACATCCGTTTAAACGGAAGCGTGCCATTGCTTCAGGTGACTTACCTGTACCTACCGCATTATTTGCTGCAGGTGTATTGTTGGTGAGCAGTTTAGTAATCGCTCGGACTCTATCGTTTTTCTTCTTTTTTACACTGCTTGCTTATTTGGGACTCAATGTAGCGTACTCAACCAAGTTAAAGCGAGTACCTATTTTGGATGTTTTTACTATTGCCGCAGGGTTTATTCTCCGGGTCTATGCGGGAGCAGCGGTGGTGAATTTGCACATGAATGTGTGGTTTTTATTAACCGTTATTAGTCTGGCTCTGTTTTTAGCCGTGGGTAAACGGCAAAGTGAACGAACATTGCTCACTGGGCTTAATGTAGGCTTGGAGGGTCAACGAGATACCCTTTCTCATTACACTCAACGTTTGTTGGATATTTATACGGGTATGTTTGCGACCGCTACATGGTTTGCGTATGCACTATTTTCATATCAACAACAATTTGTCTTTGAAGAAGGTCCCGTACCAACATTCTTTTCACTGATTCCTCGGACGTTTAGGTTGCAGAAATGGCTCATGATCACTGTACCTTTTGTGATTTATGGGGTGATGAGGTACCTGCAACTGGCGTACGAACAAAACAAAGGTGAGAGTCCTGAGCGAGTATTACTATCCGACAAACCACTTTTGACCACAGTGATTGTGTGGGGTGTCCTCGTCATCGCCATTCTCTACGGCATCGGCTAGATATTATTTCACTACTTTGGCGTAGGTGGCGGCAACCCAACCTTGTTTCCCGGCAGCATATTCGATTTTGTGCCAGCCAGTATCATTGGATTCAATATAAGGATATGTATCACCAGTGTTAACTCGAGCAACCTCATTATCGGTCAAACCATTTGGCTCTGATCTCACTCTCAACCAACCGGTTGGAGTAGTGAGAATTTCCACATATGGTTTTGTTAAGGTAGCTGAAGATGATGCTGGTTGAGGTGTAGATGATGCTTTTGGAGTGGGAGAGGGTTTTGGGGTGGGTTTGGCCGAATTGGTAGCAACGGGGGCGACCGTGGCTGAAGGAGTTGCAGGATTTTCTGGAAAAGCAGGTTGAAGGGCCAAGGCTTTACCAAGTTCCGCCCTTAAAATGAGGCGATACCCAGCTGCTGCTGTAATAGTAATGTTCTGAGTCTTATAGCCAGGAGCTGATAGGGTCACTTTATGCTTTTCTGGAGTTACTCCCAAGTTGGTAAGTGGGGAGAATCCTTTTGGTTGATCATCAAGCCGAACAATGACATTTTCCGGCGTCGTTACAATGGTGAGTTCAGCTGATTTTTTGTTAGAAATTTTTTCTAACTCCAAAATTGAACTAGCTGATTCTTGAGGTGTATTTGCAAACGAACGGTTTATAGTAGTAAGTAATCCAGGTTGAAGTTTTACCTTCACTTCCCAGGGGGAAAAACCGGAAAGGGGAACCACTTTTATGACATGTTCCGTAGCTTTTACCTTGGCGTCATAATACATCGTTTCACCAACATGTTTATTATCGATGTACACTTCTGCCTTTGGCTCGGCTTCAACTTGAAGTCCTGCAAACTGGTTTCCAGTAAATGGAAGGGTACATCCGCCTAATATTAGGGATATGCTTAGGATAAATATCGTTTGATGCAATTGCTTGAAATACATAATCTCTCTGATGATACCAGATTGGTGGAAGTATTGACAAATCAATAAGCTGGTTTTAATATAAACTTATCACTCGCACTGTGTGAGTGCCAATATATATTTAATTTATATACAAGGAGGCATCTATGGCGATCGTTAGATGGGATCCCTTACAATTAATGCGTTGGCCAGCCATCTGGGATGAAGAAGGTTTAGTTCCGTCTGGTGGAGATAACAATCTCGATGTTTACGAAACTGAAAATGAAGTGGTTGTACGTGCAAATGTAGCGGGTGTAGACCGCAATAAAGTAGATATTACTTTTGAGAAAGGTGTACTTTGGATTCAAGCAGAAGAAGAGATGGAGCAAAAAGAAGGAAAAAAATATTACCGAATGGCCACCCGAAGTTATTCATATAAAGTGGCTGTTCCTGGCAATATTGATCTCAAGAATGAACCTGAAGCAGTCGTTGAAAATGGAGTTGTCCGAGTAACCTTTAAGAAGGCTGAAGAAGCAAAACCAAAGAAGATTGCTGTCACCATAAAGAAATAACACGTTTTGTATCATGATCCCCAGAGGATGTAATTATTCTCTGGGGATTTTTGATTCAAGATAAGTGATATATAATCACACTTGTCTGGCGCGGTGGCGAAGTGGAAACGCTGCGGTCTGCAAAACCGCGACGCAAGGGTTCGATTCCCTTCCGCGCCTCAAACAATAATCCGACATGATCGATTCTCCCGCCTATGGCGGGATTTCGTTTCACTCAACCTTCCGCGCCTCAACAAAAGCCCCCGAGTCAAACTCAGGGGCTTTCAGTTTTTATTTCTTTTATAAGAATTTACGCATTACCAACAGCGATGGTTTGTTCGATAAGTCGGTTTGAATAACCCCACTCATTGTCATACCAGGCAAAGATCTTAACTAAATCTCCATCAA
>CAZKZW010000015.1:0-8050 GCA_964557365.1 uncultured Pseudomonadales bacterium | reverse complement strand
GAATAACCCCACTCATTGTCATACCAGGCAAAGATCTTAACTAAATCTCCATCAACGACCTGAGTGAGAGATAAATCGACAATCACTGATTCTTTCTTACCAATAATGTCTGACGAAACTAATGGCTCTTCGGTCCAACCGATTAGTCCACGCCAATGTGGCGTATCGGCCGCATCCTTGATAGCTTGATTCACTTCTTCTTTCGTGGTGGCTTTATTCACAACATAGGTTAAGTCAGAGATCGATCCTGTAACCACGGGGACACGAATAGCAATACCGCCAAACTTGCCTTTGAGGTCAGTCATCACAGAAGTAACTGCCTTGGCAGCTCCGGTTGAAGTGGGAACCATGTTGAGGGCTGCTGACCGGGCACGACGTAAGTCTTCCTTATGAGAGCCATCCTGAAGGTTTTGATCGTCAGTAAAGGCGTGAATTGTGGTGAGAGCAGCTTTTTTAATACCAAATACTTCATGAATTACTTTGGTGACAGGAGCGATACAGTTGGTAGTGCATGAGGCATTATCGGCGATGGGACAGGCGCCATCATACGCATTCACACCCAAAACGAAAGTGCCGATTGGACCACCTTTTGAAGGAGCAGAAATAAGCACTCGTTTAGCTCCAGCAACGATATGCTTTCCAGCGCCTTTTTCATCCCGGAAAACCCCGGTACATTCAATGACGACATCAACTCCAAATTTCTTCCAGTCCAGTTTTTCAGGGTCCTTTTGAGCCAAGACAGGGATATGACGATTGTCGATATGAAAATACCCAAGGAGTGGATCTTCATCCGTCACTTCTTTACGACCATGAAGGTGCTCTACATGAAGTTCATGAGGCATGGTTCGGTACGCTGTGTCGTACTTTAAAATATGTCCCCATCCTTCAATATCCATCGATCCAGAAGTGTTGATAACAACGATATCTAGTTGATCATGCAGATCAGCACGATCAAGCCAGGCTCGTAGGGCAGTTCGACCAATCCGGCCAAACCCATTAATTGCAGCACGAATCATATGATCCTCCCATTTCTTGGTTTGTTTTTGTGATCTGATTCAAGCGTAGCTGAAATTTCGATGGGATACTAGACCTATAACTATTGACTTTAAAGACTTTTGTGGTATTATTCTTCAGATCCCTCGATATAGAGGGATTTTTGGGACCAAACACCAGATATACACTCCTCGGCCCCAGGCTACTACCAAGAATGGGATGATTGGAGGACAGATCATTCACCCCAGGTAGAAAAGCTAAAGAGCGATGTGGCAGCTAAAACGCCACAGCCATGATACGACCATTTAAAAAACAGCTTCGAACCATTAGAAAATGGATTCGAAGTCAGCGAAAAGGCCGTTTTTCACGTAGTACGGCAGTATCCTTGGTAACTCGACCTTTATGGCAACATGATCAGGTCCGAGCCTGGATGGGAGCTCCTCTCGTCGCCGCCATGGTGATGGGAGCAACTTCATCAGCATTTCCTTCTACTGATTCTCTTCAGGTCTGGGATATTAGTCAGCCCGCCAGTGAAATTCCTGGATTTACTCAGGTACTAACAGATCACACGTATCTTTTGCCTGTAGCCCATCTGACTGGTATTTCCCAAACGTTCCACGCCGGACACCCCGGCATCGATTTCCGTGCTCCTTTGGGTAGTGATGTTGTATCTATGGACGATGGGGTAGTTACCAACATCGTGGAACAACAACAAGGCTATGGCCGTCACATATATATTACTGATGCTGATGGAAAAATGGTTTTATACGCCCATGTTGGCCTAATCATGGTTGAAGTTGGAGATCAGATTAAAGCAGGACAAAAAGTAGCTGAGGTAGGCATGACTGGTTGGACCACTGGACCTCATCTTCATTTTGAAGTGATGCAGGACGGTGCAAAAATTAATCCCTTGCCTTTGGTGTCAAAAGCAATTGCTTCATTACCTCGCTAAGTGTTGTTGTGACGTTGGTTGCCGGATACAAGTGTGCCAATGTCATCGCCCATTACAGCTCGTTTTAAATTTCCTGGTTCAAATAGGTTGAAGACATAGATCGGCATGTCATTATCCATACACATGGAAATGCCTGCTGCATCCATCACGCATATGTTGGGATCTTTGATAGCATCGACGTACGTCATGTTATTGAAGCGAATGGCGTCTGGATATTGCATAGGGTCCTTGTCGTACACCCCATCAACTTTAGTGGCTTTCAACAAGACATCGCAATTTAGTTCGAGCGCACGGAGGGCAGCTCCGCTATCGGTGGTGACATAGGGGTTGCCGGTTCCGGCAGCTAAAATAACCACTCTACCCTTTTCCATGTGCCGAATAGCGCGACGGCGGATAAAGGTTTCTGCAACTGCGCGCATTTCTATGGCTGATTGAACTCGGGTAGGTGTGCCTAGTTTTTCGAGGGCGTCCTGAACTGCCAATGCATTCATGACGGTGGCTAGCATGCCCATGTAGTCGGCAGTAGAGCGTTCGATGCCGTTTTTACTGGCCGCAATGCCTCTAAAGATATTCCCCGCGCCAATAACCAAACCAATTTGAACGCCTAGATCGTGAATTTCTTTGATTTGGGTGGCCACGTCGGTACAGGCCTGAGGAGAAATGCCGTATTGGCGATCACCCAAGAGAGCTTCGCCACCTATTTTTAGTAAAATCCGTTTATATTTTGGTTCCATGGTATTTTCTCCCTATACTCAGGCAATTATAACAACAACTTGTGAGTAAGTATGTTGGCTAATTCTCTGCTTGATTGTTCGTAGTCTGTAGAATTATATAAAAAGGTATGCCAACCACGAGATTGCGCTGCATCGAGATTTTCTTGCAGGTTATCTATCAGCATTATCTGGGAAGAAGGACAGTCTGCTTTTGTTTCGGCAATTTGATAGATTTTCTCGTCCGGTTTTCGAACACCGACAAGGCTAGAATCAATCACTACGTCCCATTCGATTTCAGGCAACAAATTTGCTTGTTTAATTTTATCTAACATTTGAGGATACATATTGGTGAGTAAACCAATTTTAAAATATGACTTAAGTAACCGCATGACCGGCCAAAGTGATTGATTTCGTTCAAAAAGTCCAATTAATACATCTAGAATGGAGAGATTTTCTGGGAAACTTAAGTCTAATTGACGGGAAAATTCTGGAATAAAATCGTCAACATTTCTGCCTGTACACATACTGGGCTCGTATTTATCAAATAACTGACGAAAAGCAGTGATTTTTTGTGGGGGAATTTTTAATAATTCACGCTCGAATATTTCTTCCTTGTTACTCGCGGAAAAATCCTTGATAGTTACTCCACCAACATCAAAGTAAATAAATGTAATCATAGGGTTATTGTAGCTTATCTTCAAAATAAAAAAGGCCCCGAAGGGCCCTTTTTAGTTGTTTATTTGTATAAACAGATTACATCATGCCACCCATACCGCTCATGTCAGGAGCAGCCATGGGTTTTTCTTTTTCAGGAAGATCAGTTACCAAGCATTCGGTGGTAAGGATCATGGCAGCGACTGAGGCAGCGTTTTGCAAAGCTGATCGAGTCACTTTAACAGGATCAAGAATTCCTTGTTCCAACATATCACCAAATTCTAAGGTGGCTACGTTGTATCCATACGCACTACCTGCGTGATTCATGACCTCGCGGACAATCCAACCATCATCTTGGCCACTATTTTTGGCTAGCCAACGCATGGGTTGTTCAAGTGCTTCGCGAACAATCTTGATACCAACTTCTTCATCGATGATGGCACTCTTAAGATTGGTTAATGCTTTGGTGGCCCGAAGAAGAGCAACACCACCACCAGCAACTACACCTTCTTCAATGGCAGCTTTGGTAGCACCCACAGCATCTTTAACTCGTTCTTTAAGTTCTTTTAACTCAATTTCAGTAGCAGCACCAACATTAATGACGGCAACGCCACCAGAAAGTTTAGCTAAACGTTCTTCGAGTTTTTCTTTATCAAATTCTGAAGTGGTTTTGTCGATTTCTTTCTTTATGGAAGCGACGCGTGCAGTGATAGCAGCTTTGGTGCCTTTGCCACCAATGATGGAAGTGCTGTCTTTGTCAGAACGAACGGTATCAGCTCGACCACAATCCTCTGGAGTAACGGAATCGAGTTTCCGACCAGTAGCTTCAGAGATATATGAACCACCAGTTAAGACAGCGATGTCTTCTAGCATGGCTTTGCGGCGGTCACCAAATCCAGGAGCTTTGACAGCAAGAATATTGAAAGAACCGCGAATTTTATTTACCACTAAGGTAGCCAATGCTTCACCATCAATGTCGTCAGCAATAATAACAATATTTTTGGTGAGTTTGATAGTTTTTTCTAAGAAGGGTAAGAGATCGGAGATGGATGATACTTTTTGATCAGTGATCAAGATGTAAGGATTTTCAATCACCGCTTCCATACTGTCAGCATCAGTGACGAAGTAAGGAGAGGCATATCCCTTATCAAACATCATGCCTTCTTTGTGGTCGATTTCGATTTCCATGGTCTTACCCTCTTCGACTTCAACCACACCATCTTTACCAACACGCTTTAAGGCTTCAGCAATTTTGGCACCGATAATGGAATTTTGAGCAGAGATGGTGGCAACTTTTTCCCATTCTTCAGTTTTTACTTCTTTTTTCATTTTGGTTAATTCTTTAACCACAGCTTCTACAGCCATATCAATCCCCCGCTTCATGAGCATGGGATTGCTACCAGCTGCAATGTGTTTCATGCCGGCCTGGACGATTTGTTGGGCAAGCAATGTCGCGGTGGTGGTTCCATCACCAGCAATGTCATTGGTCTTTTCAGCTGCCTGTTTGACCAATTGTGCTCCCATATTTTCAAAGGGATCTTCGAGTTGAATTTCTTTGGCTACCGATACACCGTCATGGACAACACTAGGAGCTCCCCATTTTTTGTCCAAAGCAACGTTGCGTCCTCGGGGACCGAGAGTGGTGACGACAGCTTTACTTAACTTATTGACGCCGGTCATCAATTTGACGCGGGCATCATCATCAAAAGCGAGTTGTTTTGCAGACATAAACATTTTCCTTTCGTAAATTACTTAACTATGGCGAGAATATCTTCAAATTTTAAGAATTGATATTCAATATCTTCAATTTTTACATCATTGCCACCCCATTTTTTGTAGATGACGGAATCGCCTACTTGTACAGGTGATTTAATCGTAGCTCCATGCTCGGTGACCCAGTCAGTACCAACTGCAAGAACGGTTCCTTGTTGAGGTTTTTCTTCATGAGAATCAGGAAGATAGATGCCAGAAGCAGTTTGTTTTTCTTGTTTCGCAGGTTCAACAAAAACATACCCAGGAAGGGGTTGTAAATTCTTTTTGGTGATCGTAACAGTGGCTGATTTAGCCATAGTTATGCTCCTCTCTCATTTAGTAATTTTTACTAACGCATGTCTATTAGCAGACAGTATTTGCTGCTGCTATTTTTACCAATTCGGGAGGGACGTGTCAAGCACTGAAAGAGCTGAAGTGCTAATCTAAGGTTTTAATTTCTGAAAGAAGAACACCTTCACAAATAAGGCCTTTGTTCGAAAAATCGATATTAAGTGCGTCTTTGAGAAGATTTTCCAAGTTTGATCTATTCATTTTAATATGCGTAAGTTCCAAACTGGAGAGCTGGTTGGCTATTCGAGATCGGGCAATCGGGCGAACAACTTTAGAGACAAAACTTTCGCCAATATTTTCCCAAAGCTCAGGAGCGTGAGCTTTATCAATACGGAACAAGATAGAAGCTTCAATTTGAAGATTGTGACCATCAGCTGTGGTAGCTTTAATAGGTTCATCACCCAATGCTTCTTTGTTACTACTAATGTCAAATCCTTGGCGAATGGTATATTCGAGAATTTGAGCATTAAATAGTTTGGCAATTTGCCAAAAAGGAATTTTAAGGTGAAGGCCAGGGCCCCAAACACGTGGTAAAACTCCCGCACCCCGATCATATACACAAGCAATGTGTCCAGGAGGAACAGAAATGAAGAAGCCGCCAACAACTTCATCTACTAAAAAACCAACAACTAAGCGATCAAAGTCCATATTGTTTTATTGTACCCCCCTTTGAGGGGTCTTTCATACAAAACCTCCGGTTTATTGATCGGAGGTAATTACTATGGGGTATTTTACCCTATTCCCTCTCCTGATGCAAGTTTTTTTTAATCATTTGGGTAGAGGAAACTTGAGGATTATGCTGGTGAACTACTCGCAACTCCACACCAACTTGTTGACAGACGAACTTTTTATTCTCCATAAAAGGCGATTGTGAAGAAACACAGTAAATATTTGGATTCGTTTGTTTCATAAACAGCAGCCAATCAGAGACGACTGGCAATTCAAAGACACTATCTACAAAAGGAAATGCATCTATTTGATCAAGTCGTTTTCGAATATGGTTGATGGGTCGATTTAAACCTTTTAAACTTGATACCCTAACATCTGATTCTAATCCAACAACGAGAACATCGCCTTGTTGTTTCGCTTTCGTCAAAAACAAGCGATGCTCCTCATGGAGCACATCAAAGACTCCTGTTACCAAAACTACAGCTTGATTATTCTTGTGTAGTTTTTCGATTTCTCTGACTATATCAACGTAAGAATGTATCATAATCCGAACGCTTTTAGCCGGTGTTTATATTGCACCTGAACAATACTCGCGGTATTTCGGGGGTGGAAAAATGCTGCATCATCCGCAATCATTTCTCGGGTCCGTTTCGACTTCATATACATTAGTTGAAGATTCCTCATCATTGTTTCCATCCACGAGGGTGCGGTCAGTCGGTGTTGTGGAAAGACAGTTTCTGTTGGCTTGATTGCGTGAGGTAAAAAATGATAAATCCATGAATTTTCATTTATAAATGCTGCATGCAGATGACGTGGATCAGCAAGTGGAATTGATTGAACAATTTCGTGAGCCGTGTAACTATTTTGCCGGTTTCGAGTCATCTTCATATTATCTTCGGAGAGAAATAAGTTGGCACATATCTTATCCGTTACATAGTTACTATAAGGATGACGACGAAGCCAATGAACATCTAACCACCCATTTACAAATAAACGACAGGTCCAGAGGCTTTTTTTTGTGGTCACAATCATAATGTCAATGTCATCGTTGGTAGGAGCATTATTGACAGCGACGGCTCCGGTCAAAAAAACTGCTTCAACATACGGCAAACGTATGATTCGTGATGCAATTTGTTGAGCCCGTTGGTGTTTTATTCTTGAGGCAGCTTGGTGTTGGATTCTTGTATTAATGATTGACGCTCGATCAGGGAGATGAAAATAGGATCCAGTTTTCCGAATATTCCCGTTTTGGTGAAGTTCTGCCAGTATGGTGTCAAATCGTTTTTTACTAACCAGTGTTTGGCTCAGGAGATGCTGGTAAAGTTCATTTTTTGTCAGGGGAAAATTAAAAATATCTGAATAACACAAGGTAGAAATAATTGATTGTTTCAACTGATTCATGCCGTCATTGTATCAATATAGCTGTATAATTAGTGCATATGATTAGACAACAATTGTACGACGATATGAAACAAGCGATGCTCGCCCGCGACAGTGAACGGTTAGGCGTGTTGCGATTTATTATTTCCGACATTAAAAACCGGGAAATCGACGCAAAGCGCGAATTGTCTGATGATGAAGTTATTGAATTACTTCGCCGGGAAACGAAGCGTCGTAATGAGGCAGTGGTTCAATACACTCAAGGTGGCCGAACTGATATTGTGGAGACTGAAAAAAAGGAATTAGCGATTATAGAAACTTATTTACCCACATTAATGGATCAGGCTCAGGTTGAAGCGGTGGTGCAAAAAGTGCTCGCCACGCTACCATCGAAAGAATTTGGTCAAGTGATGCGCGCTGTCATGAGTGAGTTAAAAGGTCAGGCAGATGGTAAATTGATTAGTGAAGTAGTCAAGAATAGCTTGCAGTAACTGTTTTTTTAGGTATTATTTGGTAAATTGACCCGTGCAATCGTATTTGTTATGCTGGATTGACTATGGATGATTGGTCACACATGTTATTTGAT
>CAZKZW010000014.1:12064-19872 GCA_964557365.1 uncultured Pseudomonadales bacterium | reverse complement strand
AGCGGAGGCGATGATGTGTTCCCAGGTGAGGCCGTAGGCTTTGAGCAACTCATCGGCAGTACCTGATTGACCAAATTTATCTTTCACCCCCACAAAACGCATGGGGACAGGATAGTGCTCGGCCAAGACTTGAGCAACGGTGGTGCCTAATCCCCCAATTTGCTGATGTTCCTCGGCAATGATAACTTTTTTAGTTTTTTTAACACTTTGAAGAATAGTGTTGGTATCAAGCGGTTTAATGGTATGAATATTGATAACTTCAGCATTAATTTCTTCAGCTGCCTTGAGGCTTTCGGCAACCAAAGTCCCCGTGGTAATAATGGTGCATGATTCACCGAATTTGAGTATTTGAGCTTTTCCCAGCTCAAATGGGGTTTTTGAAGTAGTTATTTGATGACTACTTGCTCGAGAAAGGCGAAGATACACTGGCCCCCACGATTCGGCTATCGCGAATGTGGCAAGCTTGGCTTGTTCATAATCACAAGGACATACAATTGTTAGATTGGGGATGCTTTGGGTGAGCGCAAGATCTTCAAGCGCTTGGTGAGTGGCTCCATCCGGCCCTACAGTGAGTCCTGCATGCGATGAAACAAGCTTGACGTTTAGGTGGCTATAGCAAATGGTGTTGCGAATTTGATCCCAACTACGGCCAGGTTGGAACATCGCATACGAGCTACAAAAAGGAATGAGTCCCGTGCTGGCCATACCCGCACTGATTCCTGCCAGATTTTGCTCTGCGACTCCCACATCATAAAAGCGGTCAGGAAATTTGGCGGCAAAAGCATCTACCTTTGTACTTTCTTTAAGATCTGCAGTCAAAACAACTACTTGTTTGTTCGTTTCACCCAACTCAACCAGCGCTTCACCAAAACCATCACGGGTGGATTTTTTGGCGGAGTTAAACCAGGAGGTATTTAGGTCGAGGTTGGGATTTAGCATACATTAATCTCCTCAAGAGCTTGTGTGGCTTCTTGTTGATTGGGAGCTTTGCCATGCCAGAGGTATTGGTTTTCCATAAAGGATACGCCTTTACCGGGAATCGTGTGAGCGAGAATACAGGAGGGTATAGGTTTCAGGGTATAGGCAGTAGGGGTTAGTGCTTTCGTTATTTGTTGGTGATTATGACCGTCGATTTCTATGGTGCGGAGACCAAAACTGTTTAGTTTGTCTTTGAGCGGCTCAAGCGGCATCACTGTCTCTGTCGTACCATCAATTTGAATGTGATTACGATCGATGATGAAGGTAAGATTCCCTAGTTTGTATTTGCTGGCGGCCATGAAGGCTTCCCAACATTGACCTTCTTCAAGTTCGCCATCACCACATAAACAATACACGTGAGGTAAGTGAGTTAGGTTTTTTTGGTCATAATGCTGCTTGAGACCAAGCGCAATACCAACGGCAAAGCTGGTGCCTTGGCCAAGGGGCCCAGCAGTGTTTTCGATACCCGGAAGGTTAGCTGGGTACGGAGTACGAGGTACGGGGTACGGGGATTTTTCTTCGTACTTCGTACTTCGAACTTCGAACTCTCTGTGGGGGTGACCTTGAAGACGAGAGCTAAATTGGCGGAGCGTTTGCATTTCTTCAATGGGGAAAAAACCACGAACTGCTAGGGTCGCATATAGTGCAGGACAGAGATGACCAGCGGAGAGAATGAAACGATCACGTAATGGATCGTCTGGTTTGTGAGGGTTAATTTGCAGAATATTGCCGAAATACATCACGCTTAACACGTCGGTAATCCCCAGTGATCCCCCCGGATGACCACTCCCAGCAGTGGTGATTGAAGTAATAATTTGTTGGCGAATTTTTTTGGCAGCTTCCTGAGTGGACATAGTTTGATCACAATCCTTCGATCCTTCGATCCTTCGATCCTTCGACAAGCTCAGGACTCAGGACTTTCGTCTTTCGACAAGCTCAAGACTACAGCATTACAGCGTTTTCGGCGCAGAGTTTGCAGTGAGAATGATCTATCTGAGAAAATTCCCACTCAAAATGTTCGATTGCAGCTAATGCCTCTTCTTTGGTTTCAACGATCTTGAAACAGTTCATTTCCTGTTCATCAATATTCATGTTGCGGTGAATGACATCAATAATTTCCCACCATTGGTTGCCGAATAGCAAGAATGGTTTGTGATGACCGTGGTAAATGTTGGCCAGCACCCAAACTGTGCCAAATTCAGAGATAGTGCCCGATCCACCTCGAAAAACTACGAATGCATCAGATTCTTCGATAAGTCCAAACATACGACTGATGTAGTCATCGGCAATAATCTCTTTGTTCACGCGACCTAAATTTTTTAAGTATCTTCCCTCAAAACTTCCGGCATATTTGGGCGCAAAGGTGACTGCAATCACATTCCCCTGGGCTGCGTTGGCTCCTTGGGTGGACGCATCCATAATGCCGGGACCTCCACCATTGACGATGGTATACCCTTCTTCTGCCAAGGTTTTGGCCGCATCAAATGCGTCTTGATAATCTAGGTGGTTTTTGGGGGTTTGAGCATCTCCGAAAAAGGCAATCCGTTTGATCAGTCGTTTTTCATCAAGTGTTTTGGGCATATTTTTAGAAACAAGACACAAGTAATACGTTACAAGTGGCAGGCATTCATTAATTTTTGTAAATTTTCAGCAACAGTACCATTGTGCCAGAGGGACGAGTTGACTGCAAGAGAAGTGGCTCCGGCTTGGATAAGTGAAGGAATGTTGTCAATGTTAATTCCCCCATCAATTTCAATGGTTTTGGTATATCCCTTGGAACGAAGCTGTTTAATTTTGTCAATGATGGTGGGATTAAGCTCTTGGCCGGCAAATCCGGCAGGAACAGCGAGTAACAGAATCGTGTCGGCCAATTGAATATCGGTATCAGATAGCTCAGTAATGGGGGTGTAAATGTTTAACGCCAACCCGGCAGTGAGACGTAATTCTTTAGCGACTTGAAGAAAGTCCTGTCGATCATGGAGATGTTCGATCTGGGCAATAACTCCCGTGGCTCCCGCATCTTGAACTTCACCCAAGTACTCTTCTGGATCGTTGACTAAAAGGTGGGTTTCAAATGTATACCCATGCCAATTGATTTCTTTAAGATTATCAGGCATGAGTGTAAGCATGTCAGCAAACAACCCATCAACAATATCAATTTGAAAGTGAGTGGGTTTGGGACCGGGCACTACGGAATAGCTATCTATTAATGACTGGGCTGTTTCTACCGTATCTGTCTCGATGGTGGGAATAAGTGTCATAGTGAATTTAGTTTTTGACGTCTAAGGATATGACGTGGATCGTTACTTGCGGGAGTATTTAGGAAAAGATTTAATCGTTCGATCGTTTGATCGATAGTTGTCCAGTCAGAAGCGATTACTAAAACATTGGCATCCTCGTGTTCTCTTCCCTGAACCACAACTTGACTGTTGAAGCCGAGAATTGCCCGTATGTATGGAAATCTGTTTGAAGCAATATCCATACCATGTCCTGATCCACAGAATAAAACTGCCTTATTATCATTTCCACGAAGTTGTTCAGCTATCTTTTGTGCAATATCAGGGTAGTTATCAGTTTGATCAAATTGAGGTGAACTACAATCAGCATTCTCAATGGACCGTTCTGATAGATGTTTTTTTAATTCTTCTTTTAAGGCAAAACCTCGATGGTCAGCCCCAATAATAAGCATCATAGTGATTCTAGTGTAATCGAGAAAGCCCTAGAGACCAAGGTTTAGTTTCATTTCTTCAGATAATACTTCTTGGGACCAGGGAGGGTCAAAGGTAATAGTGACTAAAACTTGATCTGATGAGCAGGAGGTTGCTTGAGAGACTACCTGTTTTACCTGATCAATGAAAAATGGAGCAAGTGGACAACCTGGTGAAGTGAGTGTCATGACAATTTGAATAGAGGCAATAGGGTTTAGGGTAGAGGGTTCAGTTATTTTGATATCGTAAATTAGGCCAAGGTCAACAATGTTGTACCCCAATTCGGGATCAAGAATAGTTTTTAAGGCGGTAGTAATTTCTGCGGAAGTAATCATATTCTTTTAATACACCAAAAGAACCGGCCATAAACTGACTGGTTCTTTTAGCTTTGTTTCTAGATTAAAGAAATCAATTAAGCTTTCTTTAAAACTGGCATACCAGTGCGTTCGGTTTCGACGACTTTGTATCCAGCAGGAACAGCATCGAGTGAGCCATCGCGGACATCACGAGCGAAAAAGAAAATGGTTTGAGCGCGACCGTTTTTAAGGGTAACGTCTTTGCGATGTAAGAAATATTGTTGACCTTTTGAGTTTGTGTATGAAAATGCCATGGGTGATTCACCTCCTTGCAATATTTATATGTTGCTTGTCGTTAGACAGCATGTATTTGTTAATTGCGGTTTTTCCAGATGTACCGCCTGGGACTTTGGAACCACTATACCATGCTCACTGCCGATTGCAAGATAGAGCCAGACGCAATACCTGAGCTTTTTTTGATGTATCAGGACGATTGATATAGCTTTTCTGATTAGTAATCATTTTCCTTGGCTGATTTGTGTTACAATTTGGCGGAATTATAACTCTCGCGAGTGTAGCTCAATGGTAGAGCTGACGTCTTATACACGTCCGGTTCAAGGTTCGAGTCCTTGCACTCGCACTATTTAGTGCTCCTCCCCAAGCTTTATCTCCTCATCTTTTTCGTACGTAGTAGTGGTGTATTGCAATTCATCATACTTAGTATGATACTTTAGGGAATTTAGATTATATGTTTTTAGGCAGGAGGTGAGAATTAATGACATTGGAAACACGTGTTGATTATGATGAGGAACCTCGTTTATTTCCAACATCCTCAGAATCTTCTTTTGTTCATGCACTGATTCGAAACCCAACACTAAGACTTAGAGAAGCAATCATTGAATTATTTGCACTTAAACCGCAAGCTTCAGAAAATTCAGAAATAACTGTTGTTCCTTCAGAAAATACGGAAGCGGGAATATTTGAAGATTGGGTCGAAAGTAGTCAGTAATAAAAAAAAGCTACGAGGAAAAATTGTTGTTGATGAAGTGGTAGTTGCGCATCCAGACGGGATTATTGGGAGGGATGGTTTCAGTGGGAATAAATTGGTTTTTCTTGAGTAAAGACATACAGTCATGCCAATTGTTGCTAGGGTGAGGATGAAATTCCATAACAAGATGATGAATACGTGGAAGAACTTGAGTAGCGGCCATGAGCACGGTAGTTTCAGCACCCTCTATATCTAGTTTTAAGAGATCAATTGACTCAGTGATCAGGGAAGCTAAGGGAATTGTTTTCACCTGAATACAATCGGATTGTTGCTCGTGATTCCAAGCTCCATCACAAAATCCGGCGGTGGAAAACCACTGATCTTCAGTATTATCGAAATAGAGCGTAGATTCCCCTTCTTTTCCACTTAAAGCCACTTCGACAACCTCAATATCATCAAACCGATTAAACCAAAGGTTATGTTTGAGGTGCTGGATATTTTCTGGATGTGGTTCAACGCAGGTAATTTTTGCCTGGGGCCAACGTGATTTGAAATAGAGGGCGGCTAAACCAACATGAGCTCCCCCATCGATAATTCGCGGAGTTTCGGTGTCCAAATCAATTTCGTAACGACCCTCGTGAAAAATTTCTTTTTTTAATTCCACAAGTTCTTGATGGTTAGAACCTTCAATGGTCCATTTTCCAATGGTGGTAGTGACTGACATAGTGGTCTATTATACCTTGCATTTCTGCTATCATGAGACTCGTGCGTAAGAAACAATTGTGGGAGCAGGTTTTGTTGTGGATGGCGATTTTAGCCGCCGGAGTGGTGGCATGGTGGCTCACGCAGCATTATGAAATGACCGAGGTGTGGGTGCGCTCCGCAGGTTGGTGGGGGCCTGTCGTGGCAGTTGGTCTTTACGCCTTGCTATCCTTAACTCCCATTCCTTCCGATGGTTTAACCATTTTGTGTTGCGTACTGTATGGTTGGCAAATTGGATTCGTGTTGAGTTGGGTAGGAAATACTGTTGCAGCCATGGTGGAATATTTTATTTTCCGCGATCTCAGGGCCGTCACTCACTTTGATATCAAAAAAGAACCATTACCAAAATGGTTGAAGAAATTTCCGGTTGAATCGGTGTGGTTTTTGATCGGAGTTCGATTTGTGCCGGGGGTGGGCGGGAAAGTCGTGAGTATTATGGCTGGGATATATAAAATTGGATGGTGGCGTTTCTTGTGGACGACAGCAGTTGCCAACGTTTTAGGTTCATGTATTTATATTGCAGCTGGTTGGGGTTTGAAGACTTTTTTTGGTCCTTCACGACCATTGAATTTCATGGATATCCGAGATATCGGCTATCAACATCGCTAGTCGATCAACTCCAAGACCGACCCCAGCCCAAGAAGTTGATTTCATTTTTCCAAGTGATGCAATGAGTGATTGATCAACAACATTTTCCAGTGTTTGAGTCTCCGTGTTTTCCGTATTTCCATTGGCAAGTTCGATTCGATTGATAATCAATTCAAAGCGTTCAGAAAAATCCGGCTGCTTATCTTGGATTTTCGCAAGTGGTGACACCTTACTTGGAAAATCAACAAGAAAGAAAGGATCGATGGGATAATGAGGTTCAAGCTCATTGAAAACAATTTGATAGAATAGTTGTTCCCAAGTGGCATGGGTGACTGAATAGCCTTTTTTTTGCGCAAATTTATTTATTTTTTTATCGGTAATAATGTCGGTAATATCGCATTTTTCGTAGGTATTCCATAGTTCCCGAAGGGATATTTTAGGCCAAGGGGATGAGGGTGGGGCGGTATGTGGTTGAAGAGTGTGCCATATTTCCTGGACAACTTCTTGGGTGCTGGTCATGATGTCTAGCCAGTCGGCGTGTTCTTGATACCATTCAGCCATAAGAAATTCTGGACGATGATATTCCCCTTCTCCCTCAAGATTTCTGAAGGCGTGGCTGATGCTAAAACATTTCTGAACCTCCCCCGTGGCAAGAACTTGTTTAAGGTATCCCTCTGGAGAAGTAGTTAAATACATTATTGATGACTGACTGTTTCTGTCCCATTGGGTTGAGAAGGGATAAATAGTTGGTTCGACAGGTTTATCAGCGGTCATGAGTTGAGGAATGTATTCTTCGTATCCCCTACTCAATAATGAGTGACGAACACCTTGAACTACCATTGATCTGGTTTTTATACCGGTGAGTGACATAGATTTATTTTAGTCCACATATAAAGTCTGGTTCGACACAGTTCGTATTTTCGTCAATTCTGGATTTAAAGGCGCCCAAGAGTGATGGTATGTCAGAGTTGATTGACCCAAGTGGACGAATGCCTTCACAACAACCGTAAACTTGGCCGTCTGACATGACCGATATTTGATAACAACCTTGGTTTTTGGGTGGAAAGATATTTTTTTGTTGACTCAGCACTTCTCTCTCTTTGGGGGAAATAAAGGAAAAACCATTGATCTCCCCTATTTGATTGGAGGTTGGATGAGCAGACAGATATGACAGTGGTTTTCGAGGATGATAGGTGACTTGAATTTCTTGATGTAAAGTTGATGTCAATAATTCTTCAAATTCATTGATGTATCCTATATTTTCTTTGGTTATGATGGAAAATACTTCTGCATGAAATCCCTTGCTGAGTCCGTCTTGAATAAAGTCGGTGGCTTGCTGCCAGCGGTCGTTGCCCCTATTTTGGTTGTGATATGCCGGAAGCCCATCAAT
Organism: uncultured Pseudomonadales bacterium; assembly: GCA_964557365.1. Lineage (GTDB taxonomy): Bacteria > Patescibacteriota > Microgenomatia > UBA1400 > RBG-16-45-19 > CAZKMY01. Next base: position 12,162 of record CAZKZW010000014.1, on the reverse strand, counting down.
AGACACAATAAGATTACAATTGTTCGGCTCGTGAATATGAGAAAGATTATTTATCGTACCGTTGGTAATAATTTGGACGAATATCCCCTCCTTGGTAA
>CAZKZW010000014.1:0-12054 GCA_964557365.1 uncultured Pseudomonadales bacterium | reverse complement strand
AAAAAAACCTCACCACCACAAAATGTGACTGACTGAAGCAGTATTTCTCGATTATAGCGATGAATAAAATCAAGAATTTGCTCGTTACTCAGCCTGCCTGTGGTTTTCGTGGTGTAACACATTTTGCAACACAAGTTGCATTGCTCCAGTGGAGATATGTAAAGGTGACGCAAAACAGTATCAGCAAGATCCATGAAAGGTATTGTATCAAACCATCTACAAACAACCCCCTACGTACTTCGGCAAGCTCAGTACTTCGGGGGGTGATTAATTTTTTATTGAACTGATTTTATTCGGCTTTGGGTTCGGCAGCAGCACCTTCAGCAGGAGCAGCTTCTTCTGCGGGAGCTTCACCTTCAGCAGGAACAGCTTCTTCCTCGACTTCTTCCGGAGCAGGCTCTGCAATAGCGAGAACAACTGTTTCGGGTTCAGCTTTTAATTCAATGTCTGAACCAACTTTTAGGTCACCAACAGAAATTGAGTCACCAATAGCGGCTAATCCAGAAATATCAACTTCGATGCTCTCGGGAAGATGTGTGGGGAGAGCCTCGACCTCAATTTCGTGAAGAGATTGGTTGAGAACCCCTCCCAACTCTTTTATAGCTGATGCTTCGCCTACGACGTGAAGTGGAATTGTGGCAACAACTTTTTCCTTTAGTGAGACATTGTGAAAATCTACATGGAGGATTTTTTTGGATACGGAATCACGAGCAAATCCAGATATTAATGAAGGGTATTTATCACCATCAACGACAATTTCAACTATTCCCGTTTCCCCTACTTGATCAAATATTTTGGTAAAAACCTTTTCTTCTACTTGGATAGCTATTGACTTGATTTTATTCCCAAAAAGATTGGCGGGAATGATTCCTTGACGACGAAGTTGTTTGACTTTTCTGCCGGCCAACTGGCGTTTTTCAACTGTAATTTCAGGAAATTTTTGCATTGTCTCTCCTTTAGAGCCATTCAGTAATGAATGATAGATGGACACATTTTACACTGTTTTTTTAAGAAAAGGGGAAAATGCGACCTCTTTTGATTATTGTCCCAGAGCAAAGGAGAGGTTTCGATCAAAAATACCAGAGAACGTGTTGTCTGGGTTTAGTGTAGCGCTGGCATGCAAAGCTTTATTTTGTGGAGGATTAATCTTGAGATTAAGCGGATCTATTGATATTCCTGGTTGTTTTTGCAGGGTAAAGACATAGGATTGATAGTTTTGATCCAGAGGTACTTGATATGACATGGATAATTGACTGGAAGTTTGGGGTTTTATTTCAAAAAAGACGCTCACAAGCGTTGCGTTTTGAGTTTGAGTAGTTATATATTCAGATTCGGTAAGCGTTTTGTTATCAAGACTGAGACTTATTTGTGTTGTTCCTGATGGAAGCATGATACGCATGTAGTTTTTATACATACCTGCTGGCCAGGCCTCGTTTGGGCTTGAGTTGGTGTAGGTGATGGAATGAATGTGCTCGGCAGTTTGAGACGACAACGTAATCTTGTGATCGATTTTGCGAGAAAGATAAAAGTTGGTTTTGTTGATCCCTACATTAGCCTCATTTACATACAATGTGTCCTTGCTACACGGCTCACGAAGATTGATAGCACATGTTACTTGAGCAGGATTACCCGACCAACCATTGCCATACAAGGCAGTTTGAACGTTTGGATCTGAAGCACTTATCGCTAACTCCCCCGTCTCAAGACCTAAACCAAAAGCATCAGCAATCTTCATCGTTTGAACAGATGGGGCAGTGGCTAACTGATCGATGAGTGGTTTTAGAAAGAGAGAGATAAATTCTTGTTTGGTGGAGTCTGGTTTTACTGATGGAACGTCTTGATGATTGAAAGCAGTAGCAAAAACGTTGTCCGCACTTACCACCTGGCCGTCTGGCAATGTAAGTGCGGGAGCTGCGGCCAAAATTTGTTTTAATGTATTGAGGTTTATTCCAATAATTACATCTGCTCGGTTCCCCCACTCTTTTTCCAAAAACCAGTTTGCCATGGTGGCTGACTCCACATAATTTGGAGACCAGTTTGCATCGCGAAAATACCAGGAAGTTTCGCCCAAATAGGTTCTCAGTTCGGATGGAGGGGTGACAACTCCTTTTAGATTACTATCTAAGTCGTAAATATCTCTAGTGTCATAGGTCAACAATTTTCCATGGTCAAAGGTAAGTAAAGCAACCGCTCCAATAAAACCGCCAGATGGTCTCAGCTCCAGGTTATTTTGCAACATTATCATGACAATGATTTTTTTATTGGGAGGAATAAGTTGAGGAAAGATATCAATAATCTGGCGTGCTTTATTGACCCATTGTCGATCAGCGAGGGAAGTATCTATTTTGGTTGATTGGAGAAGATAGATGCTATCTAGCACGTGCTTGGCCTGTTGAAATGTGTCGTATGGGCTACCATCTGTGGCAGTGACAGTGCTTTTGATTCCTTGGGTCAACAACTGGCCTGCTTCGGCTCTAAGAAGGGTTATTCTGCTTTGAATCAGCAGTGATGATAGCCGTGATTCAAACCAACTGAATGGTGGAAGTCCTTGGGTGATATCCCCTATCGTCGCCATGGTAGAAGAAGATTGGTCGAGTAATTGTTGGCGTGCGTGAATGGTGGTTGTGGGAGTTTCTGTTGTAGTCCGACTTGCTTGCCAAAGGCGGAAGAGGGCAATGCCATATGGAAGCATTGTTGCTATCAAAAGTATTGCTACTCCTAACAAAATGTGTGGAACAAATGATCGATTATTTCTTGTTCTTTTTACACTGTTTGAGGATGGAGACTGAACTTGTCGGGGACGAACAGGTGAGGTAGTAGGAATGCTCGGCGGTTCATCAATAATAACGGCTTGAAACTGTGGAGTGGTGACTGGTTGAGTTTTGAGGGCGGTGATGGATGGAGCTGGTTTGGGGATGGAAGCAGTTATTACCGGAGGTGGTGGCAGAATGAGCGTTTCTAGATATTTTTGGTATTGTTCATAATTACCAGGAACTGTCACTGTCTCACTATTATCAGGGACGGTTTTTTCGTTCCACTTGGTGGCAATGAGGTGATTTTTTAGTTGGTTGTTGTGGTCCATTAACTGGTCAGTGATCTGAGAATAAGGAACTGCTTCACCTTGAACGAGAATTGTTTTCCCTCGATGTCCCCTATCGAACCAAAATCTCATTATTTTTTCTACAGCCTGTGTTGTGTCAAACGGATATATGCTTGATTTATCAATATATATTAGTTTCCCTTGCTGCAGTTCTACGGCTATTTGTTGTAACAATGACTTTGGAACAGAATCAAGACGTGTCCCCCACTCCCCTCGCGTGAATACAACCCTAATGTCTATTCCCTGTTTTGCAGCAGAGTCTAACAATATATTGCTTTGTATCGTGCTATTCTTTTCTTCCTCCCCTACTCTGTCTAGGGTATATATCACCAGAATCTTTGAGAGGGTTTCTATGCTGATGCTAATGTATGACTCTAGATCATGTAATGCGGTAGATTCGTTTGGATTAAACCAGATGATGTAATTGGTGGGCTTAGCATCATATATTTGATGTATGTCTTGTTGTATCAATTTATTTACTACTTCATCAGCAAGTGGACCAAAAGCATTAATGAGCCGACAAGTGAGCTGGGTTTCGTTTGGTGAGGTCGAAGACATATGTCTATTATCCTACCCACGATGGATGATGCCTAGTAGTTATTGTTTTTTTTTGATGATGAAAAAAACGTATTGACGTGAGAAATATTTACCTTTAAGCCCGTGTTTTTCCGTACGTATGCACGTTCACGTTCAGGAATTATTTAGGTAATAGGAAATGGGGGACAGCGATAAAAATAGAAAGAATTGGAGCACTATTTACCGGGTGCAGGGAGGGGGTTTGTAGAAGATTCTGGTGTAGGGGAGGGCACTGGACGAGCTACCTGCGAAGCGGCCGCTGCCTGGGCACGACGGGCGGCAATTTCTTGAGGATTTGAAGTAATTAATTTATGTTCTTCAGGAGAAGAGACTACCCGCAAGGCCACGTGATTTTGGGCAGCAAAAAAAAGACCTTCACCAACATCTGCAGAGAGAAGTAACCGCCGTTCACCTTCAGATAAATTGAAGGCATGTGCCAAGCTATCAAGGGCAACTGTAGATTGTTTCATCAGAAGTTGAAGTGAGGAATTCGACACAATTGCTTTACCTTGATCGGTATGAATAAAATCCTCAACATCTTGGGTAATTGTGGTAACTCCAAGATAGTATTTCCGGGCACGTTTCGCAATGCCATAGAGGAAGGCGGCGGAATCGGGGTATTGCATGAGATACCAGGCCTCATCAACAACAAGAAGCCGGCGCTTCAAATCTCGTTTGACCCGAGTCCAGATGAAATCAAGAATCATAAACATAGCAATGGGACGCAAGGCATCTTCCATGTCCTTGATACCAAAAACGGTAAATTGATTTTTGATGGAAAGAGAAGATGGCTGGTCAAAAATACCCCGGAAAGAACCTTTGATAAATTTCTCAAGACGATTTGCAACATTTTGGGCGCTTTGAGATTCCATACCGATAAGCATTTTGTATAAATCTTCCATGAGGGGGGGAGGATTTTTTTGGGTAGCAGGATCTGGGGTAATGCCTTTTGATTGGTATGCTCCTACCAGAGCTCGATCGAGAATTGCCTCTTCTTCAGGACTCGTGTCTCCCAGCATAATTTTGAGCAGCGTATGGAGAGAGAGGATTTTTAAACCCAATTCATTTTCTTCTGAATCATACACTTGAGATAAATCAAATGGATTAATCTTGATAGGGGAACTGAAACTGAAATTTACGTAGTCTCCGCCAACGGCCGCAGCCATATCTACATACTCACCTTCGGGATCAATAATAATCACTTCGGTATCAAACATAAGCGAGCGAAGTGACTCGAGCTTGATGGCATATGATTTACCTGAGCCTGACTTGGCAAAAACTACCATATTAGCGTTCTCTAACTGAAATCGATCAAAAACAACCAACGAATCATTATGTTCGTTGATGCCGTAGAGAATACCAGAATCAGAAGTGAGATCCGACGACGTGAAAGGAAAGGTGGTGGCAAGTGAGGTGGTATCCATATTGCGGGTGATTTGAAGTCTGTCAAGGCCTTGAGGAAGAGTGGTTTTGAAACCATCCTCCATTTGGAGCGAAGCTTTTTTGCTGATGATAAGGAGAGAGTTCAGCGTGCTTTGAACTTGAGAAGAAATTGTTTGAAGTTCTTCGAGCGTGTCGGCGGTGATGGTGACGTAGAGACCAAATTGATAAAACCTCTCAGCTCCTTTGGCAAGCTGTTCTTGTAGCATGTGAGCATCTTCAAGTTTTACTTGTGTATCAATATTGGCGATTCTGCCACGGCGGATGTCAGATTGAATTTCAGCTTCCATTTCAGTTATTTTGCGCCGTAGATCGTCCATTATTGACTTTCCATCAACGGGAAAAATGTGCATGGAAATGTCTAGTGAGTGATTAAAGTTGATCAGCGGGGATAGCCAGTTGGCTGACACAAATCGGGGATATCCCGCAATAAACAATGTTTGGGTAAAGGCATTTCCAAATTTGAGATAGGAGAATTCTACTTCTATCGCTTCAGGAGCGATGATGTCACGAATGGATACGAGTCCTTTAACCAGTATGTCTTGAGCGCTCGGAGAGACATTCACCGTTTGAGGTGAAGGATTTGTGTCGGTGGTGGTGGTGGATTTTTTGACATGCAAAAACGACGGCAGCTGCATGAGGATAGTATACAGGGAAGTAGGTGAGGTATAGAAGTCCCGAAGGGATTCCTTTGGAATTATGCAACGTTTTTATTTTAAAGCAGCATCAAGGGTAAGATTGACTTGGCGATCGGCGGTGGCATTTTGCTCGCGAGGTATATATGTAAATTTAGCTGATATATGGCTTGATTTAAGTATGTCCAAAACTGTTTTTGCCAACTCCTGAAGGTGAGGCTCTTTAATTTTCCAATTCCCACTTAGTTGTTCAACTACAAGTTTTGAATCAAGCTTGAAGGAAAGTGAAGGTAACTTTCTCTCCCCGTCGGGGGTCTCTCCCTTAAAAAGGGCGAGCTCATCAGAAATAAGCCATTTTAGGGCATCTATCACCGCGGTGTATTCGGCGACATTGTTGGTGGTGACTCCTAAATAAGTGCCAAATTCATGAAGAACTTTACCCGATTCCGTAAGGATAACAATTCCCGTGGCGGCTGGACCAGGATTTCCACGAGATCCTCCGTCGGTATGGATTATAAGAGTTCGTGGTTCCATGTGGTTGATTTGACCCCTTATTGTTGATTATTCGGCGGATTCAGTCCCAGGGCGGACAACTAAGCGACGCTCCTCACCCTCACCCTCTGAATACGTGGTGACGTCAGATCTGTTTTCAAGATAGAGGTGAATAATGCGACGTTCATAACTGGGAAGGTGGGGGAGTAGAATTTCCCGACCACTTTCAACGGCTTTGGCAGCAGCTTTGTCAGCCAACTCTTCGAGGGTTTGACGACGGCGAGCACGATATCCATTGATGTCAATTTGAACGGGAGTATAGACGACTGCATTTTGATTCCACATTAAATTGGCGACTAGTTGAAGGGCGTCAATTTTTTCTCCATGATACCCAATGAGTGCTCCTGAATCTGTTTCAGGGAGGGTGATGGCGATTTGTACATGACCATCGGTTTCTTCGGCGGAAATTTGAGCGTCAGAAAAACTCATTCCTTTGAGTAAATCTTCAATTTTTTGCAGGCGATTATCAGTCATAACTGATCCTTTCTATTTCGTAGATGTAGCTCGAGATTTTGCTCGAGATATCCACAGTTTTGTTTTGGTAACCGAATGTGGGAGACCGCCCCAACCAGAGGCGATGTATTGCTGACCGATACTAAAGACTGTCGTGATTACCCAGTAAAGCGTGAGTCCGGCGGGGAATTTGAGAGCAAGAAATAAGGTCATTATGGGCATCATGAACAACATTTGCTGCTGCATGGATTGAGCCATGGCTGTCATATCGTCGGCTTTTTTATCATCCTCTTTGGTTTCTGTGGAGGCAGCCAACATTTGTTCGGCAGAAGTATCGGTGGCCGGCAGCATCATGATTCCGAGAATAAGTTGAGTGAGGGCAGCCACTATGGGAAGCACATACAAGGAATCTGGCTTGGTGATATCGAGCCACAGAAACTGGATAGATCCGGCAGAATGCTGGGTGGTGACCCCATTAATTACCTGATACAAAGCGATCAATATAATGAATTGAAAAATGTTGGGAAGACAACCGCTGGTGGGATTAATCTTGTGCTCCTGAAATAAAGCGAGTTGTGCTTGTTGGAGACCAACTTTGTCTTGGCCATATTTTTTCTTTAATTTGTCAATTTCTGGTTGCAAATCACGCATTTTGGCCGCCATCTTTAAAGAGGGGAGAGTGATAGGAAGAAGGACAAAGCGAATAATTAAGGTGAGCAAGATAATGCCTGTGCCATAATTACCCACTGTGGTGGTGATGGTGGCAAGAACAAACGTGAGGGGTTGAATTAAAATTGAGTTAAACATACATGGGGAAGTATATCATATGGGGTCGTAGCCACTAGGGGATCCAGGACGACAACGAGAAATTCTGTTTATACATTTTACTCCCCCTTTAATGAATCCTTGTTTTTGAATTGCTTCACCACAATATTCACTGCAAGTGGGGGTAAAACGACAATTGTGCTGAGGTATTCCCAATGCCGCCAGCGGAATAGTGAATAACTCGCGAAGAGCTTTATATATCCCGACTAATGATGGTCTTGTTTGAAGCATGGTAGCTCGTGAAACAAAGCTTGTAATTCTGATGGCGTAGAAGGATTGTGGGTAATGATTATTAAATTAGATTGATTCAACAATAAATCTCTTTGTTTGTACAGCCATTGATTGATTTGCCGACGAAGCCTGTTTCGATGTGAAGATAAGGGAATAACCCGCTTGGTAATGCGAACCGCCCATTGAGGGGAGGGAAAAGATTGTGTAATGCAAATAGTCCATTTGCCCGCTTTCTTAGTTCCCAAAAAGCGGCTTTTGGAGGAAAGCTTGAGTCGATACTGTAAGGGAATCATTTTTTAGAATTAGGCAGTCACCAATTTGGTGCGGCCTTTTTGGCGGCGGCGAGACAAAATACGCTTGCCGTCACCAGAATTCATGCGTTCCATGAACCCGAATTTACGGACACGTTTTAGTTTTTTTGGTTGCCAAGTGCGTTTGATCATATATTTCCTTTTAGAGTATGGGGTGTAGGAGATAGGGAGTAGTTAAATAACAGGGAGTATCTTATCACATCCTTTTCGGGATTTCTTCCCACAGTTCTTGATGATTTTTGGGTCTTTACAATTGTGGAAAACTTTCTTAGTCTGTACCCGAAGACTGCCACCCTGCCACACTTGTGTTTTTATATGAATACTATTATGAACGAACCCGTGTCTGTCTGGAAGTTGGTGGCGGAAGATCTTCAAGTTTCGCTGTCACCCGCAACCTATACCAGCTGGATTAAATCGCTGTCACTTGCCGAGTTGACCACGACTGAATCTGGAAGAGTTATTGCGGATATTCAATGCCCCTCTTTATTTCACCAAGGAATCATCGAGCAACGGTTTTATGGTCAAATTCAAGATGCTTTAGGGCGAATTACAAAAGCTCCTGTTGAATTACGTTTTGTCATCGTCCCACAAGCGGCCCAGTCAGCAAAAAATGCCCCCACCGATGCGGGTCCTTTGTTTGCCGCTCAAGAACAGCGCGTCGATGATCTTCATTGGGCAATTCAGCGGGTGGGTCTTCGGGAAGATTTTGTGTTTGAGACATTTGCGGTTTCTTCCAGTAACGAAATGGCTCATGCGGCAGCTCAGGCGGTGGCCACAGATCTTGGGAAAGCATACAATCCACTCTTTATTTACGGAGGAGTGGGGGTGGGTAAAACTCATTTAATGCAAGCCGTAGCTATTGAGGCTCTTAGGAAAGACCCCAAGATGAAGGTGATTTTTTGCATGGGGGAAGAGTTTACTAATGAAATTATTGATGCAATTCAACAAAAGACTACCCGAGAATTTAAACAACGCTATCGTCAGGTAAAAGGATTGTTTATTGATGATATTCAATTTATTGCCGGAAAAAACGCAGTTCAGGAAGAATTTTTTCACACGTTTAATGCTATTTTAAAGGGCGGAGGACAGGTGGTAATGACCAGTGATCGTCCCCCTTCAGAAATAAAAATGTTGGAAGCGCGTCTTAGATCCCGATTTGAGGCCGGATTACTGGTGGATATTGGAAATCCTGATTTCGAACTTAGAGCGGCAATTGTCCTTATAAAAGCCAAACAACGCAATCTCATGCTGAATATGGAAATGGCCCAATCAATTGCCGCCAATATTGAAAGCGCTCGCCAAATAGAAGGATTTTTGGTAAAACTCACTACCGAGGTAAAACTCCACAAAAAAACACTTACTCAGGAACTTGTCTTGGCAACGCTGGGAAAAGTTCCCGAAGCCACCTCTGGCGGAAACACCCCTCCACCGCTCCGTCCCGCTGAACTTATAAAGGGAGTGGCGGACCATTTTGGGATTAACGTCAAACAACTCAAGGGGAGTGGCAGGACGCAAAAAATTGTAATTCCTCGCCATATAGCCATGTATTTACTGCGAATTGACTATCGGATTCCCCTGATGGAGATAGGAGATCTTTTTTCCGGCCGAGATCATACTACCGTCATGCACGCAGTCGAGAAGATTACTCATGAACTTCAAGAGTCTGAGTCTCTCCGCCTTGATGTAGGAGCGGTACGAAAGCGCTTATATGTGTATTAATTGTGGATATGTTTGTGGAAAAAGTGAGGAGAACGTAGGGGGATATGTGGAAAGAACCCAGTCTGCTTGGAAAAAAGGAGATTACACTTCTCTTGTTTTGTCCACAAACCCAAAGTTATCCACCATTTATCCACAGTTTTATTCACATAATTTAAGGACCTTATCAACACGGAGAAAACCCGGAAATAACTCTGGAAAAAGGAGCGATTATCCCGTTATCCACTTCTCTACTATTACTACTACTTACTTCTATTTATAATTTGATCGGAAAAGGGGGAATCTATGAAAATTCAAGTTTTGAAAGAGAATCTCGCTAAAACAATTCAATTGGTGGCACGGTTTGCATCAATGAAAGCACAATTGCCTGTTTTGGGATATTTGGCGATTGAGGCAAATGAACAAGGCATTTTTGTATCAGCAACGAGTCTGGATGTAGGGGTGCGGGTGAGAATGGCGGGGAAAATTTTGGAGGCAGGCGCGGTAGCGGTTCCAGCCAAGATAATGGGAGAATTGGTACAAAGTCTTCCTTTGGGAGGAGTGTCTTTGGATTTGGATGACAGTCAGTTGATGGTCATAGCCCAGCGATTTAGAGCGAAATTACAAACATTACCTTTTGGAGAATTCCCAACTTTTTCTAAGCAACCCCAATCATTGGAAGAACTTCATTTGGATGATATAACTAAGGACTATGATTTGGTAGGTTTTTCCGTGTCTTCGGACGAGTCACGACCTGTGTTAACAGGTTTCTTGTGGAAATGGAAACAGGGAACGGTGGTGGCGACTGATGGCTATCGACTAAGCCTTTTGACAAATGAGAAAAACTGGAAAGTGGAGAAAAGTCTTTCAGAAACAAACATTATTCCCGGGAAAGCGATGATCCAAATGTTGCAGGCCTTAAAAGATTTGGGAGCAAAAAAAATTCAGGTTGGGTTTTTGGAGAAAGAACAACAGTTAACTTTTGCAACAGAGGATTTGTTCGGAACAATTCGAGTATTGGGTGGAGATTTTCCAAAGTATGAGGGAATATTGCCAGGAGAGTTGAATTTGGATTTGCGGGTGAGTAAGGAGCAGTTGCTGGCGGCAGTGCGTTCGGCTTCGATTTTTGCGCGAGATAGTGCAAACATCGTGAAACTGGAAATTGTGGACAAAAAGATGACTGTGAGTGCTAATACGGCTCAAGTTGGAGAGAATACGGTGGAAGTGGAAGCGGAGATGGTGAGGTCTGGTGAGGGAACAATCGCATTTAATAGTAAGTTTCTTTTGGATGTTTTAACTCATATACCAGGGGATAGAGTGGGGTTTGGAATGGTGGATTCTCTAAAACCCGGCATGTTTTATGATGTTGGGTTGAAGGGGTATACTCATGTGATTATGCCGGTGAGAGTAAGGGAATAGGTTTATTGATGTAGAGGCGAGGTTTTCTCGCCCTACCCATCCAATTAAAAGGGCGCGAGCACCGCGCCCCTACAGATTTTTAGCGGGATTGGGTGAGAGGAGCAATGTCTGACTGGGAGGTAAGTGTGGGAGCTGCTGATTTGGGATTGTAGATAGCATAAAACAGCTCAATGAGCTCTCGGGTGGATAGTTGTCGGGAATTGAGACCGATGCGCGAGAATTGGCGCAATAAATGATCCCGTTTTGGTTCGAGACTGGCGAGCGCTTTTTCAAGAATGTATGTTTTACTGTAGGGAAGTCCTTTACTTTCCTTCTTTTTTCCAGGAAGTGAAAAAGAGGGGGCAGCGAGGCCAAGTTCGGTGCGGAAGAAGGGGATAATGACGTAACATTTTTTGTCTAAAACTCGCCGTTCTTTAACTAAATTCTCAACAAACTGTCGGTAGGAATTGAGGCGGTTTCTCATGAGGGGGTTTGCCTGGGTGTGTTCTTGGTTCTCAAGAAGTTTGAGATAATTAGTGATATCTTTTTGTTGAGATCGAATCAGGATTTGGGTGGGGAAGGTGAGGGAATTTAACATCGCGGCGTAGGCAAAAATAATGGCATCCTGCTCTTCTTCAGAAAGAAGATTGAAATTGACGGCACCAACGCGAAGAATCATGGCGGCCCCACCATCTTTGAGAAGAACAATGTTTTGAAGAATGTCCTCAATGTCTAAGTGGTCTTGGGTGGTGGCGCGAATAGGAAGAGTGTTCATGATCTAGCCCTTCAGCAGGTTTAGGACTTAGCCTGGATTTTTAAAGGAGGGACAATTTGTCCC
>CAZKZW010000013.1:0-19938 GCA_964557365.1 uncultured Pseudomonadales bacterium | reverse complement strand
GCCATGATGAATGAGGCGATCCAAACATGTTTACCTGGTTTGTCTTTGAAAAAGAAGTAGCTGAGTAACAGAATAAAGAAGATTTGGAGTCGTTTGATACCCATTACCAGAGCGACTGGTCCGCCAGAGAAGGCAAAAAGTATCAATAATGACATTACTTGGAATATGACGCTATTAATTGATATAGCAATAATGTTTTGCCGAATATCTCTCAGCCAACTACGTTGTTTTCTCCATATATAGATAGATAAAAAAATTGACATACATATATTTTCAATGCACAAGACAAAAATTGGACTGGTGGGCTGGGTATTATTGATACCAATTTTGTCAAAAATTGACGTCAGGCTATTAAGAAACATGGAAAACAAAAACAGTAATGCTGTTTTATCGGTAAATAACAGTTTGAAGGGTTTGAAAAAATCCTCTTTGGCTTGATCAATGTTGAGAACATAGGAACCGACGATCACCGTAAAGAGGCCGAGTAAAGGCATGGGACGGATGGTTTCAGACAGAAAAAGTAGTCCGAGAAGGTAGTTGAAGATACCAGCAAATGAAGTGAGGGGAAATATTTTGGATAAATTATTCTTTTTTAGTACATCATTGGTTATGGTTTTGGAAAACACAAAGGCAAGTGATGAGCCAATAACCCCGACAAAGAATAATTGCGTAAGTGAAGGGAAGCCGGCTTTTAAAGCAAAAAGGATGAGAAATGGTAACGGAAGGGTAAAGAGTGCCCAAGATAAAACGGGGGCACTGACTTTTTTTAGAGTATGCTTGCTTAAAATGACATCGAATGAGCCAAGCAAAGCTGATCCAAAAGCTAACCAAAACCACATCAGTTGATTATACTACCGGATGTCGGTGAGGATTTCGGGACCGGTAGGAGTGATGAAGACGTCTTCTTCGTACACGGCGGCATCAGAACCATCGCGAGTGGACAAGGACCACCCATCGCGGGCTTGAACCAGAGGCCAATTCCCCTTCATGTACATAATCTCGATCGCGAGAACCATACCCACTTCAATTCTGGTCCTCAAACAGGGATCATTGGAGACAAAGCAAGGAATGGGAGGATCTTCATGCATGGTATACCCCACTCCGTGACCAGTTAAATTACGAGTAACGTTGTACCCCGCGGCTTCAATGTTTTTTTGAATGGTTTCCGCTAAATCTTTGATCCGATTACCGGCTCGAGCTTTTTCGATGGTCTTTTTGAGCGTTTTCTTACCCACATCCATAAAATGCTGCTGATCGGCGGTTGGTTCACCAATAATAAACGTAGTGGCTGTATCGCTAGTAGTCCCCTGATAAAACATACCCATGTCCAACGTAACTAAATCGCCGGCTTTTAGCATCCCTTTAGGAATACCATGGACGAAACCATCGTTTACGCTGATACAGGTAGCCCATTTGTAGGTAGGGACTTTTTTGAAGGCTGGTTCGCCGCCAGCTTGTCGGATGAGCTCATCAACATAATTATCGATATCAGTTAAATTCCAATGCGTTTGAGCAAAAGCGACGGCTTTAGCTTTGATGTCAGCGGTTTTTCGACCGTTTTCGCGGTAAATGCGTAAATATTCTGGATCGAAAGACATATTATTTTGCGCTTAATTTTGAAGCGGCTTGGATCATTTTAACCCGTTCCATGATGTCGCGGTGAATGTCTTGAATGGATTGTTCGCCATCTATGGAGTGGAGCAAGCCTTTCCGTTTGTAGTAAGAAAGAACTGGCATGGTAAAGGTGTGGAATGATTCGATGCGTTTACGGATAGCAGTAAGCGTATTATCTTCACGAACACCTTCGTCTCTGCGGCCAGACAGGCGCCACAAAGCTTCTTTATCTGATACTTCAAGATAAACTACCATATCGACGCCGTTACTGAAGGCTTTGGCTTGGGGAACAGTACGAGGAAAGCCATCAAGAATATAGCCTTTTTTATACGCGGGTTTTGAAAGATATTCCTCAATAATCTTGACCGTTTTGTCGTCAGGAATGAGTGCACCTGAATTGACTGTTTCTTTGACGTACCGACCCCAAGGGGTTTTTTCTTTGGAAATTTCCCGGAAAATATGGCCACTACTTAGGTAGGGTAAACGTAGCTTCTCGAGGAGGAGATTACCTTGTGTTGATTTACCGGCTCCTTGGATACCGATCAGGATTATTTTCATCGAATGATTCCTTTCAATCATTTGAATGATGACAGTAGTTACAAGACACAAGTCATCCCGGTGGATGCCGGGGTCGCTTCTGGCTTGTAACTAGCTCAGGAACCGATCGTAATTCTTCATCACCAACAACGCTTCAACTTGCTTGCTGGTTTCTAAAATGACCGACACAACAATAAGAATACCTGTGCCACCTAGGGTGAGTGAGGTGACGCCAGTGACCACTTGAGCCAAAGCTGGAAGGATAGCTACTAATCCTAAAAAGATTGCACCCATAAGGGTGATGCGAATAAGAACATAATTGAGATAACTAACGGTTGCTTTGCCTGGCCGAATACCAGGAACAAAACCACCATTTTTCTTAATTTCTTCTGCGATTTTTTCAGGATCAAACACAACTGCGGTGTAAAAATAAGTAAAACCTAAGACAAGAATAAAGTAGGTCAGATTGTACGCGAGGGATTGAGGAGTGAAATGTGTTGCGAAGAAATTGCCAATGGCAACTAATTGAGCGTTTCCTGAGCCGGTTAAGAAGCGACCTGCAAGAGAAGGAATCATAACTAACGAAACGGCAAAGATAATCGGAATCACCCCAGCTTGATTTAATCGCAGCGGCAAGTGTGTTGATTGGGTACCGAAACTGGATGAGCCACGTAATCGGCGGGCATAATGTACGGGGATTTTCCGGATAGCTTCATTCATAAAGACGATGGCAGCAATTACGGCAATACCAATGACTATAAAGATCACGAGACTTGCTAATTCAGCTGCCTGCGATACTGAAAGGGTTTGGAAGAGCGATACAGGAAGTGCGGCAATAATTCCAGCAAAGATGAGCATGGATGTACCATTGCCAATACCATATTGCGTGATTAAACCACCAAGCCACATAAGCATCATCGTGCCTGCAACCATGGTACAAATTACTGCTACCGTCTGAATAGGAGACGTAATAGTGACCAGATGTTGGCTGGTTAACAATGCATAAATACCAATGGCCTGAATTATGGCTAGAGGAATCGTAATGCATCGAGTGTAATAATCAAGTTGCTCACGACCAGATTCACCCTCTTTACTTAGCGCTTCCAGCTTGGGAAAAACCATGGTCAGTAGCTGGATAATGATGGATGCATTAATGTATGGCCCCAAGTTGAGTGCTGCAATAGAGAAATTAGCTAAAGTTCCCCCAGAAAAAATGTTTAGAAGACTAAGGAGTTGATTTTGAAGAAACAGACTTTTGATTTGAACTAAATCTACGCCAGGAACGGGAATGTGAGCGAGTAAGCGATAGGCAGCAAAGATCCCTGCAGTAAATAAGAGCTTTTTCTTGAGCTCTGGTACTAAGGTGATTCCCTTGAAGATGTTACTCAGTTTGCTCACGGGCAACTTGGCCTCCTGCTGCGACAATTAACTTTTCCGCAGCTTGTGATGTGGGAAGAGTGACTGTCAGAGGATGTTCCAATTTGCCGTTGGCAACAATTTTTATTCGCTTTGTCTCGACATCCTTGGCAGTAATGAGACGGAATTCAACGAGTTTTTTTAGATCAACTACTGTATTTGCTTCCAACTTACTTAGTTGGGTCAAACTGATAATGATCGTTTCTGGATGAAGTGATTTGAAACGGTTTTTGCCTTTGATAAAAGGGAACCGGCGGATTTGAGGTAATTGTCCACCCTCAAACCAAACGGGCAAACTACCGCGAGATGTTTGGCCTTTTTGGCCTCGACTAGATGTGTGACCACCTTTGCCAGAACCATACCCGTGACCGAGTCGTTTTTTGGACGTTGTTGTTGTTTTGGTTAATTCATTAAGTTTCATGTCTGACCTTTGTTATTCTAGCTACCATTAAGCGGTGACGGAAGGAGCAGCTGACTCTTGTTTGATATCAATGTTTTTTACTTTAACCAACCGCTCAATTTCCTGCAAGGCTTTGAAGGTGGCGTGTACATTGTTAGCTTGGTTGTTTGAACCAAGAGATTTGCCCACGATGTCCATGATACCAGCTGCCTCAACCACAGCCCGAACAGCACCACCAGCAATAATGCCAGAGCCTGAGGGAGCGGGTTTTAACATGATTTGAGCCCCTCCGTGTTTAGAATCGATGGCGAAGGGAATCGTGGTTTTCTTCATGGGGACAGTAATCATGTGTTTCTTAGCTTTACGGACAGCCTTTTTGATGGACGACAACACATCAGGTGCTTTACCTAATGCAACACCAACATGACCCTTTTTATCACCAACAACCACGAGCACTGAAAAACTCGCTTGATTACCACCTTTGGTCTTTTTACTAACCCGACTTATCTTGACGATTTTCTCATGAAATTCTTGAGATTCAGATCGATTATTGTTGTTGTGAGCATTGTTGCGCGCCATGATTAAAACTCCAATCCTTGGCTACGGGCTGACTCAGCGACGGCCTTGACCCTGCCATGATATTTGTAGAAACCTCGATCAAAACATACTTTCGTGATTTTAGCTTTTTTAGCTTTTTCAGCAATTAATTTACCGATTTCCATTGCCCGCTCTGTCTTGGTTCCGCCCTTCATGGTCAGTTCTTTTTCTGAGGCAGCGGCTAGTGTAATACCCTTTTCATCATTAATGATTTGAGCATACATGTAGTGGCTAGAACGGAATACGTGTAAGCGCGGTCTCTCGGTTGTACCGCGAACTTGGTGACGAACACGAACCATGCGACTGTGACGTTGTTTGTTTAGTTTAGTAGTATTCATAATGACCTTTTAAGCTTTAAGCCCCACCTTTGGTGGCTTTTCCGGCCTTACGGCGGACAATCTCACCTTGATAACGAATACCTTTGCCTTTATATGGTTCAGGCTTGCGGATAGCACGGAGTTTGGCGCAGGTTTCACCAACTAATTGTTTGTCAATACCACTCACAATAATGATTGTTTCTGTTTCCATATCCAGGGTAATACCGGCTGGAGCAGGGAACTCAACAAGATGAGAAAATCCAGCTGAAATAGAAAGACCTGCTCCCTGTTTTTTAGCACGATACCCTGTCCCGATCATTTCGAGTTTTCGGGTAAAACCAACGGTGGTACCAATAACCATATTGTTGATTAAACTGCGAACAAGACCGTGATTGGCTTTCGTTTGCAATTCATTACTGGCTCGAGTCACCTTAATTACTTCATCTTCCACAGCAACGGAAATACCTGCTGGGATGGTGATTGAAAGTTCCCCTTTGGGACCTTTAACAGTGATAAGTGATCCTGCAATCGTTATGGTTGCGGAATCAGGGATTGAAATGGGGGTTTGACCAATAAGACTCATAGTATTACCAGACTTTACAAATTACTTCACCGCCAAGCTTTTGGCTTTTGGCTTCAGCATCTGTCATGATGCCTTTATTAGTAGAAATGATACGAATACCGTTACCGGCTAAGACCCGTTTAATGTCTTTGGCAGCCGAGTAAACTCGACGACCTGGGGTAGAAATGCGGTCAATGGTGGATATTGCAGGTGAGTTGCCCACATATTTGAGGGTTACAGTAAGTGATTTGATTGCTTTGTCAGCTACCACTTCAACACCCTCAACATATCCGTGAGCAGCAAGTACTTTTGCAATTGCTTCTTTTTGATTGGAATGAGGAATACTCACTGTGTCATGCTTGGCAGCATAGGCATTCCTGATACGAGTTAATAAGTCTGCAATAGGATCTGTCATAGATTTAGTACTTAGTTATTTGATTTAACTACTCCTGGTAATTCACCTTTGTGAGCCATATTTCTAAAGCAAATACGACATAGTCCAAAATAACCAATGTAGGCGTGGTGACGACCACATAGCTGGCACCGATTGACGTGGCGGGTAGTAAATTTTGGTTTATTGTTCGATTTTTCGATTTGGACTTTACGAGCCATAATTTCCTTTTAGTTGTTCTTGTCTTCTTTTTTAAATGGCATACCAGTTAGTTCGAGGAGGCGGCGGGTTGCCTTCGCATCTTTGGCAGTAGTCACAATGACTATCTGCAATCCACGGATCCGGTCGATTTTATCATAGTTTATCTCAGGAAAAACTATCTGTTCGTTTAAACCAAGACTGTAGTTACCTCGACCGTCGAATGCGGTGGTAGGAACTCCTTGAAAATCTTTCACCCGAGGTAGAACAATTGAGATTAATTTGTCTAAAAACTGATACATGCGCTCATTGCGTAAGGTTACTTTTAAACCAATAGGGTCCCCTGCACGCAAATGAAATCCTGCAATACTTTTACGAGCGGCGCAGGTTTTTGGCTGTTGACCGGTGATAAGTTTGAGCTGTTCAGCCATGCTCTTTAATGCTTCTGCTTGATGTTGATCTTCAGTGATGCCGACATTGACGATGATTTTCTCAAAATCGGGTACTGCCATTCGATTTTTCACCTTCAATTCTTTCTGAAGGGTGGGAATAACTGTTTCACTAATATGTTGTTGTATACGGTTCATAGCTCTTGATTCACTTTAGTCTATTTTTTATCAACTGGTTCCCCGGTTTTTTTAGCGAGGCGAATTTTATCACCAGTCTTGGTGACAGTAAACCCGATTCGGGTAGCTTTATCACCAACCATAATCATCACTTTCGAAACATCAATTGGACGTTCAAGTTCAACTACTCCGCAGGCATTCTGAGCATCACGGCGTTTCATGTGACGTTTGTATTTGTTAATACCTGCCACAATGACTTTATTTTCTTTTAGCATGACTTTGGTAATTTTACCTGTCTTGCCTTTGTCTTTACCGGCGATGACGGTAACTGTATCGTTTAAACGTAGTTTCATGATTAGAGTACCTCCGGTGCGAGTGATGCAATTTTTGCAAAACCAGCGTCTTTTACTTCGCGAGCTATAGGCCCAAAAATGCGGGTTCCACGGGGGTTTTTGTTGGCAATGGTATCAATAATGACGGCCGCATTATCGTCAAAGCGAATGTAGCTTCCATCTGCACGGCGGGTCTCTTTTTTGGTGCGAACAATAACAGCTTTTACCACTTCTCCTGCTTTCACCTGACCATGTGGGTCTGATTGAGTAACGGAGGCAGTGATAATATCACCAACATACCCAAATTTCCGGCGCGATCCGCCATGGATCATGATGAGACGGAGCTTTTTTGCGCCACTGTTATCTGCGGGAGTGAGTACGGTTCTCAGTTGTAACATACGTTTTCTCTTTTATTAGTTATTTCGCTGCCACTTCAGCAATAGCGCGAGCAGCGTCTGTAATTTTAGTAATCGAAAAGTGTTTAAGCCGGGACATGGGCTTTATTTCAGTCAATTCAACTCTGTCCCCTTTTTGAGCACCTATTTCATTGTTTACAATATACTTTTTGGTTTTGCGAATGGTTTTCTTGTATTTGGGATGAGTCCACAAATGCTCCACTTCTACCACGGCGGATTTGATCATTTTATCTGAAGTGACAATGCCTATTAATGCTTTCATTACTTAGTCTCCACGGCAGCTTTTGACTGCTCTCGTAATTCGTTGACACGGATAATTGTTTTCAGACGAGCGATATTCTGACGAATGGTTTTACCCTGACGAACATTTTTCTGCTGACCTAATTCACGTTTCATGGTGACATCAATCAATTGCGTTTCAAGCTTTTTGACTTCTGCCTGTAACTCAGCAACTGATTGGTTTTGGTATTTAGCGATATCTTCATGTTTCATATATGATTGGTCCTTTTTGATTACCGTTCTACCATCTTGGTGCCGAACGGCAACTTATGGCCCGCTTTACGGAAGGCTTCTTTGGCGGCTTCAAGGGATAACCCTCCTAACTCAAAGATAATCCGTCCTGGTTTAACAACTGCAACATATTCTTCAATATCACCTTTACCACCGCCCATTTTGACGCCAGCAGGTTTGTGAGTGGTTGGCTTGTCGGGAAAGATACGAATCCATAATTTACCGGCACGTTTCGTTTCGTGAGCAATCGTTTTACGAGCGGCTTCAATTTGGCGAGCAGTTAACCAAGCTGGTGAAAGAGCTTTAAGACCAAATTCACCAAAACTTACATCAACTCCACGAGTAGCTTTCCCATTTCTGGAACCTCTAAATTCTTTGCGGTATTTTCTGCGTTTAGGCTGCATCATATTGGTTAATTTGTTTGTCGTTCACCTTTATATACATATACCTTAATACCAACGTAACCAGATTTTGTTAACGCGGGTTTTTCGGCGTAGTCAATATCAGCACGAAGCGTTTGAGTCGGAACAGTGCCATTGGTGAACTTTTCAGTCCGGCCAATCTCTGCACCATTAATACGTCCTGAGAGGATTATTTTAATCCCTTTTGCGCCAGCTGCAATAGCCTTTTCCATTGCTTGCATACAGGCACGACGATGAGGATATCGATGTTCAAGCTGATCGATCAATCGACCAATGATGAGAGAAGCTTGAATATCAGGATTTTTTTCTTCTTCAACTTTTAATTCTACCTTTGCAGCTTTAGAGTCTGGTTTAATTTTAAGTTGATTTAAAACGTCTTTTTTCAACTGTTCCAAATTTGCACCACCGCGACCAATCACAACACCTGGACGAGATACGTGAAGAACAACGGTGATTGTATTAATGGATCGCTCAATAATTACTTCTGTCAGACCAGCAGTTTTTAATTTCTCATGCAAGAAATTTCGCAATTTGTAATCTTCAATTACTTGCGTTTTGTATTGTTCTGAGTTTCCTGAGAACCAGCGAGATTTCCAGGTATAGAGTGGTCCTAAGCGAAAACCAAATGGATGTACTTTTTGTCCCATAGATGACTATCCTTCTTTTTTCTTGGTGTCTGATTGTTTAGCAACTTCGGGCAACGCACCTTCCACCGTAAGATGAACGTGACTAGTTCGTTTTACGATTGAATGAGCCGTGCCACGAGCGACCGGTCTCCAGCGTTTAATCCGAGGTCCTTCTTCAACAACAATGTTTTTAACAACGAGACCATCTTGAGAAATACCTGCATTGTTAATGGCATTGGCTTTGGCGGCCACGAGAATTTTACTCATCGTTGCAGCAGCGGTTTTTGGTGAGAACTTGAGCTGATCAAGTACAGACTCAACTTTTTGGCCTCTCATTGCATCAGCAACGAGCCGGAGTTTCCGGGGGGCTTCATGAATAAATTTTTGGTATGCACTTGCTTGCGCTTTCATGATGTTTGTTTCCCTTTTATGTCTTGCTCAAAATACGTTTAACCACACTACCGTGACCACGGAATGTACGGGTGGGAGAAAATTCTCCCAAACGATGTCCTACCATGGTTTCGGATACGTAGACTTCTTTAAAGACTTTACCATTGTGGACTGAAAAAGTATGTCCAACAAATTCTGGAGGAATTTGGCTGGCTCGAGCCCAGGTCTTGATGGCGGTTTTTGATCCACCCTGTTTTTGTTTTTGGACCTTTTCCATGAGCTTTGGATCAATGTATGGTCCTTTTTTTGAACTGCGTGACATGCTTTTTTCTAATCCTTATCGATTATTTTTTGCGTTTATCTTTAACAATATATTTATTGGTACGATTGTGTTTATTTCTGGTCTTTAGACCAAGTGCTTTCTTACCCCAAGGAGTCTTGGGAGCTTTCATACCAATGCCGGAACGACCTTCACCACCACCATGTGGATGAGCGTCTGGATGCATCGCCACACCACGAACGGTGGGACGCCAACCCATGTGTCGTTTTCGGCCAGCTTTACCAAGACTTACTTCTTTCAATTCCTGGTTACTGACTTGACCAATGGTAGCATACGCGTCAAGTGAAATCAGACGTACTTCTTTACTGGGAAGCAATATTGCGGCAAATTTAACCTCTTTACTCTGAATATATGCAGCTGTGCCAGCGCCACGAACCAATTTAGCACCACGGCCAGGAAGTATTTCCAAGTTATGGATAGGCATACCGATAGGAATATTTTTCAGAGGCAATGCATTACCTGGCTCAATTTCAGCCGATTCGCCAGCCATAATTTGTTTGCCTACATGCATATTATCTGGAGCAAGAATGTAGCGTTTTTCGCCATCAGCATAGGTAATGAGGGCAATATTGGCGGTACGATTTGGATCGTATTCGATGGTACTCACTTTACCTGCAATGTCGCGTTTATCGCGTTTGAAGTCAATAAGACGAAGTTTGCGTTTTTGGGCACCACCGCGATGACGAATAGTGATTTTACCCGCATTATTGCGGCCATTAATTTTTCGCTTTGTTTTCGTTAATGATTTAAGTGGTTCACTTGCAGTAATGGTATCGCTCTTGATGACACTCATGTGTCGGCGACCAGCACTGGTGGGTCGTAATACTTTAATTGCCATACTTATCCTTTAGTCTCGAATACTTTTATGGATTGACCAGCCTTAATCTCGACAATAGCCTTTTTCAAGGTTGCTGTTTCTCCGGGAAGACGACGGCGACCAGTTGATCGGGTAACTGGCTTTTTGGTGGAGGTCCAAACTGCAACCGCATCAACATCAAAGGCAGCTTTAACGGCAGCTTTGATTTGATCTTTGTTGGCACCCGCAGCAACTTCGAACGTGTAGCGGTTATCTTTGGTGGAGGTTAAGCTTTTTTCAGTGATAATGGGACGTTTGATGACGTATTTCAAATCCATAGGTTTATTCCTTTACCTCTTTTTTAGCAGCTTTTTTAGGAGCAGCTTTCTTGACGGCTGGTTTAACCACTTCGCTTTTTGGTGCAAAGGTAGCAACGAGTGTATCAAGAGCTGGTTTATGCATGATAACTTTATCAGCACTGAGAAGTTCGAGGATATTGGTTCGTTTTGCTTGAGTAATAGTAACGTTTTGTGTATTTTTACCTGCTCGAACGACGTTTTGGATCGGAGATTCAAGCATGACTAATGTATTGTTTGACACTTTCATGTCCGTAAGGAATTTTGCAAAACTCTTGGTGGAAGCATCAATTTTATCTAGTCCATCAACAATCATGATTTGATTTGCTTTGGCAATTTGAGTAAAAACACCCTTTAAGGCTTTTAATTTCATCTTCTTGGGGAGCTGAAGATCATATGCTTGGTCACCGGAAGGACCATGAGCGACACCACCACCGACAAATATAGGAGCTCCCTTGCTACCATGACGAGCACGGCCTGTACCTTTTTGTTTCCAGACTTTGTGAGTAGTGCGACTGACTTCACCGCGAGTTTTTGCTTTACTCGTTCCTTGACGTCCGTTTGCACGAGCAACTCGAATTGCTAATGCGATTAATTCAGGATTTGCTTCACAATCGAAGATTGTGGCAGGTAATTCAACACTACCTGTAACTTTACCTTCTATGTTGTAGATATCTATGGTCATATATGCCTTTATTCGTTACTTTCAGCAGCTGTTTCAGGTGCAGCAACGACTGCTGATGCATCTTCACGAAGCCCTTCAAATTTACCCTGCTTGATAACTGCCACTTCAACAACGGTATTGCGGTGACCCGGAATTGGTCCATTCACCCAAATCTCTTGATTATCTAAGTCAACTTTAATAACTTGAAGATTTTTCATCATAAACATTGCTTCACCCATGTGACCAGCCATCTTTTTACCTTTATGAATCCGTCCAGGGGATGTGCCTTGACCGATAGATCCAGGAGCACGCCAACGGTCAGATTGACCATGGGTCTTTGGCCCACCTTTGAAACCCCAACGTTTCATGACACCTGCAAAACCCTTGCCTAATGTCAGACCAGAAACATTGACGATATCACCAACAGAAACAACTTGGTCTGCTGCAATATGATCGCCAACTGTTTGTTCGGCAGTCTCGGAAACTTTAATTTCTCGGATAGTTCGAGGAAGGACATTTGCTTTGGCAACGTGTTTGCTGACAGGGCGAGTGATGGTCTTTTCGCGGCGAGAGCCAATTCCAACCTGTACTGCATCATAACCATCAGTTTCAGTGGTTTTAACTTGCGTCACAACCATTGGCTCTGCTTTAATGATGGTGACAGGTAAGCGGACACCTGAGGTGGTCCAGACTTGTGTCATGCCGGCTTTAACGCCGTAATATGTTTTCATAGTTTATTTTATTCCTGTGCAGGGATTCTTCCACCCATAAGGGGTCCCTTTTTAGGACCGCTGTCTGGAATGACAAGAAGAATTTGCTACATTTTAATTTCAATACCCACCCCAGCAGGTAATTCAAGATGCATGAGGGAGTCAATGGTTTTTCCGGTGGGCTTGACTATATCGACGACCCGCTTGTGAGTCAAGATAGAGAATTGTTCGCGGGAATCCTTGTCAGTATGGGGTGACGTAAGCACCGTAAAACGTTTTCGATCGGTGGGCAAAGGGACGGGTCCTGCTACTTGTGCACCGGTGGACAATGCCGTATCAACGATTTTTTGAGCAGCCTCGTCAATGACGCGGTGATCGTATGATTTTAATCTAACTCTGATGCGGCTTTGTGCCATACTTTCCTTTTCTATTTTTTTCTACAGTCTCCCGGTTTTTTAGGACCGGGAGATTGTGTTGTTTTCAATTTATTTAACGATTTTTGTAATTGCACCAGCACCAACAGTCTTGCCACCTTCGCGAATAGCGAAGCGTAAACCGACTTCCATAGCAACTGGTTGAATTAATTTGGCTACCATCTTGGCGTTGTCGCCAGGCATAACCATTTCAACACCTTCGGGGAGGGTGATTTCACCCGTCACGTCAGTGGTACGAATGTAGAACTGAGGGCGATATCCGGAGAAGAAGGGACTATGACGACCACCTTCATCTTTGGTTAGGATATACACTTCAGCTTCAAAATCGGTGTGAGGAGTAATGGAACCTGGTTTAGCCAAAACTTGACCACGTTCAATATTCTCTTTTTCAATGCCGCGAAGTAGGATGCCGACGTTGTCGCCAGCTTGACCTTGATCGAGGGTTTTTCTAAACATTTCCACACCGGTAACAACTGATTTTTTAGTCTCATGAAGACCGACAATCTCAATTTCTTCACCGACTTTGACGACTCCGCGTTCAATACGACCAGTCGCAACAGTGCCACGACCTTTGATAGAGAACACATCTTCGACAGCCATTAAGAATGGTTTGTCGATTTCGCGGTCAGGAACCGGAATGTATTCGTCAACTGCCTTCATTAATTCAAGCACTTGTTCTTGAGCTTTCTCATCACCTTCGAGGGCTTTGAGAGCAGAAACACGAACGATAGGAGTGTTATCACCATCATATTTATACTTGGATAGGAGTTCGCGAATTTCCATTTCAACGAGGTCTAAAAGTTCTGGATCGTCGACCATGTCACATTTGTTTAATGCAACAACTAGCTTAGGCACGTTGACTTGGTGAGCTAAGAGAATGTGTTCACGAGTCTGAGGCATAGGACCATCAGTGGCAGCAACCACGAGGATAGCACCATCCATTTGAGCGGCACCTGTAATCATGTTTTTGATGTAATCAGCATGACCTGGAGCATCAATGTGAGCGTAGTGACGATTTTCAGTCTCATATTCCATGTGGGAAACGTTGATTGTAACGCCACGAGCTTTTTCTTCGGGAGCATTATCAATATCGTTGTACCCCATGGCTTTTGCCAAGCCTTTTTTGGCGAGGGTGATGGTAATAGCAGCAGTCAAGGTGGTCTTACCATGATCGACGTGACCAATGGTGCCAATGTTGACGTGTGGTTTGTTACGTACAAATGTATCTGCCATAGTTCTCCTTATTTATATTTATATTAATTACTTGATTGTTGTGGTTTTTTGGCACTAATAATTTGGTCGGCGATTTGATTGGGGACAATCTCGTAGTGAGATGGTTCCATATAGTAATTCGCCCGACCTTGGGTAATGCTCCGCAGAATTGTAGCATACCTGGAGAGTTCTGCCAAGGGGACAAGCGCGGTAATTATCCGTGCATTGCCGCGGGTGGTGGAATCAAGAATTTGTGATCGTTTGGCCGAAAGATCACCAATAACATCTCCCATGAATTCATCAGGAGTGGTGACTTCAACTTTCATGATAGGTTCAAGTAATGCCAAACCTGCTTTCTTGGCGCCAGCTTGAAGTGCCATGGAACCAGCGATTTTAAAGGCCATTTCAGAAGAGTCAACCTCATGGAACGAACCATCATAAACAGCGACTTTACAGTCAACCAGAGGGAATCCCGCTAAAACACCATTTTCCATCGCTTCCCGAACACCTTTTTCAATGGCGGGAATGAATTCGCGAGGAATGGCTCCACCGGTAATTTCAGACACAAATTCAAAACCTTCACCACGGTTTTTGGGTTCAAGGCGGATCAAACAGTGGCCATATTGTCCATGTCCACCAGTTTGACGAATGTATTTACCTTCTGCTTCCACTGTCTGAGTGATGGTTTCTCGGTAAGCAACTTGAGCGTTACCGATATTAGCGTCTACACTGAATTCTCGTTTCATGCGGTCAACGATAATGTCCAGGTGAAGTTCACCCATACCCGCAATGATGGTTTGACCCGTTTCATGATCGACACGAACTTTGAACGTAGGATCTTCTTCAGCGAGGCGAGACAAAGCCATACCCATTCGTTCTTGATCAACTTTGGTTTTGGGCTCGATAGCGAGTGAAATGACTGGCTCGGTAAATTCAATACCTTCGAAGGTGATTGGACGGTCTTCACTACACAATGTGTCGCCGGTTTTGGTGTCTTTTAAGCCGACGATAGCGACAATTTCACCCGCTTTGGCGGTGGTAATATCTTCACGATCATTAGCATGCATGAGAAGTAGACGACCAATCCGTTCTTTGGAATGCTTGTTTGCATTCATGACGTAGGTACCTGCTTCCAATTTACCGGAGTAAACACGGAGGTAGGTCAAACGGCCAACGTGAGGATCAACTTGGATTTTGAAGGCAAGGCCAGAGAATGGTTCTTCTGGAACTAATTGACGAACTTCTTCTTCATCGTTTTTTGGATTAATACCTTTGACTTCTTTGAGATCCATAGGACTGGGGAGGTATTCAACAACTGCATCCAACAAGGGTTGAACACCTTTGTTTCTAAGGGATGAACCACAGAAAATAGGCACGAGTTTATAGCCAATGGTAGCCTTGCGGAGAGCAGCTTTAAGTTCATTGACAGAAATTTCTTCTCCATTGAGGAATTTTTCCATTAATACGTCGTCTGTCTCAGCAATTTGTTCAATGAGTTTCCCACGGTATTCTTTAACCTGGTCAGCCATGTCTTCTGGAATTTCACCAATTGTATATTTGGCACCCGTTTCATCACCGGCCCATGTGAGTGCTTTTTGATCTAAAAGCATGACAATGCCTTTGAAAGCACTTTCCTGACCGATCGGCAAAGCCATAATAGCTGGTTTAACACCAAGCTTGTCCTTGATATCGTTGACCACCATAAAGAGATCAGCGCCAATTTTATCCATTTTATTGACGAAACAAATACGAGGGACATGATATTTATCAGCTTGACGCCAGACAGTTTCTGACTGAGATTGAACACCTTCATTACCATCGAGAACGGTGATACCGCCGTCAAGAACCCGGAGGGAGCGTTCGACTTCAGCAGTAAAATCAACGTGGCCCGGAGTGTCAATGATATTGAACCGGAACGGATCTTTGGGCATAGCTGTATCTAAGACAGGAGTCCAAAAGGTGGTGGTGGCAGCGGAAACGATGGTAATGCCCCGTTCACGCTCTTGAGCCATCCAGTCCATTTGAGTATCACCCTCATCAATAACACCTATCTTGTATGTCTTACCGGTGTAATACAGAATACGTTCAGTAGTTGTTGTTTTGCCCGCATCAATGTGAGCAATTACTCCGATATTTCGGATATGATCGAGAGGAACCTGTTGGGTTGTCTTGGTAGCAGCAGCCATAAAACCTCGTGTATTTAATAAACGGATATCACGCTATTCATTCGTTACTATACGAATTACCATCTAAAATGAGCAAAAGCCTTGTTGGCTTCAGCCATCTTGTGCATGGTGAGTTTCTTTTGAATTGCACCACCTTGATTATTAGCTGCATCAACGATTTCTGCAGCTAATTTCTCAGCAAAGGTGTGAAATTCACTATTGGCTCGTTTTTGGGATTCCAAAACTAACCAACGAATAGCTAAGGCAAACGCACGTTTCCCTTTAACGGGAGTTGGTACTTGATACGCTGCACCACCAATACGGCGGGAGCGAACCTCAATTTTGGGAGTAATGTTTTCCAAGGCTGTCTCAAATACTTCAACGCCATCTTGATTGGCTTTGGTAGCCACAATATCAAGTGCGTTGTAGACTTGCTTTTCAGCAACGGTCTTTTTCCCATCACGCATGACGCGATTAACGAGTTTGGTGACTGATTCAGAATTGTATTTAGCGTCAGGAGTAACTTCTCTGACGTAATTTTTCTTCGTTCTCATAGTTTATTTGGCAGCTGCCCCTTTCCCTTCGGATTTACGAACGCCATATTTACTCCGGGAGCTCTTACGGCCTTGAACACCAGCGCAGTCAAATTTTCCTCGGACAATGTGATATTTCACACCAGGAAGATCTTTGACCCGGCCACCACGCACAAGCACAATAGAGTGCTCAGCCAGGTTGTGGCCTTCACCTTGAATATAAGCGGTCACTTCTTGACGATTTGACAGCCGGACACGAGCTACCTTCCGCAAAGCGGAGTTTGGTTTCTTTGGTGTCATGGTTTTAACCAAAGTACAAACACCTCGTTTTTGAGGATTGAACGTGGATACGTTACGTCGTTCTTTGGCGTTAAAGCTTTTGCGCATGGCAGCAGCTTTTACGGCTTTACCTTTTTTGCTGCGGCCTTTGCGGATGAGTTGATTAATTGTTGGCATAATTTTCTTTGATTTCCTCTGGCTTATTCTGTAATGACAGCACGCTCCGGTGATGTCGGAATAAGGCGACCAATGATAACATTCTCCTTCAGACCGATCAAGTAGTCTTCCTTACCCTGAATAGAGGCGTCGGTAAGAACATTGGTGGTCTCCTGGAACGAAGCGGCAGACAACCAACTCTGGGTATGAAGACTGGAAGATGAGACGCCCAAAATCACGATTTGAGCGGTAGCTGGTTCACCACCTTCAGAGATAACTCCCTGATTTTCACGGTTGAACGCGGCTTTATCGATGACTTCACCAGGCAGCAGACCGGTATCACCTGAATCTTCCACGACTACTTTATCAGACATACGGCGAATTGTGACTTCAAAGTGACGATCATGAATGGGAATACCTTGGGACTCGTACACTGATTGAATTTCATCTACCAAGTATTCTTGAGCACCCAAGAGTCCTCGAACAGCCAAGACTTCCTTGATGTCCAAACTACCTGCAGCGAGTTGCGTACCGGCAGAGATAACATCACCGGTAGCCACCTTTAATAGACTGGCGAGCGGTAAAGTGTATTCCTTGATCTGAACGGGTTTGGTGGTGGTTTTCACCGTCACTTGGTAACCCGTTTCTAATTCGTCAACGGTAACGACACCAGCGATCTCGGAAATGGGTGACACATTCTTGGGGGTACGGGTTTCGAACAATTCTTCGACCCGTGGCAACCCCTGAGTCACGTCTAGACCTAAAATACCTCCCGCATGCTTGACCCGCATGGTGAGCTGTGTACCAGGTTCACCAATACTTTGAGCGGCAATGACACCAACGGGGGCGCCGAGGGTAACCATCTCTTTGGTAGAGAAGTCACGACCATAACATTTGGCACAGAGACCATAAGGGGCTTGGCAGGTAAGGGGTGAATAGACATGAGCTTCGGTCACTTTAGCAGCAACAACGAGATCGACCGCATCTTCATCAATGATGTCATTTTTCTTGACGATAACTTCTTTTGTCTCTGGATTGACGATATCGGCGGCGGCAACTCGACCCAAAATGCGTTTGGGGAAGAGATTGCCACGGCGACTATCAACCGAAAGAACAATGTGCTCTTCGGTACCACAGTCATCAAAGCGGATGATCGCATCGTGAGCCACATCGACTAACCGACGGGTCAGGTATCCGGCATCAGCGGTCTTGAGAGCTGAGTCAGTTAATCCTTTTCGAGAACCACGAGTGGAAGTCACGTATTCAAAGATGGACAAACCTTCACGGAAGTTACTCTTGGTGGGCAATTCAACGATTTTTCCAAGCGGGTCAACCACGAGTCCCCGCATAGCACCAAGCTGCTTGACCTGATCTTTGGAGGCACGAGTACCACCGGAATCAATGATGATTTTAACTGCATTCTTGGGACTAAACGCACTCCAAGTTTTATCAGCGATTTCATCGGTGGTTTCCATCCAAATTTCTTGAGTCAGACGGCGTTTTTCTTCGGAAGTGATCAAGCCTAAACGATAGTTGTCTTGTACTTCTTCGGCGCGTTTGTTGGCTGAGGCAATAATATCTTTCTTGTCGGCAATCATAATGTTGTCAGACACGGAAACGGACAAACCAGAAATGGTGGCGGCCCAGAATCCTAGATTCTTGAAGTCATCGATGAATTTGACGACGCGTTCTTTAGGATAGAGCTTGATAGCTCGGCGAACTAAGTCTTTGACCATAGCTACCCCAACGGGAGCATTGATGAAACGAAGAGCTTCGGGAAGAACTTCATTTAAGAGAATTCGACCCACACAAGTTTCGATGATCTCTGGTTTCATGCCTTCGGTAATCACCATACGAACTTTAATTGGTTGGCGAAGACCAATGGTCTTGGATTGGTAGGCCAAGATGGCTTCTTGCTCGTTGGAGAAAATGGATGGGTGCATCTTGAGGTCGGCATCAAATGATGTCATGTAGTAGGAGCCCATAACCATTTCTTTGTTAGGTACGGTGATAGGTGAACCATCGGCAGGTTTTAACAAGTTTGATCCCGGCATCATTAACGCAATAGCTTCTTCTTGAGCGGCTTTGGAGAGAGGGACATGCACGGCCATTTGATCACCATCAAAGTCAGCGTTGTAACCGGCACAAACACAAGGATGGATCCGGATAGCATTACCTTCTACCAAGACAGGGAAGAACGCTTGAATACCCAGTTTGTGCAAAGTAGGTGCACGGTTTAGCAATACAGGGTGATTTTCAATGATGCGTTCAAGAATGTCGTACACCTCAGGAGAACGACGAGCCAGGGCGTGTTTGGCGGATTTCACATTGGGGGCAATTCCCTCTTTGATTAATTCGCGCAACACGTAGGGCCGGAACATTTCCAAGGCCATGTCTTTGGGAAGACCACATTGGTTCAGGTTTAATTCTGGACCAACCACGATAACGGAACGACCAGAATAGTCGACGCGTTTACCAAGCAAGTTTTGGCGGAAACGACCTTGTTTACCCCTGAGCATTTCAGAGAGAGACCGTAGTTCTTTACGAACTCGGCGGGTAGTGTCTTTACTTTGAGATGAATCAATTAAGGCGTCGACAGCTTCCTGAAGCATGCGTTTTTCATTACGCAAAATGATTTCGGGAGCACCCAAATCCATCAAGTGTTTTAAGCGGTTGTTGCGGTTGATGACGCGGCGGTATAAATCGTTGAGATCGCTTGCGGCAAATCGGCCGCCATCGAGCTGAACCATCGGACGGATATCCGGCGGAATGACCGGAACGACCGTCAAAATCATCCACTCGGGACGGTTTCCGGAGTTGCGGAAGGCCTCACAGACCTCAAGCCGTTTTAAAATGCGGAGTTTTTTCTGGCCGGAGGCGTTTTCAAGCCCGGCATGCAGCTGCTCGGACAGTTCGTCGAGATTGATGCGCTCCAGCAGCTTGCGGATGGCCTCCGCGCCGATGCCGGCCTCGAATTCATTCTCATACTTCTCGCGCAT
>CAZKZW010000012.1:0-21496 GCA_964557365.1 uncultured Pseudomonadales bacterium | reverse complement strand
AATGCATTGGCGGCATACATAGCCGCTCGAGAACTCGGTGTTGAGCATCAAACGGTAATTGAAGGACTTCAACTATTTCGTGGATCAAAACGACGGTTTGAAAAAGTCGGTGAACGGGATGAAATTCTTTTTTTTGATGATTACGCCCATCATCCTTCAGAAATCGCCGCTACTTTGACTGCTGCTCGTGAATGGTTGCCATTATATCGGATCGTTGCAGTGTTTCAACCACACACCTATTCACGTACAAAAGCATTGTTCGATCAATTTGTGACCAGTTTTAACCACGCTGATGAAGTCATCATTACCGATATCTATGGTTCACGTGAGGCAGATGACCCAACTATTTCCGGATATAAGCTCGCTGAAGAAACAAAAAAACATCATCCAAATGTAAAATACATTCCTAAAGAAGATTTGACCACGTATCTTAAAGCCAGTTTAAAGTCATATGATGCTATCTTTACGCTTGGTGCAGGCGATATATACAAGATTCACGAAGCATTACTTTCATGATCAAGAAAGAAAATGAACCCCTCTCTTGCTACACGTACATGAAGGTTGGTGGGCCAGCAGACATGCTGATTGAAGCCACAACAACAGATGAAATAATTTCCGCCATAAAAGAAGCGAAGGTAAATAATATTCCCATATATATCATTGGTGGTGGATCAAACACGTTATTTACCGACAAAGGATTCCGTGGCCTCGTGATAGTAAACAAATCACACGCTTGTGATATCAACGTTAACACAGGAATCGTTACCGTTGACGCAGGTTTCACCACAAATGCGCTGGTTAATCAGACAGTCAAGGTGGGATTGGGCGGATTAGCTCCATTTTTAGGAATTCCTGGTTCAGTGGGGGGTGCTGTCTACAACAATTCTCATTACTTGGATCAATTGATCGGCAACTACGTCACACAATGCACAGTATACGATCCTGTGTCAGGTATTCGTCAAATAACTCACGACGAATTAGGATTTGCGTATGACTATTCCGCACTTCAAAAAATGTCTGTTGTTATCCTCACAGTTACATTTCAATTAGAAAAAAGCGATGCGGCAACGCAACAGCAAATTGCAGATGCAGCCATACAAAGACGTAGAGCGTCACAGCCTTTAGCGCTACCAAGTTCTGGTTGTATTTTCAAAAACTTTAAAGATCAGGCAGCGAAGTATCCCAAATTGCCAGCTGGAATTACGTCAGCAGGGGCACTTATCGATCATGCTGACTTAAAGGGGTTAAAAATCGGAGGAGCAGAAGTTAGCCAAGTTCATGCCAATTTTATCGTAAACACTGCTGCAGCAACCTCTCAAGATATCATTGATTTAGCCAATAAAATCAGTACCATAGTAGAAGAGAGGTATGATTTACCACTCGAGCGTGAGGTCTTTTTCGTCAATGAACACGGAGAAAGGATGCCAGCATGAGTGCCTTTGAAATTACGGGCGGAACTCCCCTATACGGTTCCATTCGTTTAGGCGGAGCAAAGAATGCCAGTTATAAGTTGATGATTGCGAGTTTGCTAGGAACATCTGAGTCACGACTTCTAAATTTCTCCCATATTTCTGATGTTCAATTGGCCCGAGATGTTATTCAAAGTTTGGGTGGAAAGGTGGACCAGCGAGGAGAGCGGACCCTGTTTATCGATCCCACCAATATGACAAGTGATTCAATATCGGATGATTATGGAGCAGCTTCTCGTGCGGCTTCTATTTTCATCCCCGTACTTCTTCACCGATTTCACAATGCACGGGTTCCTATGCCTGGTGGAGACAAGTTAGGTAAGCGTCCTTTAGATTGGCATTTCGAAGCACTTCGCGCTATGGGAGCGAATATAGATTATCTTGGTGAATCGATTGTAGCCAGCTGTGCTCGATTAAAAGGAACTCGATACAAGTTTCCCAAGAATTCACACACGGGAACAGAAACTATTATCATGGCTGCCGTGCTAGCTCAGGGCAAAACCATTATTGAAAACGCTGCACTTGAGCCAGAAATAGACGACCTTATTACGTTCTTAAATAACATGGGTGCACATATCCGACGTCGTGAAGGTAAGATTATTGAGATTGAAGGGGTTAAAAAACTTCATGGAACTATTCATCGAATTATGTCTGATCGAAACGAAGCAGTGTCGTATGCATGCGCTGCCATCGCCACCAAAGGTGATATTATTGTCGAAAATGCTAAGGCAGAACATTTAGAGGCATTTTTAGACAAGCTTGATGAAGTCAATGCGGGGTATGAGATAGGAAATTACGGCATTCGCTTTTTCTACAAAGGCCCACTCAAGGCAGCAGACATAATCACACAACCTCAACCCGGATTTATGACAGACTGGCAACCATTGTGGGCAGTACTTGCATCTCAATGTCACGGTGTCTCAATCATTCACGAAGCAGTTTATCCTCAGCGCTTTCAATACTTGGAACATCTCAATCAAATGGGCGTAAAAACGGAGTTGTTTAATCCAGAATGCCCCAATCCAGAGAAAACATATAATTTTAATCTTCAAGAAGACAAACCAGAATTCATGCATGCAGTCAAAATTCATAACTGCTTTAAAATGAAGCCCATCACTTGCGAAGTGAAAGACTTGAGGCATGGAGCCACTATGGTGCTCGCGTCAATGATTGCTTCAGGTACTTCTCGGCTGACTAATATCGAACAAATTGATCGGGGTTATGAGGATCTTGATGGCCGATTAACCCAGATGGGAGCGCATATAAAGCGAGTCATATAGTATGAAATTTCACCATCACACCATCTCTTTCAAACATGCAGTAGACGGCATCAAGCACGCATTCAACTCACAACCAAATTTTCAAATACATTGCATCATTGCACTGTTAGTCTTGATCGCGGGATGGTATTTTCAATTAACTGTCACTGAATGGGGATTGCTTATTTTCACTATTTTTTGGGTACTGATATCTGAGATGATGAATACTGCGGTTGAATCCATGGTAGATTTAATCACAGCCGAATACCGAGAACAGGCAAAGATTGCCAAGGATGTGGCTGCAGGTATGGTTCTCTTGGGTGCAATAGGTTCAGTTATTATGGGAGCAATTATTTTTATACCGAAACTATGACACTAATACTCGGTTTATTACTGACATCATTTTTCATTACCGCAGCAGCAATTATTCCGTTTATTAATGTGCTCTATAAATTAAAATTTCGTCGTCTCAGCCAGGCTTCGTCCATAGATGCATTTGGTAAGCTAACTCCCGTATTTAACCTATTTCATAAACATAAAGCAGGAACTCCGCTTGGAGGGGGATTATTAGTAATTGTAGTTGTTTGTTTCCTGTTCGCTTTTATTTTTCCGCTCCTTCGTTTTTTTGGTATCACGATTACCCATATTCATCCGTTAGCCAAAGAGATAAATGTTATCTTCTTTACGTTTATATCTTTTGGTCTACTCGGGCTATATGACGATACTAAAAAACTATTTGGAGTCACGAGCAGTAATTTTTTTGGTCTGAGGATGCGTCACAAACTTATCATTCAGATTATCCTAGCCACCATCATTGCATGCATGTTATTTTTTGATTTAGGTATGCAAATTATTAATATTCCAATAATAGGACTTGTCCATCTGGGGTGGACATACATTCCTTTTGCAGTATTTTGCATTATTGCCTTCGCGAATGCAGTCAATGTTACCGATGGTTTAGATGGCTTAGCTGGCGGAATTCTCATGATCACTCTTTTTGCACTATGGTTTCTGTCAGCTTCAATACTTGATACACCACTTTCTGTTTTTATTTCATTATGGTTGGGGGCTTTGATTGCCTTCCTTTACTTTAATGTGTATCCTGCTCGTATTTTTATGGGCGATGTCGGGGCCCTTTCATTTGGGGCTGCTATTGCAGTAATTGGCCTGTTACTGGGCAAAATTATTGCTGTGGCGGTAGTGGGAGGGATCTTTGTTTTAGAGGTAACAAGTTCTTTACTTCAATTGGGATCTAAAAAACTTCGTGGTAAAAAAATAATTCCAGTTGCACCATTACACCTCTGGTTTCAGAAAATCGGATGGGAAGAACCAAAAATTGTGATGCGTTTTTGGTTAGCTGCTATTATGTTGGCGGTCTTTGGATTGTGGCTCGCTACCACCTAAAAACAAGGTAGAAAATATGATGACTCCACTTGAAAAAGCGAAACAGCAATTTAGCGGTAAGCGCATTTTGGTAATGGG
This sequence comes from uncultured Pseudomonadales bacterium, assembly GCA_964557365.1. Classification (GTDB taxonomy): domain Bacteria; phylum Patescibacteriota; class Microgenomatia; order UBA1400; family RBG-16-45-19; genus CAZKMY01. The sequence goes on along the minus strand of CAZKZW010000012.1, from coordinate 17,286 downwards.
ATTAGGTTTGTTGGGAGGGGCAGTGGGTGACGTTCGCTTTTTTTCTTCCATCGGTGCAACTGTGCGAGCAACAGATAAAAAAACCGCGATAGAACTCGCTTCATCGCTGACGGCTCTACAAAAAATTTCTTGTGAATTTTCACTTGGTTGTGAAAATGAAACTGATATTGATTGGGCTGATTATATTCTTCGAAACCCATCTGTACCTCAATCACATCCACTATTGATGCGTGCCAGACAACAAGGCAAACCCATCCTTATGAGATCATCCCTATTTACAGAATTGTCAGGTGTTCGTGTGGTTGGAGTTACAGGTACTCGCGGGAAAACGACCACCACAATGATGATTTATGAATTGCTTAAACAATTGGCGCAAAAGAGAGTTTTACTAGCTGGCAATATTGCAGGTATTTCTGATCTTGAGTTATTACATGAGATACAAAATCCCAATGATTATATTGCTGTCATGGAGCTTTCTTCCTGGCAATTGCAGGGATTTAGGGACCAAAAAATATCACCTCATATTGCAGTAATAACGAATCTTTTCCCCGATCATCTCAATGCATATTCCAATCTAGAAACGTACTATCTTGATAAAAAAGTTATTATCGATTATCAGCGCTCAGATGATTATGCAATTCTCAGTGCTGATCAACCAGAATTTAGAACATGGGCAACAACAATATGCTCTCAACCACATTGGGTATCCGAGAATAACCTTCCTTCCACGCTTTGTCTTCAAATTCCAGGTGAGCATAATCGTCGGAATGCTGCCCTTGCCCTGGAGGTAGTAAACGTGTTGGAATTAGATAAAATAGCTGCTATTCAGATCCTGAATAACTTTCAGGGAGTTTCATTTCGCTTTCAAAAAATTGCCACAAAAGGCAATGTGACGTTTATTAACGATACAACAGCCACAACTCCTACCGCGAGCATGGTTGCTCTGGCTGCCTGTACAAAACCTCCCATTCTGATTTGTGGAGGAGCTGATAAAAAACTTCCCATTAATGCTCTTGCTCAGGCCATCAGCCAACAGACAAAATCGATTATCCTTCTCTCAGGTACTGGCACAGAATTACTAAAACCATTGCTCGATCACTCCAAAATTATTGAGGAAGTACATTCTATGAAAGCGGCAGTTGATCATGCTGTTCAAATTGCAGAACCCGGTGATACGATTTTATTGAGTCCAGGTTTTGCTTCGTTTGGGCTGTTCAATAATGAATTTGATCGAGGGGAACAATTTAACCAATGCGTCAACGCCTTGCCATAAAACGAACAACTCGCTCAGTTGATAAACGGTCCCGTCCAGATATTCCTATCATCGTTATCATTCTCGGTTTAATTGCTTTTGGTGTGTTAATGGTCTTTGATGCTTCTATCGTTGAGGCATATCATGAGCTTGGCAACCAATGGTATTTTATCGAAAATCAGAGCAAGTCTGCAGCGATTGGTATCGCTATTGCATTAATTACCTCCTTTTTCCCACTTAAAAAACTGGAAAAACTATCTCTTCCCATTATTATTTCTGCACTCTTTTTTCTCGTCATTGTTCTCATTCCAGGGATAGGTCAAAAAGTGCAAGGTGCCCGGAGATGGCTCATAGTGGGACCACTTCGGTTTCAGCCTTCAGAATATGCCAAACTAGCAAGTATTATTTATTTATCAGCCTGGTTTTCGAAACCAAGACCTGCTCGTTCATTTGCAGTACTTTTAGGGGCACTAATTGGACTTATCATGCTCGAGCCAGACATGGGCACATCATTGGTCATCATTGGAATTTCAGCAATCATGTATTTTCTCTCAGGCGCTCCGCTAAAAAAAATAGTCCGACTCGCTGGTTTAGGTATAGTAGGTCTGGTCATACTAATTGCGGTAGCTCCATATCGACTTGATCGAGTAAAAACATTTTTTAATCCGTCTCATGATTCTTTGGGTGTGTCATATCACGCAAGACAAGTCATGATTAGTTTGGGATCAGGCGGTCTCACGGGAACAGGAATTGGTAAATCAAGGCAAAAATTTCAATACCTTCCTGAAGCATCAACAGATTCAATTTTTGCTGTAGTAGGTGAAGAACTAGGTTTTCTTGGCGCTGTCTCTTTGATTACTGCACTAAGTATTATTGTAGTGCGAGGAATGAGAATTGCTCAAAATGCATCAGATCCGTTCATTGCCAATATTGCAGCTGGGGTAACTGGTTGGTTTGGAGTACAAGTTATTCTCAATCTTATGGCTATGGTTGGGCTGGTTCCGCTCACAGGCGTTCCTCTTCCGCTCATTTCGTATGGCGGCTCTTCACTTGTAACCATGCTTGCAGGGATAGGTCTGTTACTTAATGCATCAAGGTATCAAGCATCAAAAGGACGCGTAGCATGAAAATTATTCTCACCGGCGGACATCTTACTCCAGCATATGCCTTTGCAGAGATGGCTCAAAGCAATCGAGATAATCTCATGATGATTGGATCCCTTGATCAGAGATCTGTCGAATATTCAGAGATGATGAGATTAGGCATTGAATATCGCCGAATTATTGCGACAAAATTTGATCGTCACCACAAGCTCATTTCACTTCTTAAGTTACCGCTATTAGGTATATCTCTGTTTCAATCAATTCAAATTCTTAAAAAGTTCCGTCCCAATGTCGTTGTTACCTTCGGCAGCTATAATGCAGTTCCTGTCGCCCTTGCGGCGTACTGTTTGCGGATTCCCTATATTACGCATGAACAAACACAAACAATAGGCTTTGCTAATCGTATTTTGGCTATGGGTGCAACAGCAAAAGCAGTATCATATGAAGTCACAAAATCTGCGTATTCTGATAAGAATGTCATGGTTACTGGCAATATGTTGCGCCGTGCAGTTTGGGTTCCCCCAAAAGAATCTCCATTTCCGTTTACTGACAAAAAACCAATTCTTTTTATAACGGGTGGAAATCAAGGGTCACAAACCATAATTGACGCAATCACTCCACTATTGCTGATGTGGAGTGAAACGTATCAAATTGTCATTCAGTACGGAAAAACGAATCTCAATAGCTCAAATTTACCTGATAATATATGGAGAAAACCATGGTTTTGCACAGAAGAAACATCTTGGTTGCTCCATCATGCTCATCTAGTGATTTCTCGCGGTGGCGCCAACACAATTGGTGAACTCATGGTTGCGGGTACACCGTCAATTATTATTCCACTACCAAACACAACCGGGGATGAACAAACAAAAAATGCAGCGGTAATTGTTGAAAAGAGTGCAGGTATCGCTGTCAATCAATCAAGATTAAATCCTCAAGTGCTTCAAGATAGCGTTGATCAGCTTGAAAAAAACTATTCTCAATATGCTAATGCAGCAAAAAAACTTCGCATTCTCCAGGATGAGAATGCGGCAAAAAAGTTGTATCAAATGACGACACAATTGGTTAAATAATCATGATAAAAACACGTCGTCGCCTGATATCGAGAATAACTTGGGGATGGAAATTAAAAATACCTGAGATCTCTATTCAGAATTCTCAAACCAAATGGTGGCTCTTTACAAGTATTTATATATTTACACTTTTGTTTATTGTTGTAGGACCTTTCTTTAGAGTAAGAGATATCGTGTGTGAGACAAACATACAAGATCCTTGTTTTGACTTTGTGGTTCCAGAAATGTCAAAGTTCAAGCATCATCTCATCTATCTTCTTCAGACGAACAGTATTGCAGAACGTATTTCGATCAACATTCCTGAAGCACAAAAAGTAGAAATTATTCCTATTTGGCCAAATATGCTTAAAGCCAAAATTATCATGCAGCCAGGCTTTGCTAATCTTGGGATCCCTGCGTCATCTTCAGCTTTCCTAGTGGGGAAATCTGGTCAACTCATCACGGTGCAACCCACCCCAAACCCGCTTCTACCCACTATAATTGCCTCGTCAGCAGCTGATTTAATCATTTCTGATCAGTTGACAAATCCATCACTCAAAGCATCATTGGATATTATTAAGAATTGTCAAGAAATTGGTAAACAAGTATCAACAATAAACATTATTTCATCACAAAATATCTTAGTCGATTTAGATGATGGTCAAAAAGTGATATTCACCAGCCAAAAGTCAATTCTAGAACAAGTTTCGAGGTTGCAACTCATTTTCTCCCAGACTACAATGAGTCTGACTAACAAGGTGATTGATTTACGGTATGACCGTCCTGCCTTGAAACAATCAATATAAGGTATACTACAGTCATGGCTAAAGGCAAAACTATTGCGGCAATTGATATTGGTACAGAAAAAATTTGTACAATCATTGCAAATTGCTCAGAAGAAACCGATAAGGTTACAGTTGTTGGCGTTGCAGCCACACCAAGCAGAGGTTTGAGGAAAAGTCAAATAGTTGACTTGGAAGAAGCTATTCAGGCAATAACCGTCAGTGTCGAAGCAGCTGAGCGAATGGCTGGTGACTCAATTTCATCAGCTTTCATCTCCATTTCAGGTTCACACATTGCATCACAAAATTCAAAAGGTGTAGTTGCGGTAGCTGAACCCGAGGGAGAAATCACCGATACAGATGTAGCCCGAGTGATCGATGCAGCTAAAGCAGTGTCATTACCGTCAGCAAGAGATATTATCCATGTAATTCCCCGAGATTTTACAGTCGACTCTCAGGTGGGTATCAAAGATCCTGTTGGGATGACGGGAGTTCGTCTTGAAGCTGAAGCACACTTAATTACTGCTTCTTCAACTGCTATAAAAAATGCTATCAAATGTATGTCTGAAGTGGGAATTAGCGTGTCTGGCATTATCTTTTCAGGTTTAGCCAGTTCACACGCAGTACTTTCTGAAACAGAAAAAGAATTGGGAGTAATTACTGTCGATATCGGTGGTGGTAGTACCAGCATAACCGCATATGTTGAAGGATCGATAGCATTTTCTTCAGTTATCCCAATAGGTGCTCGAAATATCACCAACGATCTTGCTATTGGTATGCGATTGAGCTTAGCCAGCGCTGAAAAAGTCAAGCTTTATCTCTCAAAAGCTCAAAAAGAACCAGTTATGCATACATCTCCTCGGGTAGGAGAAATGTCAAAATTAAGACGGGAACAAGATATTATTGACTTATCAACTTTGGGAATTACTGAAGAGACTGCCACTGCATCCCAAAAAGCGCTTATTGAAGGGATTATTCGTCCTCGCCTACAAGAGCTTTTTGCACTCATCGCCGGTCAATTAAAAGATGCTGGCTTAACAAGTCAAGTTCCTGCAGGAGTTGTCATTACGGGAGGGGGAGCTGATACGGTTGCGGTTATAGAGACTGCCAAGCGAATTCTTTCTCTGCCCGCGCGAGTGGGAATTCCAAAAGGGTTGAATGGTTTGGTTGATGAGCTATCTGCACCGGCCTTTTCTACTGCCACGGGATTAATTCTTCATGCATTACATGCACATGATGAAGCATTAACCTCAAGTAAAAAAACCAAGCTTGCATTAAAATTACCTTCTATAAGCCTACTTGACAACCTCTATAAGAAACTCATAGACTTAGTCAAATCGTTTTTGCCTTAACTTGCCCAAAATCTGCCTCGTGATACAATCAAAACGCACCATTGGTGTGTTGAAAAAAAGGAACTCATTATGGGACTGGTTAGACCTGACAGTAATACGTTTGCCAAGATTAAAGTAATTGGCGTTGGTGGAGGTGGTGGCAACGCCATCAATACCATGATGGATATTCAAAAAATTAAAGGTGTTGAATTTGTTTCCATAAACACAGATTCTCAAGCACTTTTGAATAACCAGGCTACTACCAAGGTTCAGATTGGTGATTCACTTACAAAAGGTCTTGGATCTGGAGCAGATCCTGAAGTTGGAACACAAGCAGCTGAAGAATCACGAGTTAGTATTCAAGAAATTGTGAATGGTACAGATATGGTGTTTATTACCGCCGGTATGGGCGGGGGTACAGGAACAGGGGCGAGTCCTATCATTGCAGAAATTGCCAAAGAAAGTGGCGCGCTAACTGTTGGTGTGGTGACCAAACCATTCCAGTTCGAGGGAAAACGACGAATGATCTTGGCAGAAGAAGGGATCGAAGCCCTAAAGAGTAAAGTTGACACCTTGATTGTTATCCCTAATCAACGTCTTATTGATGTTGTTGACAAGAAAATGTCTCTCTTGGAAGCCTTTAAAGTAGCGGATTCAATTTTAGGTCAAGGTGTACAGGGCATTTCCGACCTTATTACTATGCCGGGATTGATCAATGTAGATTTTGCTGATGTTCGTGCCATTATGACTGATGCTGGATCAGCATTGATGGGTATTGGTCGTGGTGTGGGTGAAGGTCGAGCTATCACCGCTGCCAAAGCCGCCATAGAATCACCCCTCTTAGAAATTTCCATTAATGGCGCACGTGGGATCTTGTTTAATATTACCGGTGGTCAAGACATGACCATGTCCGAGGTAAACGACGCAGCGCAAATTATTTCTCAAGCTGCCGATCCAGATGCCAATATCATCTTTGGCGCAGCCATTGATGAGGCAATGGGTGATGAAGTTAAAATTTCTGTTATTGCAACCGGTTTCGATGAAACATACAACGGTTCAAAATTATTTAACCCATCTATTGCCCGCTCAATCAATATCAATCAACCTTCTCTGATTCCCGAAGCTCCTTCAATGGATTACGTAGAACCCCAACCACAACCCGTAATCTCAGAGGAGGATGTAACTCCAATTCCATCAAGTCAAAAAACGGCTGATCCAGTTTTTGCAAAGCCACAAACAACTGCCGCGGATCCAGTCGAGGATGAATTCGACATCCCCGCCTTTCTCAGAAGAAAATAACATTTTCTTTGATACCATAGGTGTATGGTCAAAACAATTTTTGTTGATTTGGGTGGAGTGTTGATCGAAAATCCTGCGGAACCATTTATTCGTTACTCTGCTTCAAAATTGCACGTATCTCCATCAGTGTTAAAACCTTCTTTGGGTAAGTTTTTACCTGATTGGCAAAAAGGCAAATATTCTGAATCCGAATTCTGGGATCAAGTAACTTCAGACTACGGAAAACCTCAAAAAATTTCAGAGTCAATTTGGACCCAAGCACTACAAAGTTGCTATCAGGAAAAATCTGATGTGTTTAAGCAAATTCAGATGTTTAAGAAAAATGGGTATGAATTGGCCTTACTATCAAACACTGAAGCTCCTGTTGTTGCCTATATCCGAAACCGATCATCATTTTCTCTATTTGATACATTAATCGTATCTTGTGAGATAGGTCTTATAAAACCATATAAAGATATATTTGAATATGCATTAAAAGCAATGAAAACAACCGCGTCAGAATCGGTTTTTATTGATGACCGCCAAGAAAATATTGAAGGAGCTGAGGCAATAGGTATCCATGGAATTTTGTTCACCGGATCAATATCTGATATACTACTTTCGTAAAAATAAAAGCGTATGAGTTAAGTTATCCCTTAACCAGCCGATTGAAGAAAATCGAGTCTGACTCGACTAGTAGACCAATCCGGGTAAGCCCGTAACAGCAGGAATGAGAAAAAAGTAAGGTGGTACACCCTCATTGCGCGGGGCCTTCATAACAATTATATGGAGGTGCCGCTTTTTTTATAGGTACAAAAATATGACTGATTTAAAACAAACTGCTCTTAATCAACCACTCAACTTCGCTCACATGGAAGAGGACGTGTTGAATTACTGGGATGAGCACAACACATTTGAGCGTTCAGTAAAAGAACGTCCTGATGACAAACCATTTGTCTTTTATGATGGTCCTCCTTTTGCTACCGGTTTGCCTCACTATGGGCATTTACTTGGCTCCATCATGAAAGACATCATTCCCCGGTATTGGACGATGAAAGGATATCGTGTTGAACGTCGATGGGGGTGGGATTGCCACGGTCTTCCGATTGAAAACATCATCGAACAAGAATTGGATTTAAAGGGCGGCAAAAAGGGGATTGAGGACTATGGTATCGCCAAATTTAACGATGCGTGCAAAGCAGCAATTTTGCGATTCGACGCTGAATGGAAAAAAGTAATTAGGCGTGTTGGTCGTTGGGTAGATATGGATCATTCATACAAAACCATGGACACGTCATATATGGAATCGGTTTGGTGGGCGTTTAAACAGCTTCATGACAAGGAACTGGTCTATCAAGGCAAAAAAGTTATTCTATATTGTCCACGCTGCGCTACCCCTTTGAGTAACTTCGAAATAGCTATGGATAACAGCTATAAAGATATTACTGAAGATTCCACGACATATAAATTCCCGGTTAATAATCAAGAAAAAACCTATTTACTTGCTTGGTCAACAACACCATGGAACAAGATAGCTACACCAGCATTGGCAGTGAATCCTACCCTCACGTATGTCAAAGTACAACAAGGCGATGAATACTATATTCTTGCTGAAACCAGACTCATGATGCTTCAAGGTGAATACAAGGTTGTCGAGAAATATACGGGAAAAGATTTAGAAACCATTACCTTTACTCAGTTGTATGATTTTTATCCCGAGCGCAATGGTAAGCGTGCAGGTGTAGTGGTAGCGGATGAATTCGTGACTGCTGAAGAAGGAACGGGAATTGTCACCTTGGCTATATATGGCGAAGACGATTATCGAGTAATGGTAAAGCACAATATTCAGTTAGTTGAACATGTTGATGAAGAAGGTAAATTTAGGCCCGAAGTAAAGCCGTGGGCCGGTATGTATATCCTCAAAGCAAATGCACTTATTGATGAAGTGTTGCGCGAACGTAATTTAATTTACGATATTCAGCCATGCACACATAGTGTCCCCACATGCTATCGCTGCAACACCAGATTATATTACGCCCCTTTGCCTGCATGGTTCGTCAACATCCAAAAATTAAAATCTCAGCTTGTCTCGTCCAACAAAAACATCTCCTGGTATCCTGAGCATCTGAAGCAAGGTCGGTTTGGTAAAGGCTTGGAAACTGCCCCAGATTGGAATATTTCTAGATCCCGGTACTGGGGGACTCCCATGCCTATCTGGATCGATAACGCTTCAAAGCAATATAGGGTAATAGGTTCGATCGATGAATTAAAACACTGGGCCGTCAACCAAAAAGAGGTGGAGAACATTACTGACATCCATCGTCAATACCTGGATGATATTGAGTTATACGTTGACGATGCAAAAACGATCAAAGGCGCCCGAATTAAAGAAGTGTTTGACTGTTGGGTTGAGTCTGGATCAATGCCTTATGCAGCTGAACATTATCCCTTCGAAAATAAAGAAAAGTTTGAATCTCGCTTTCCCGCGCAATTCATTTGTGAATACATCGCACAAACTCGGGCCTGGTTCTATACCTTACATGTGATGTCTACTGCACTGTTTGATAAACCCGCTTTTGAGAACGCACTCACGACCGGCACCATTATGGCAGAAGACGGATCGAAAATGAGTAAAAGTAAACGAAATTTTCCCGATCCAATGCAAGTTATTAATGACTATGGCGTCGACTCACTCCGTCTCTATTTCTCTTCGTCTCCCATCATGAAGACGGCGGAAAATATTAATTTTAGCAAAGCCACCATTAATGAGATTAGAAAAAAAGTCATCAACATAGCATGGAACGTCTTTACCTTTTATAAGCTATACGAAAGTAATAGTGACGACATGTCATTTCCAAACAATCCAAAACACATTTTGGATAAATGGATTATTAGTGTCACGGAGACCATGACACAATCAGTCACCGAATCAATGGATCAATATGATGTGGTGACTGCATCAAGATTGTTAATGGATTATATTGATAAACTTTCCACCTGGTACCTTCGGTTGAGCCGCGAACGATTAAAAGATAATGCAAATCAGGAAGCTCGTCAAACTCTCAAGGCGGCATTGTGTCGATGGTCGCTTCTCATAGCTCCATTTGCTCCATTTATTGCTGAAATGTTGTATCAGAACATGGGAGGAAAAGATTCAATTCATCTCGAATTATTGCCCCCTACCAATACTTCCGCCATCGATGTGCAACTTATGGATAATATGGCGATTGTTCAACTAATAGTTACTGATGGACATGCGGCCCGAAAAACCAATGCGCTCAGTCTTAAGCAACCACTTGCATGTGTCACGATTACAGGCAAGCAACCTTTAGATGCAATGCTTGAAGCCCTAATTAAACAAGAATTAAATGTGAAAGCGGTGAAGTGGGAGGACAGAGAAGCTGCTCAGTCAGTCATTACATTGGATACCCAACTAACACAATCATTGATTGATGAAGGTAAAGCAAGGCTCATTATTCGTGATATTCAGTCTGCTCGTAAATCTTTGGGAGCTAAACTTGATGATTATGTCCGCGTTGAGTTACCTGAATGGCCTCGAGACTATGAGACGTTGATTAAAGAAAAAGTGAAAGCAGCTGAGCTCATCAAAGGACCTGCGCTGAAAGTGACGTCAGTCGATGCCTAATTCGCTCATGAGAGTGGTGAATATAATTTTTCCTGTCATATTTTTTCTGGCAGCCAGCATTTCTATCCTTCATTCAATTACGCCATCATTGGCAACGTATCAACTGATTTTTGCTGCCGCAGGATTGTTAATCGTAATAGTGTTATCTAAGATAGATATTGATCGATTAACATTTTCACCCATGCTCTGGTACTGGCTATCAGTTATTCCGCTCACACTAACAGAGGTTTTTGGTGCAGTCAGCCGTGGTTCAACCCGCTGGATTGATCTATTTGGTTTCAGATTTCAGACCTCTGAAATGGCAAAAGTACTATTAATTATCTTTACTGCAAGTTGGCTAAGTCAGCATGATTTGTCAAAACCTAAAAACTCAATTCGTTTTCTCATGCTTCTTGCTTTCCCCATAACATTGGTATTTATTCAGCCAGATCTTGGTTCAGCCCTTATGTTGGGAGCAATCAGTGTAATAGCAATCATTGCGGCCGGAATCCCCTTTAAACAATTGGGAATTATCACTGCGCTCTGTTGTTGTCTCATTCCAGTGGGATATGTCGTTCTACAACCATATCAGAGAGCTAGAATCGACAGTTTCCTAAATCCTCAACTTGATCCACTTGGCAATGGTTATAATTCACTTCAATCTACAATTGCGGTCGGATCAGGAAAAATCACTGGAAGGGGATTAGGTCAGGGGACACAAAGCCACTTACGATTCTTACCAGAACGGCACACTGATTTTATTTTCGCATCTTTTATTGAAGAGCTAGGTCTGATTGGTGGATTAATAATTATTGTTGCATATATATGGCTCAATATTGGTCTTATTCAAACAGCGAAAAATGCTCCTTCAACTACATCAGCTTTGATATCACTGATAAGTGCAGGGCATTTGACGATTCAGGCATTAGTAAATATGGGGATGAATATGGGAATTCTACCAATCACGGGGATAACTCTACCCTTTATATCGTATGGAGGGAGTTCATTACTAAGCTCGCTTAGTATCATTGGGATTAATGTTAGTATTGCACTTCATGCGCGCAACACCACAGCTCCATTAGAAATTCGATAAAAATGTATAAATTGCATATTTAATCGTTCCCTGATACAATCACCATCTGAGAACTTCAATTTTTTGAAAGGCACGACAGCAATGGACTACGCCGTCATATCACTACATAACAATCAATATCTGGTAAAACCAGGTGGAAAAATTACCGCCTTGGGTGAAATGGGTAAGGTTGGGGATGTCATCAAAGACGCCAGAACCTTGTTAGTCAAGGATGGCGATGTAGTTATTGGAACTCCTGAAGTGGATACCCATATTGATCTCAAGATTGTCGAAATCAGTAAAACAGACAAAATAGACATCTTCAAATATCGAGGCAAATCACGCTATCGACGTCACACAGGCCATCGCCAAGCCACCACAATTCTTGAAGTTGCTGGTGAGAAGAAGGTCGAAAAAGCTACTCCTAAAAAGGTAGAAGCAAAGCCGGTCAAAAAGGCCGCAGTAAAAAAAACTAAGTAAATCGTATGCATTACATCTTGTTGGGGAAAAGCGCAGATTTAGCTTTCGCTGAGGTTCAGTCGTTGGCTAAACGTTTTGGAACACATCCTCCAACCAGAATCTCCACATCATTTTGTTTTATCGACGACTTACAAGATGCTTTGTCGTTTTGTAGTGCAGCTGGCAGTGTGGTGAAAATATACGAATCGTTACCTGAAAGTGATATTGTAAAGACGATCTCTGACGACCTCATTAGTGGACAACAAGATCATTTCGCTCTTTCGTCATTTCAGCGATCGGCAGATTTAAAAAATCACGCTAATCGCATCAAAGAGATATTGAAAGCAGCAGGAATAAAACCACATTTCCGAATTTTGGTTGACCCGTATGAATCTGCAGGAATTACCACCAAAACATCAGAGTATTGTTGTAATGATATCCCAAATCTTCCTAGTGTCTTGAAAACGGTAGCTGTCCAGGATTTGTATTATTGGACTGAAAAAGATTATGGACGTCCCGCCATCGACCCGCGTTCTGGCATGATGCCGCCTAAAATCGCTCGGACGATGCTTAATTTAGCCATACCCCAAGATCCAACTTCACTCACCATCTGCGATCCATTTTGTGGATCTGGCACAATTTTAGTTGAAGCCCTCGACATGGGGTGTACGGTAATTGGTTCAGATTTAAGTAAAAAAGCGGTAAATGCATCCCGGGCGAACTGTGATTGGTTTTTAAAGAAACATCAATTAACAAATCAATACACGGTTTTCGAAGCTGATGCAGTACATATTTCTAATCAACAAATTCCTAAAGAAGTCGACGCTATTGTGTTTGAGGGATATTTAGGTCCACCCTCTCCTGAATATAATCGTATTCCGAACATTATGAAAGGTATGGAAAAAATGTATCGCGGTGTATTTAAACACCTCTATTCATTCATCAAGCCTGGTGGACTACTCGTTTGTGCCCTACCAGAATTTTCTGTTAATGAACGCGTGAAAAATCTTGACACCGTCATTGACTGGACTCAAACGCTTGGATATACTCGATGTGCCCAGTTTACATACGGTCGTCCACAGGCTATCGTAAAACGATCGATTTACATTTTGCAAAAGAAACGTGAGTAGCGTAAAATACCAACGCCTCTTCCAACAAGGAATTGAAAGGACTAAATCATGTCTAAAACAAAAACACAGGGTAAAACAAGTCAACATAAAAATCGCCCTGGTAGCCGACTAGGCGTTAAAATCTATGGTGGCCAAGCTATCAAGACAGGTCAAATTATTTTGACTCAAAAAGGCACCAAAGTGCATGCACATAAAAATGTGGGTACTGGTCGTGACCATAGCCTCTATGCACTCAAAGATGGCATTGTTACATTTTTAACCAAATTAGGTAAAAAATTTGTAGCTGTCAGTTAAACCAACATGGATACGCCCAAAGGCGACTTACTCGACATCCAGTTTTTAGAACCAAACCCGCTTCAGCCACGCGGATCCATTAATCCTGACTCCATCGCAGATCTAGTCAATTCCATCAAGCAACATGGTATTCTTGAACCACTTATTGTGGCAAAAACCCCAGCAGGATATCAAATCATTGCCGGCGAACGTCGCTGGCGTGCTGCCAAGATTGTAGGGTTAAAACAAGTCCCCGTTGTCATTAAAGAAACTACTCCACGCGGCATGTTGGAAATGGCCATCATTGAAAATATCCAACGTTTTGATTTGAATCCTATCGAACGTGGCAAAGCATTTGAACGATTGATGCGCGAGTTTCATCTTCAAGCAACTGAAATAGGAGAAAGAATTGGAAAATCTTCCTCTTTCGTGTCCAACTCAATTAGGCTTCTTGCGCTTCCAGACGCGCTAAAAGATGGTTTATTAAGTGGAGTCATTACCGAGGGCCATGCAAGAGCATTGGCAGCCATTGAAGACACACGCACCATGATTGAAGCATATAAAATTGTCCTCAAGGAATCTGCTTCAGTTCGACGGGCAGAAGAGCTAGCTCGTCGGTTCAAGCATCAGAACAAGCAGGTTTTTCCTCCAAAAACAGATCTCTCCAAAACATTAATTGTTTCTGATGTTTTAGATAGAATGCAACAAGATATTGAGCGCTCCTTAGGTCAACTAGCCAAAGTGAAATTAAAACAATCACTGCGTGAAACAAGAGTGATAATTACACTCAAAGGTGCTCCCACCAGCACAAGTACCGTTCTTGAGCGTATTTACTCTGCCATCAAATCTAGTAAATAATCTGATAAAATATCCAAAGTTATTATAAATGGACCAGTAGCTCAGTTGGTTAGAGCGCACGATTCACATTCGTGAGGTCACAGGTTCGAATCCTGTCTGGTCCACAGCTAACCGGCATTTGGAGTAGATAAAAAAGCAGCTACGTGTGTCCATTTTTCAAGTGGTCTTGTAAAAAATGATTCTTGTGACAAAAAAAGATAGGGCGATTCTATATCATTGGCCTTAAATTGAGTCTTTGGTATTTCTGGAAGATTTCTATACAAGTCTATTTCGAAAGCTAACAAATCGGTCATATCTAATTCTTTATGGATAAACTCGTCATACAGATCATCAGAAATATTTTTTAGATTTTGCTTGTCAAAAATAATAGCTTCTTGGCAGGCAATAAAATTTCCCAGTGTATAGGGGTTTATATTATCTTGAAATTTCTTTATCCAGAAATTTATATAGCCCAGATTGTGAACCAGCGTAATGAATTGATGGTTTCTACAATCTTGTTTGTTAATCGTTATCTTAAAGATATCTTCATCAGGATAATACCGAGAGTTATTTTTATTACCATAGTCTATAACAATATTTGACTTAAACTTTTGTAATAGAGAATTATTCTCGTATAGCGATTTTGTATATATATCAATTGGCAACTCTTGGGTACACAATGATGACTTTTTATTAAGTATGAAAGTTATTGGTGATTTGAGATTTGACAGTTGTTCAATGCTGGTGATCGGCAAAACTGTGTGTGCAATCTTGTATTGAAAAAAACCCTTGGGATACATCCTATTTCGTTCATGACAAGCTTTGATGAAGAATGGATATAATTCTGCAAACTTTGATAAATTTTCTTTTATAGGTTTTAGTGGTGGAAGTAATTGTAGGGTGAGATAAATGTTCGGATACGTTTCTCTTAATTCTGAAGTCCTTTTTAAATCACTAAGTACATCAGATTCTGTTTTAATCTGATATTCACGAATGATATTTTGTAGTTCTGTTGGGCAAAGCGTACTCATATAAAAAAGGTGGTGGGCGAACATTAGTAAAAAAAATAAAATGTTCACCCACCTGGCGTTGGTTGTAGTTGCACCTACCTAATGACTGTTACCTTCCGGGATTAAGGTTATTCGGATCCTGGGGGCAATTTGCGCCAGTATTCCCTGTTTGTTCGAAGTTTAAAGCATGATCAATGGCATCGTAGGGGCTACTGTGCACCGAGCCGTCTTGAGACGTGAAAACGTCTCGTTGCGGTTGATTGAGCGCATTTTGCATCCAGGGAGGCAATTGGGGATTGGGGTTATTAAACATATACACCTCCTGCAGGGTTTGTAGGAAAATAGAGGTGAAAATGTATTCGCAAAGCAATTTATGCGAATAGTGAATAAAATTGGAAGGTGCAAACCAACGTTGGATGGATTCTAATACTATTTTATTTAATTGTTAATACGAAGAGTGTATGATCCGCAGTGATATTCTAGTCTTCATATATCGGATAAAGATATTATAATATGCTAGTTTGGTGGAAATGATGATCTAGAATCCTGTCTGGTCCACAGTGTGTTGTTCATGTTAGAATACCCTGTCATTCTGCCGCGGTGGTGGAATGGTAGACACGCATGCTTCAGGAGCATGTGCCTCTCAAACAGGCGTGGAGGTTCAAGTCCTCTCCGCGGCACTCTTAACAAAATACTTTATGCCGAGGTGGCGAAATTGGTAGACGCGCACGCTTGAGGTGCGTGTGGGGAAACCCTTGCAGGTTCAAGTCCTGTCCTCGGCACCATATCGAATATCATATATTATCTGTTGCTTCCCGCTATCTGAAATACATTTTTTGGTTCACGTCAATTATTTTTGTATTTCTATATATCTTTTTTCATTTTAAAATATCCATCTAGTTGAGGTCTTATAAACAGAAATTCGTTGATGTTTAGAGAATTGCCGTCTTGACCCCTATAGTGTGATATAATATGCCGCAATATGACAGAAAGACTGATATCTAGAAGAGAGTTTTTGAAGACGGGGGCAGTAGTAGCCGCCTCATTTTTTGCACCGGGAATACTGAATTCTTATGAGAGCCTTGCAAGTGATTCTTTATCCCTCTCAAAAACAGGCAAAGTCGCTAGTGAAGTCGAAACTTCTCTTGACCCAGAAATGTGGAAAGAATGGCCAGTAGTCCCTGAGACAATTTCTCAAAAGATGAAAGATATTTATAATACAGGGGTTTCAGACGGGACAATTGATCCTCATGTGTTTTCCAAAGCGGGTGACTGCCAAAATGTCCCGACAAGTGGATACTTATTTGGTCAATTTGATAAACCGGGACATTACGATTTAGGAACACACACAGAGCTTGAAGCTGCCATTAAATGGTTTCAGGGTTCTTGGAGTTGGTTTCCACCAACTGTGCATGGGGGACAAAATGCAGCAGGCATCCTTGTAACAGACCCCTTTATCAAGTACGACAACAACCATCAAAAAGATTGTTCACCAACGCAGACTTATTTAGAATGTGAAGTAGAACAGAGACATCCTTCAATTCTCCTTATTTCTTATGAGCAGGAACTTCAGTCACTTGATAGTTACGAGAAATATTTAAACACCGTGGTCGGTTATGCGCTGAGTCATAATATTGTCCCAATTGTAACTACATGTGCTAACAGTGAGGCGATTAATAGTAAAGTCGCCAAAGTCGCAGTTGAAAATGACATTCCCACATGGAACTATTGGAGCTCAGTACAAAAACTTCAACACATATTTGACCCAAGTCTGAATGACGGTTTCCACTTAAGTACCTCTGGAGAGGTTAATAATTTTGATTTCGATAATCCAACTCCATCAGCATGGACTATAAGAAATCTTACTGGCTTGGAAGTAATCCACTCAGTATTGAAAATGTTAAATTCCGACTTTAGGACCTAGAAATTTGCACGTCTCGTTAGTCAATGTCTTTAACTAGAATATTATATTTTTGAGATTTTGTGTTTCAGCTTAGGAATAGTGATAATAGGCCTTCCGACAATATCCTTTCGTTTTTCTTCGAAAAAGTCGTGCCAAAAATCTGTAGTAAAAGGACTTTT
>CAZKZW010000011.1:0-21746 GCA_964557365.1 uncultured Pseudomonadales bacterium | reverse complement strand
AACCGCTGATTACATCATTATCCCAAAAACGATTATCGTGCCCACGGGGTTCTCCCTGGTTATGTCCACAAAACCGTATGAACTGTATGTCCGAGGAAAAAAAACCTCATTCCCAGGATACATGCTGATTAAACGCAATGAGCCTTGTCAACAAAATCAAGCCTATTCGTATTATCGAAGTTTTCCTGCCGTTGAATCCGTACTACAATCAATCCATGCACTTCCCGTTATCCATGAATAAAATCACCCAATACATTCCCATCCTCATCTGTTTCATTGCCACTGCGTTATTTTTTTCCTATCCACTTGGAGATGCTGATTTTGGTTGGCATCTCAGATATGGTGAATATTTTCTCAAGACTGGTGAAATTATGCGCGACAATCAATTTTCCTGGCAATTACCAGACTATCAATGGACCAATCATTCCTGGGGATTCGACGTGTTTATTGCCTGGATTTTTAATGGTCATCAATTTGCCCTTGTATCCCTCGTTGGTGGTTTACTCGTAGCAATCAGCATATTTCTTCTCTTACCTCAAGCCTATTCTCTTTCAACGGGAATCGCGTTGATTGTTTTTTGGTTATTCGGCAATCAGTTGATTGACAACGGACTAAGAAGTCAGTATTTCAGCCTTTTAGCCACCGCATTTCTATGGCGCTTGATTCAGCAGTATATTCAACCCAACCACCAACCACTTCCCCAAAAACTATTCATTCTTCTACCTCTTCTCTTCACCATGTGGGCCAACTTACATGGACAGTTTATGCTCGGCATCGGCGTTCTTGGTCTTGCTTGTATGGTCCGCTTCATTCAGACAAAAAAAACCGCAGAAAAAATTCAAATCACGTTCTTGGTGAGCCTCTCTATCACAGCCACACTTATCAATCCATTCACGTACCGTTTGTGGTCTACCACAATCGATCATTTTAATGCGCCAGAATTAAAATACATTAATGAGTGGTCGCCTTGGCCACTCGCCAACATTCGCATGCTTTTTCTTTTGGCATACACGGGAATTTTTTGGTATGGAGCAATATCCACCAGACAATCTCGAACTCTTCTGTTACCCCTCGCTGCACTGACCATTCTTGCCCTTACCCAGCGACGTATCATTCCCTATTTTTTACTCACCTCTCTACCTATCCTCCAGGCAATTCTCGATCAAATGTTGATTAAAAAAGTGCCAATCAGTCAATTGAAAACACTCGTATGGACAAGTGCTATTCTCCTCGGTACGAGCGCATTTTTTATCGTGTCCTCCCGCCAATTATTTAACCAAAATTGGGATCGATACTGTCATACCAACGTCTATTGCTCAGAAAAAGTGGTTGATTTTATGCGTAATCATCATATCCAAGGCAAACTGTGGACTGCCTATCGCCTTGGTGGACATCTTATTTATCGAATTCCAGAAATAAAACCCATGGTTGATGGCAGGATGACAATTTGGCGACGCCCTGATGGATCCTCACCTTTCATGGAATACACCACGATGGTGTACTCATTCCCTGGAGCAAAACAACTTTTCGATAAAATGAACCCTGACTATGTATTGATCCAACCGCAATATGCCCTTGCTAAAATTCTAGCCAGCACAGAAAAGTGGCCTATTATCTTTACTGATGAGCAAGTCATCCTGTTTCAAAACCCCCAAAGCACCTCATCCGCAACAATCAGCCATTGATCTTCAAGACCAAATCCTGCTACGCTAAGCTTGACGTTATCAATCAAATCGACTGCCCACATGATCACTGTTTCCAAAGATAGGCCGGTTGCATATTTTTGTGCTGAATATGGTTTGCAAAGTAATTTACCCATTTATGCCGGGGGTTTAGGCGTTCTGGCCGGAGACACGCTCAAGCAAGCCGCCGACGATCACTTTCCTCTCATCGGTATTGGCTTGTTATATCGAGGTGGTAAAGCCATTCAAAAAATTGATGAAGAGGGGAGACAGACCGAGTTAGATATGACTGTCGATCCCATCGAACTTGGGTTTGAGCATGTCTATGTTCCCAAAGAAGACCAACCATTGTTCGTCCGTGTTCATCTCACCACGCAAGATGTGTGGGCCCGTGTCTGGCAAAAGACTGTCGGTACCGGACTTCTTTACCTTTTAGATACAGATACTGATCAGAATGTTCCTGAAGACCGTGGTATTGCCAAAGCGCTTTATCACGGCCGCGAAGAAGATGTGGTTCGTCAACAGATGATTCTTGGTATCGGTGGAGTAAAACTACTCGACGCTCTGGAAATTCATCCTAGCCTCTATCACGTCAACGAAGGTCGGCCCGCATTCTTGTATTGGCAACTCATCCGCCAATTTATGGAACGATCCAGCATGAATTATTCCGATGCCTGCGCTGAAGCCAAACGGATGATCGTCTATACCAACCACACCTTAGTCCGTGCCGGCAACCAATCCTATGACGTGAATCTATTACGAAAGTACGCCAAGTATTACGCCGATAAAATGGGCGTCACCATAGATGATTTACTTGAACCCGGCCTTGACCCAACCATGGGGGGGTTCAGTATTACTCATTTTGCTCTTCGCACTTCTCACCAAGCTTCAGCAGTCAGCAAAATCCACTATGATTTGTCCAAACGTACTTGGCCTGAATTTAATTGGGCCTGGATCACCAATGGTGTCCATCTTCCCACCTGGCAAGATTCCAGTATCAGTAATGCGAACCAAGATGATGATTCTCTGTGGCATGTTCATTGTCAGAAAAAACAAGAATTAGCAGATTTTGTCCTCAATCAGACGGGATACACCTACGATCCACACCGTCTCGTCATAGGCTGGGCCCGAAGAATTGCCGGCTACAAACGGATGAACGCACTGTTTGAAGATGTTAGTCGACTGAAACAAATTGTGTCAAAAACGGGACAAGAAGTTCAAATTCTCATTGCTGGTCGTGCTCATACCGATGATCAAACAGCCAAAGACACACTTCAACAAGTCATTCGCTACATGCAACATGAGTTGGCTGGGTATGCACTGTATATCCCTAATTACAATATTGATGTTGCCCGGATGATGACCAAAGGTTGTGATGTGTGGTTGAATACTCCAATCTTAGGGCAAGAAGCTTCGGGGACATCGGGCATGAAAGCCATTGCCAATGGTGTCCTTCAATGCACGGTCGAAGATGGTTGGGCTGCCGAAGTCACCTGGGATGAAATGGGATGGGCACTCAATTCGGATCAAGTTGCAACTGCTTTTTATGATCATCTCGAGCAACATATTGTGCCTGAGTTTTATACCCGTAATCAAAGGGGAATCCCCGAGCAGTGGTTAGCGCGAATGAAACAAACAATTCGTTTGTCCACCCAATTCTCCGCCAAACGTATGCTTGATGAATATCGCTCAAAACTGTATCAGTGCGTGATTGATTCTGTCTCATAAGCAGTATTGTGACTTTTCCTAGTCTCCTCACTTGGTATATAGTGGGGGGAGACATACTGTAACTAAAAAAGGAAAGCATGCAATCACTCAATCAACTATTTCCTCAATTTTCTGGTAAAACCGCAGTGTTGCGGACGAACTTTGACGTCCCTCTAGAACACGGTCAAATTGGGGATACCACCCGAATCGAAGATGCTATTCCAACCATCAAGAAATTACGCGAGCAGCAGTGTCGAATTGTGATTTTGGCTCACGCAGGTCGACCTGACGGAGTCTTCGATCAAGAAGCAAGTCTTGCTCCCATCGCGACACTGTTAACTCAACTTCTCGCTGAGCCCGTTGTGTTAGCCCCATATCAAACTGATTATCATCAAATCTCTCTTCCAGATAATCCTATCGCGTTGGTTGATAACCTTCGTTTTTGGGCAGGTGAAGAAGATAATGATCCTGAATTCGCCAAACACCTCGCTTCTTTTGGTGATTTTTATGTAAACGAATCATTTGCTGTCTGCCACAGAAAACATGCTTCCATAGTAGGCATTCCTCAATATCTCCCTGCTGCAGCTGGTCTTTCTTTGGAAAAAGAGATGAACATCCTTTCCACTGTCAGAAATAACCCCGAACACCCCTTGGTTGTAGTCATTGGTGGTGCCAAATTAGAAACAAAAGCCCCACTTGTCGATGCGTTTGCCACATCGGCTGACAAAATTCTTGTTGGGGGTAAAGTTGCCATCGAATTGCGAGATAAACCCCATACCGATAATGTGGTTATTGCCGATTTGACAGAAGACCAAAAGGACATCACGCTTGAATCAGCTCAAAATTTTGCCAATAGTATCATGGGTGCAAAAACTGTTGTCTGGAATGGCACCATGGGTGTTTTTGAAGAGCCCGAACATCAACAGGGAACGCGAATTGTGGCTGAAGCCATTAATCAAACATCAGCTTTCACACTCATGGGTGGAGGAGATACAGAAACAGCCTTAACTATTTTTAATTTAGAAAGTGGAATTGATCACATTTCCACTGGCGGAGGAGCCATGCTGACATACCTCGTTGATGGCTCCCTCGTGGGAGTTGAAGCGTTACATGACTAAGAAAAAAAAAGCATCATCCGTACTAAATTCTGCTAAAACAACAATGATTCCTGCCATAGCGGTAATTATGGGAGTTGTTGTCTTGATTATGGTAGTCAGCGTAAAAAAGAGTTTCAACCTCACCCAGCCCACCTCACCCAAAGACTATACGCATGATGGCCAATGGCAAAGAATTACTGATAAAAAAGCCTTGTTTAAAACAAAAATTTTTCTCAAACGAGATCGTACGTTTGTGTCGATTCCAATCAAATTTGACGACAGAACACAGGCAGCCTGGTTAACCATTCAAAGCAAAGCTCAAGCAGGCATTCCCTCGTATCTCATTACTCACCCTATCTTGGAGACACTTAATTGGCCAGAGATACATGATGGACCTTTTCACCTCTATCAAAGAGAATCAGTCTACAAGACATTTTCCGATTTCTTAAAGAACCCACCATCAGAATCTGAACTCCTTATTGATCAATACACCAAAGCACAACCACAATTTAGAACGCTTAAACACACCGTTCTGTCTGACAATTCTGATCTCACTCAAGTAAAATTTATTCTTACCACCTACCTAAAACCCAGGATAGCAGATGGAATTACATTTTACGAAAACGTCATAGATGCAACCAATGGATCCATTGATAAAAACAGCAATCTTACTTGGGAGCTAACAGTTCCCACAGCTGCCACTTCCAGTCCATTCTATTTGGGAAAAATTCATATCGATTATCAAAGATAACACCTAAAACTCCTGCCCTATGAACATTCTTTTCCCCATCGACGAAGCAGCCCCTCTCTACAAAGTAGGGGGCTTGGGAGATGTGGGTGGCGCACTACCAAAAGGGTTATCTCAACTAAATGTTGATGTTCGTATTGCTCTTCCTTATCATCCTGAAATTACACTTCCCCCAGAGAATCAAGTTGAAGAAGTGACTTTTGAAATTATCTATAACCGCCAAACACTGCCTGTTACTGTCTTTAGCACCCTCCTCCCTGGCACAGCTATTCCGGTATATCTTTTTTATGAACCCACCTACCTATCTCAACATACCGGAGCTTCAGACAATAACGCTGATAAATTCTCTGTGTTTTCTCTGGCTGTTTCGACCTGGATTTGTCGTCACTCACCCTATTGGCAGCCACATGTGATTCATTGTCATGATTGGCACACTGCTCTTATACCCGTCATTCTCAAACATAAATTCCATGCTCTATACAAAACCATCGTCACTATCCACAACTTTGCATACCAAGGAGTCACTCAAACCCCCGTTGTCAAACATTTAGATATTAATCCTGCCGATTGTCGAGTTCTCTCTTGGGACGCTGCTGACGGAGATGTGAATATTTTGCTCGAAGGATTATTGCACTGCGATATCATCACCACTGTCAGCCCCACCTATGCTCATGAAATTCTCACTGAAGAATACGGTGAAAAACTTCATCACGTCATGGAAGGTCGTAAAGGAAAAATCATTGGCATTATCAATGGTATTGATACGAACGCCTATGACCCAAGTCAAGACTCATTCATTTCTCAAAAGTATTCTCTCCATAATTGGCAAACAGGAAAAACGGCAAATCGTACTGATTTGAGGAACAAATTAAGTCTTTCTACAGAAATTGATCGGATCATGATCGGATATGTTGGTCGAGTTGATCCCTATCAAAAGGGGATTGGCCTCATGATTCAAGCGATCAAAAACAAAGCCTTACCCTCAGAAAATTGTGAGTTTGTTTTTCTCGGTACAGGCGACCCCGAACTCGAACGTCAACTTCACCAAGCCGGGGATAGTCATCCTCGAATTCGTATTATCACTCGATTTGATGAAGCATTAGCTCACCAAATATATGCTGCGTCACACCTCTGCCTCATCCCATCACGCTTTGAACCTTGTGGACTTGTTCAGCTTATTGGCATGCGATATGGGTGCTTGCCTATTGTTCGTAAAACAGGAGGACTTGCCGATACTGTCTTTCATCATCAAAACGGTTTCCTCTTTGAGGATTATTCAGAAAGTGCGATGAATTCAGCAATTTCTGATGGTCTGCAGTTTATTTCAGACCCCCAGACATACAGTCATATGGTTGAATCAGCGATGGGTGGTGATTATTCCTGGATTAATTCTGCCAAAGAATATGCTATGCTGTATGATGAATTAGCGACCGGGAAAAAGGATATTAAAAACCCCCTGGTTGACAAGTGAAAAAACATATACTAATCTAGGGGAAATATTAGGACATTTATGGTAAAATACTTTCGACTCACTGCCCTTCTGTTGAGTTTTTATGCTTTGCTTTTTGCAGTGAATCAAGTTAAAGCACAAAACGCTCGGGGAATGGCAATCACTCCTCCTAAATTCGAATTGTTTGCCAATCCAGGCGACCAAATCACTGAACAGATTCGTGTTCGTAATGAATCTCAGAGTCCAGCCACCTACGAAGTGGTTGTTGAAGATTTCAGTTCCAGTGGCGAAGAAGGACAAGTTGTCCTTGAACAAAATCAGGCTGATAATCAATACTCACTCTCACAATGGATTGAGCCTGAAGCCAAAGACGTTGTATTGCAACCTAATGAAGAAAAAACGTTGAGTTTTAAGATTAATGTTCCCCGAAATGCCGAACCTGGCGGACATTATGCTTCACTCCTATTCCAAGCAGGTGGTGTTGGTGGACCAGGATCCACTTCAGTTACCCAACGTATCGGTGCTCTCGTACTATTGAGAGTTTCAGGCAACGTGTCAGAAAAAGCTACCATTGAAACCTTCGAAGCTCCTCAATACTCAAAAAGTACACCATTACTTCTGACACTACGTCTTAAAAACGAAGGTAATACCCATATCAACCCAAAGGGAACTATTATTATCACCGACATATTTGGTAAAAAAGTCGATGAGTTAACCCTAAATGGTCAAAATGTGTTGCCTGGAGCCACTCGGAAGATGGATACCGAATGGAAAATGCCAAATGTGTTAGGGTATTACACCGCTACGCTCGTTGCCACCTATGGTCAGACCAATCTTCCACTCACCACAGCCACCAAATTTCTCGTCGTAAATCCAACGGCAGCCGGACTTATTGCAATCGGAGTTGTTGCCTTTATTCTCTTCATCGTATCGCTCATTTCCGGTCGTAGTCGTCTCATGAAGGCACTCAAAGTCATTGTTGGTGGAAAATAACCTGAGTTGATTTGGAATCAGCGTTGCCACAATCTGCCTTGGATTGTTACAATCGATAAGAACCCATTATTATCGAAATTGCCGTTCATGACCAAAAAAACACTGCCACTTGTTTTCACATCGATTATCCTCTGCTTTTGTTTCTTTACCCAAAGCACATCTGTGTATGCACAAAGCTCACGGCTCGAAGACGCATATGACGTCATGAACACGACTACCCCCAGTAAAAGAGCCACTCATGCCGTGACATTTACGTTGCCAGGTAATGCCTCTGCTATTCGCACTACTGATTACATTCAAGTTGTATTAGGATCTCACTTTTCCAATGTTACTGCCCCCATTCGACTCGATGGGGCTTATGGCGGCACACCTGTTTTTTCAGTATCAGGAAATGCTGCTCGGGTCACCGGCATCACTGCTCCACCTGGAGCCACCATCACTGTTGATGGTATCGAAGCTGATAATGGACTATATCCATTTGTAATTCAACTCACTATCATGATTACCGAAGATGAAGATGGCACTATTATCAAAAATTATCAAAGAATATTTGGTGGCACTAAAGGCAATACTGCAAAAGTTACCGCCTCAATTCTTACACCTGAATCTACCATGGTCATTACCGGTATCACTGCACCTCAAACCTTTGTCACATTTACCGAATTAGGTTCCGTCACCGGAACGGATGTGGCTGGTCCTGATGGCCATTTTGGCAAAGTTTTTCCCGGAATAGAGCCAGGAAATCATCAAGTCACTTTTTTTGGCATCGACCACAATCGTTTTACTACTACTCCCGTAAGTTTAGATGTATACGCTCCTGCATACCAAGAAATTACGGTAGCAAACCAAATCCTTTCCCCCACGATCTGGATTGATAAATCGGTTTATGGATTTGGTGAACATATTATCGCCAGCGGCACTGCCGTCCCTAATGGTGATATTACTCTTTTCACCGAAGCACCGTTACGTTCATACAGCACCACCAGTGACAATGAAGGAAATTGGAGTTATGAAATCACCAACACCACATCGTACGTTTTTGGTGATTATCATATCCACGCCTTGGTTCAAAGTGATACCGGTTTAACCAGTTTAAATAGCCCTTCACTCGGTTTTTCCATCCGTTCATCCTCCAGTACTGGTACTACGTGTGGTGACATATCTCATGGTGACCTCAACTGTGACTCTGGAGTCAACCTGACAGATTTTTCAATTTTGATGTATTTTTGGGGTACAAACAACGCTGCTTCCGATATCAATACCGATCAACTCGTTGACTTAACCGATTTCTCCATCATGATGTATTGGTGGGGATAATCAAAACCACAATCTCAATCCATCCCAAAACCCACTTCGATATCCTGCTCGTGTTAATTTTCGTTTTCCAAAACCATCCAAAAACAAACATCGCATCATCATAAGGACAGCATGTAATCGGGTTAGTCGAAGGCGAGTAAACAGCCATTGATTTCGAACCTCAAAATAATAATGAAGCATTGTTTCCATCGGATAGTTTTTCAAGTGAACAGGGGATACAGGCAATGGTGCAATACTCCCCACACACCCTCCCCGATGAAGAACTCTCCATCCGAAATCTCTAAACGCGACATCACCTCTAAAAAAACGTTCTTCAAATCCATGCAATTTCTCAACCACCCGAAGATCACCTAACCAAAATCGATCATCTACCCATGTTTGTTTTTTATGAAGTTTTTTTATGTTCCGGAAATTTTGCTCCCATAGTTCATGATGAGTTGATGAGCCTTCATCATTATTAATCACTCCGCCCCACAACCCTACCTGGCGTTTGGATAGATAGGGGATGAGTTTTACATACCAATCCCGATCAAGCTTCACTCCTCCAAGAATTAATGCCCACTGATGATCATATCGCGCAGATTTAAACAAAGCATTGTATGCTCCTATTTCTGACTGGATCGTACCCTGCAATAACCGTAATGGTGTATTAAGCCGAATGACATCATTTCGTTCTAAATGCTCACTCTGAGCATACGCTGCATCATATACAAATAATCCTACCTGGTCATTACCTTTACAAACATCATCCAATTCCCGAAGCTGTTTCAAAAATGCTGCCCTGTTGTGTATATGGACAAGAAGAATGGCAATCTTAGGTAATTCTTTTCTTTTTGGCATCAAAATCAGTCTACCATCTTAACGTTTAACCATCTGCCAGACAAACGGATTTCTTCCCAAAACCCGATAGTCCAACCATCCCAAACTTCGTGAAAGGGCTTCAATGAACAACAATCTCATAACAACAATAATCTGATCTGGATAACTTAAAAAGTATTGCCACAATACCAAAATTAATTTCTGATAATCCATGGTCACGACTTGATAATTATAGTGACTGGACAACCACAAATGTCCTGCTTCAACCCGTCTTCGTTGAACCAATAAATCGCGCAACGTTGTGGGGACTCTGTTATATACAATCGCCCGCGGCACATAGACCACGCTAAACCCAATCATTTTAAGCAATACCTCGAGATTTGCTTCATCTACTGCTGAGGTTACGGGAATTTTCCGAATCACATTTCTAAAGGCCACCATTTCACCACATTTTGGCCGTATTAATGAAATCCGATGATGCAACTCCCACAACAAAGCCATTTCTTTTCCCACCGTACTAAATCTGCAATTCGTAGGAACGGGATGAGCTCCCGCCATTCCCACCTCAGGATTCAAAAACGGAGTAGAAATTTCTTCAATTGCTTGTGTATGAACTTTCAGGTCCCCACTCATACTAACCAACACATCTCCACGGACCGAACGAACAAAGAGATTAATCGCTGATGATTTTCCGTGTCGTTCTATTTCTTCGACCAATCGTACTCGTTTATCTTTTTTTTCAAATTCTCGAACAATAGCATTTGTTCTATCAAAACTCCCCGAAGATACAACAACTATTTCCTTTATCTGCGCATGAATTGTTTTAGACTGGAGCACGGACACGATTGCTCGAGCAATATTACTTTCTTCGTTATGACAAAAGATACCTACACTGACTTTTATGGTTCTTGCTCGTGCCATGTTATGCCTATTCAATTTTTTCCATAATACCAAACAAAAATGACATATCAAATAGATATTCACCCAATGGATAGTACAATGAAACAATGCAAAAAAGGTTTTTTGTCAGTGGAATAATCGCGACAGCGTTATTAGTCACAATCTATGGCATGTCTTCATCACCTTTTCCCAGTGGATATGCTGATTCAGATGAATTAATCACCGCTGCCTTCTTTCATTCAGTTGCTCACCCCCCCGGATTCCCTTTATTTATTTCCATAAGTCACCTCGCTCTGAAATTTCTTTGGTTTTTGCCACCCGCTCAAGCTGCCAATTACCTTGCAGGCGTATTTCAAACCGGAGCAACGATTTTTTTCTTCTTCCTAATACGTGACATGCTTCGTGATTCTGTCAAAAAAAACCGAAATCTGATTGCCTTTGCAGCTACAGGTATTACAGCCTTTTCGTATCATTGGTGGTTGTATGCAACCGTTTTTGAAATCACCTCATTCACCAACTTGTTAGCCACATGCACTTTATGGTGCGCATATCATTGGCATCAATCATCAACGATTAATAATCGTTGGTTTTGGCTGACATGGATACTCTCAGGCATACTCCTGAGTCATTTTCAACTTGCCATCCTGCTTTTTCCCGGTCTTCTCATTTTACTTCTAGCCAAAACGAAGCACATTCCACTCATCATAAGTGGTATCGGAGTCACAGTCATTATCTTTGGTATAGCCAACACATTGTTATTCGTTCAAAACCAAAATCGTCTCCCCATATCGTGGGAGTTTCAAAATACCTCAACTGGTTGGTTCAACCACATCACCCGGAGAGATTACGTAGGCTTTAATCCAGAAATTAATACGAATTACCACACTGCCTTCCCCATTCCTTCTCAACTCGATCACATTTCGCTTATGAGTATTAGCGACTATCTTTCAGATATTTGGGGGTATTTTTCTCCCATGGGAGTATTACTTGCCCTCATTGGAATTATCAGTCTTTGGAAAAAGGACCGATTACTTGCCAGTATCATTACCAGTCAGTTTATTCTCACAGGCCCGTTTTTAGCGGCATACATGCGGTTATCGCAATACCAATTTGAGCCCAACCTTCTCAAAGGAATGGGGGAGCGGCAATTTGTTATAAACCAGTTTGCCATCGGATTAAGTATTGGTTTTGGAATGGCAGTACTCACAATCTTCTTTCAAAAACATTTTTCAAAAAAGCTTTCCTGGTTATACATGTTCGCGGTAAGTTTGATTGGAATCGAAATATTCTCAAACCGATCACTCTTCACCACCAACACAAGTCGACAAATAGCATACCAACTGGCTAGCACACGTCTGAATCAAGCAGTTCCCGGATCGTTAATCATTTGCACTAACGATGTTGATTGTTACAGCTTGCTGTACCTTTCAAATGCGTTAAAAATACGCTCAGATGTGGAAGTCTTACCACACGTACTTGCATATAAGACTGCATATCTTTCCACTCACCCCACTATCTACCCATATCATGATGCTTCTCTTCCCGACTTTTTTCCTCAATTGCTTGCCTGGAATATTGCTCACCGTCCCGCGGTGTATCTTACCAGCGGTGTTGATTTTTATCCTGATTATTTCGGTTGGGAAACAGGTCCATTTTTCCTTGAACCCATTGGTCAATTATTTAAATTCACCACCACAATGCCTACTCAATTACATTCAAGTTCAATTCCTTCCTTCATTCACCCCATCAGCACGTATGATCCTCGAGACAAATACGGCAAAGGCATTTTAGAAACGATAGCGAATAATTATGCGTACGCTGGTTTTCTCTCGCTAAAATATCAACAAGTCGATGCGGCCGCTCAGTATTTCCAAACTGCACTTAAAATCGATCCCCATAATACACAATCACAAGTTATGTACGAAAACCGCGATAATTATGCTGCCAAATTAAAATCTACCCCTCTACAAAACACAGTTGCTGCTTATCTCAAAACCGCTACCGAGCAGGAAAAAAACAAAAATAATAAAACTGCTGAGAGTCTATTCCGCCAAGCAACGTATATAGACCCGCTCAATGAAAGTGCAATCACTGAATTATCTCATTTTTATGCTCGTCACAATCAATTACAACAAGCCGCTATTTACACACAACATCTCCAAACGATCCAGCAATTTAAAAAGCCGTAGTTTCAACATCCCTACTTGTGTATAATTGCGAAGACCAAGCCGATGTAGCTCAGTTGGTAGAGCGGCGGTATCGTAAACCGCAGGTCGTGGGTTCGATCCCCACCGTCGGCTCCATAAAAAGGTATAATGGTTCTTATGAATACTGTTCCCGTTCGCCGATCACGCCTCACAAAGCAAGAAAACCGCAAAATGACTCAACAAACGTTTGCCATTATTGGCGGTACCGTATTGTTCGTTATTTTATTCCTCTGGTTAGGTATCCCCAGTTTAATCAAACTTGCCGTAGCATTGGGTAATTCTAAAGCTGTTTCCAAATTTAACCAGCAAGAAGACACACTCGCCCCATTTCCTCCACAAATAAATTCCCTCCCCGAAGCAACTTCCAGTTCCATTATTAGTATTCAGGGATTCGCCGAAGCTGGATCGCTTATTGCTCTTTCTATCAATACAGTCAAGCAGTCAGAATCAACCGCTGACAATCAAGGTAATTTTTCTTTTTCAGATGTCATTCTTCAAGAAGGGGATAATCAGATCAGCCTTGTCGCTACCGATCCAACTGGAAATCACAGCCAACCAAGTACTCCTCAAAACGTCATTTTTGATAATGACCCACCTGAAATAGCAATAAACAGTCCCAGCGATGGAGCAAAAATTTACGGTTTACTCCAACAATTAACCACCATTTCTGGTTCCACAGAGCCTACAACTCAGCTCACGGTTAATGATCGTCATATTGTCGTCACTGGAGATGGTAGCTTTTCCACCAAATACGAATTGCAGGAGGGGGATAACAAACTAACCTTCACTGCCACTGATCCCGCTGGCAATCAAACCGTCCAAGAAATGACCGTTAATTTTTCGAAATAGTGTATCTCTTTCCCTCTTCTAGTAGTAGGAGCCAGAGCCACAATAATACCCATGGATAAAAGAAGCTGTTGTTCATGACACTATGTAGCAAAATGGCTACTAACGATCCTTTCACCAACCCAGAACCATCCTTCCACCATCCCCAAAGCATCCATCCAAACGCAACCACTCCCATCACTCCAGTAGTTGCCCACAGATACAACCACGAACTGTCGGGTGCTGAAGGATGATAATTTTGCACCATCGAGTTTGGAACGAGTAATTGTGGATATTGATTGAATCCAATCCCCAATAAGGGATGTTGTCGTCCCGTTTCCCATGCAGTTTGCCAAGACTGTAATCGAGCATTAAAGCTAAATGTTCGCAACAAATTTATTCCCTCACCACCCGGTTTTGGAAGAAAAAATAAAACAACAACCATCATAATTATTCCTATCATACTTGTCCCAAATTGCCTTCGTCGTATCACTGTCCATCCAGCCAACAGGCCCGCAATAAGATATGACGTTCGAGAATACGTTGCCAGCAATGCGACTCCTACTATCGCCAGAGTCATCCACTTTAACGTTCCTTGTTCTTTTTGATACACCCACCACCCAAACAATATCATGAGTAAACCTAAATAGTTGGGATCAAAAAGTAAACCTATCATTCGATAATAATGATCATCCCAGCCAAACCAATGTAACCAACGCATATCTGGCATCAGAATATATTGTGTAATGCCACCCAGCAACAAACCATATCCCACATATCTTATAAGGCCGGAAACAGACACCTTCAGCCAACTGTTTACACTATCCCACCACAAACTAAAGTATCCTACATATATAAGCCATCTCAACCAATAGAGCCCTGCTCGTATTGATCCACCCTGCCACACTGATATCACATATGAAAATCCCAAAAGTATCGAGAATGTGATCATTTGTGAAAAGTAAGAAGGCAACTTAATTTTGTATGTACTACACAACACTCCCCACAAAATCGCCAATGCCATAAATATTTCTGGCACCAGTATTCCTCCACCACCATTCAGGTTGCCCCTGAGCAGCTGGCCCAATGGTAACAACAGAAGAGGTAATACCAATAAATATCTCAAGACCGTGACACGTAATGACCGCTTGTGCCATGGGGTATCCCACAGATACCACCGTACCAAAAATGAATGCCACGACATTGCTGTAGCCATCAACAATCCTTGCCAACCATCCACAAATCCAAGTCTCATGATAAAGTTCTGAACAAATTTTGCTAATGGATAAGCAACCTGCTCCCATGCACTCCAATACTTTGCTTGATCATATTGCTCTTTTGCTCTGATTTTTGCGTATTTATTCACCGATTTAAATAATTGAATTACAGAAGCATGAGAATAATGAGAGAGCGTTCCTGGTAATTTATCTGTTTTAGCAATATCCCACACTTCATGAACCTTTCCCTGCCAAACACCAGAATCAACTCGACCTAAGCGGGTTATCCAAACATTTTTTGTTTCTCCAAACCTCAATTGCTTTCCTAAAAAATGATCTATCCGGCGGATTTGATACCCAAAATTTTTCTGACCTAACACTGCACACTGCACACTTTCCATTAATTCCTTATCAATCCGTTCATCTGCATCAATAAACAGCACCCACCCAGATTTTATCGACCGTAATGCATAATTCCGTTGTGCTGCAAAATCACCGTGTAATGAGCGATTTACTCTTTCAGTATTGTTTTTACGACAAACTTCCGATGTATCATCTGTAGAATCATCATCAATCACAAGTCTTCGATCAGCCCACATCAAAGACGGAAGTAGTTCTTCAAGATGACGCGCTTCGTTATGAGCGATAATAACGACTGTAATCATGGCTGAGTAATTGGTATCGCGACCAACAATGAATCAAATTGATACAAATGCGTGTCTGGAATTCCGCCTTGATATAAAGAAAACGGCGGCAAGATAACATAAATAACTGATGCATCTTCTTGAACTGTAACGCCTTTATCATGCAATAACACTGTTAAGAGTGATAACGAATGAGAATTATCACATCCTATACA
The DNA here is from genome assembly GCA_964557365.1 of uncultured Pseudomonadales bacterium. Classification (GTDB taxonomy): domain Bacteria; phylum Patescibacteriota; class Microgenomatia; order UBA1400; family RBG-16-45-19; genus CAZKMY01. The sequence goes on along the minus strand of CAZKZW010000011.1, from coordinate 5,925 downwards.
TCGCAATGCGACCTTTGACTTCTCGTACCGAGTAATTACTTGAGCTGCTTCTCGCCAGTTTTTTGGATAGATAGGGGATTGATATTTGAGGGTCAGAATTCCTGCCCATACTACCAATCCAAACGAAACCACCACATTCAACCACACAATTCGTTTTCTCCAACTATCACGCTTAATCCACAAATCCATCCCCACCCACGAAAGACCTGCTAATAGTGAAATTACGAAACTCGTCGGTGATCCAATCAATAAAAGGATACCAACTAAAAAAGATAGTCCAACTGCTCTATTTTTTTGCTTAATAGCTATTTCGTTGTAAAACGCAATCATACCCATCACCGCCCCAATCACAGACAACCAAAAACCTCTATCCACAGAAATCCATGAAGAAAATTTTCCTATCTCCCACAGCCATAATTGGCCATAATGCATCCACCACATCTGTTCATATGTAGCCCAAGAAAAACCAATCAACAGGGCGGTCACGAGTAACAAGCGCCACTCCTCGAGACATGTAAACCACCCCTCAAGTAAGGTTGCATACCATACACCAAAATGCTTTTTAAAAAAGGTATATCGTGATTGTCTAAACCACTTCATAATCTGAGAACGAGATTCCAACGTCGACAGCTCACCCACATGCACAAGATTTACTTGCGGGTCAAACACAATCCGATAACCCATATCACTAATCCGTTTCTGCAAATCGAATTCTTCCCAATATAAGAAATAATCCTCATCAAAACCTTTTACTTGCTCAAACACCGCTCTCCTCATCATAAGTGCAGCTCCGCAACATGAACCAACTTCTGTTGCTTGTAGGGGGGGTTGATGATGATACCAATAGCCTGCAATTGGGGATAGTCGGCGAAGCCATGTGTTAAACACAGAATATACCCATGGAGCAAGCCATCGAGAGGCCGGACGATTGCAACTTAAGTACGAGACTCCATCCCTATTTGTTAATTGTGGTCCCAATACTCCAATCGTTTCATCTGTATCAAGGATAGTAATCATTCTTCGCAGAGCTTCTTCTGTCACAATACAATCAGGATTTAAAAACAATACATAATCACCCGTCGATTGAGCAAACCCAACGTTGCAACCCTTCCCAAAACCTCGATTTTGATGTGTGTTATTAGCCACCACTACTTCGATCCATGGTAAAAGCGGAATAGAAGCTAAGCAATCAGCTAGGCAATCCATATTTTTATACGCCACAATTACAATAGACAATTTTGTCATAGCTTTAGTATATGTTGTTTTTTGACTATCGCTACTAGGTAGGGGACAATATACCTTGTATGGGCTATTTTAGACAAACTGTCATCAGCATTTCCTGGGTATCCGCATTTCGTGTCGCATATCGATTTCTCTCTGTGGTGCGAACTGCAATTCTGGCTCGCTTACTCACCCCGACTCAATTTGGTGATTTTGGCATCGCTACCATGATCCTCGGATTAATTGAAATTTTTACAGAAACAGGTATAAATGTTTTCTTTGTTCAACAAGAAGAAAAGGAAAATTTTGCTGATTATGTTGATACTGCATGGGTAATATCTATTTTACGGGGGATTATTATTTCCATCACCGTGTTTGTTTCCAGTATTCCCGTATCTCACTTTTTCAATAACCCAGCCTCTCAATCACTCATTATGTGGATGGCACTTGTACCGTTTATTCGAGGGTTCATTAATCCGTCAGAAGCAAAATTTCAAAAACAATTACGTTTTAATCAAGAATTTTTATTACGAACTGCAATCACTCTGACTGATGCGATTGTTGCTCTAACGATTTCATTCCTCTACAAATCTCCAATTGGACTCGTCGCAGGGCTCATTGGTGGCGCTCTTATCGAAGTTGTTGTTTCTCAGATATGTATTCATCCTCGTCCAAAACTTCAATTCAATAAAACAAGGGCTGCCTCAATCATCCACAGCGGAAAATGGATTACCAGTGCAGGTATAGGGTCATACTTTGCCACCAAAGGCGTTGATATGAGTATTGGAAAACTACTCTCAACTCAATCTTTGGGGATTTTCCAAATGGCATATCGATTCTCTGTCTTATTTGTAGATGAATTAGTGGAAATGACTAATCGTGTTGCCTTTCCCGTGTATACCAAAATCGGTGGCGATAGAGTTCGATTAAAAAAAGCATTTTTAAAAATGTATCTTTCCTTCACCTTTACAGTTGGGTGCCTTATGACAGTTGTTGGAATTTTTGCCAAACCTATTGTACAAATGCTTCTTGGAAATCAATGGGTTGAAACCACACTCTATCTACAATTATTGTGTATCGTGGGATTTGTTCTAGCTATCACCAACTCAATCAACCCGCTATTTCTTGCGGTAAAGAAGCAGGAATACTTATCACATTCAGTTTATTGTCAGTTATTCGTTTTTGTAGCACTCATGATAAAAACGATAGCTCATCCAAGCTTGGATCGTATTATTCTTGCTTTTTTAGGTTCAATTGTGGCAAGCATTCCATTACGGGCGTACTACACTATCAGAATTTTTTCTCATAAATAGCATTTTGTAACCTGCTTGTAGCGATCCCGTCATTACCCCCCAATCCGCAATCACTTGTACCCACGGCAAAGCTAGTCCTTCGGCATTATTTTTTACCTCGCGCCAATGTTTGACGAATGGGTACAGTAAATACAAAAAGAAAAAGGGAGGGAATGCCAAGAAAAGAACGTATCGAATCCAAGTAGATGCAATTTTATACACGTGAGGCATATAGCCCGCTTCAACATCTCCATACGCATAACCCTCAATTTGTCGGAAGAACTCCTTTATTCCATCTGCTTGTCGCCAGTAAACTAATGCCTGACGCCGTACTGCCATCACATCTAATTGTTTTAACCGTGCCGCAAACACCAAATCTTCGCATGTAGTCAGTTGTTCGGGATATTTACCTGCCTTTTCCCATGCATTTTTTGTGAATGCCAAAGATCGGGAAGAAGGTAAAAATGTTGCTTCATTCAAGTCTTCTGGGCTTGTTGCCACATAGGCTGCAAACAATCGCTGAATTGGACGATTCACAATCGGTAAATAGAAACCTGCCACAACCTTTACATTGCCCACAAAACCCATCCCTAATTCTTGCAGCCAATGAGTATCTGTTTCACAACCTGCATCCGTTACTGCAATATACTCCGATTTTGCTTGTTCTATTCCGTAGTTTCTACCTTGAGATCGGTTAAGACCAGGTCGATGAAAAAGACGAATAGGAAGAGGAGAGTGCTGACTTTTCTCATCAATTAAATGAGTTGTCCGATCATTCGATCCTCCATCAACCACAATTATCTCTTTAGGGAGAGTGGTTTGATTAATTAAAGAATCAAGTAACGATGAAATACTATCTTCTTCATTTCGAACAGTGATAACGACTGAAAAGGTTATTTCGCCCATAGTTGCTCGTACTGATCAGCTAACTTCTCCCATGTCTGTTCATTCGCCCACGTGTATGCTGCATCAATCATTCGTTTTTGCTTGGCAGGATTCTTTTTTATTTCGTTAAATCTCTTCACAAGTTCGCTTGCTGTACCAGCAATTATCATATTATCACGCATGGGGTGGCACATCAAATAATCCCGCTTAATTTCATTGTTGTACACCGCAAACACCAATCTCTTTGCCTGCATCGCCTCAAGAATAGAAAGGTACCTTGAGACAAATGCATATTTATGCCTATGAATCTCTAATGAAATATTTTTAACCCAGCTATTTAAAGTGACGTTTTTTATATTAGCTTCACGAACCTCATCTAATAGAGGACCATCTCCAAAAATATATAGTGATAAATTTGGTATTTTTTGAATAGCTTCACTATATACGCTAATTCCAGTATCAACATCTAATCTTCCCCAAAAAATGGCATTATCATCAGGTTTTACTCGTATTAATTTACTAGAAATCGAAGCGCCATACATAATGAGTGTTGGAGAAGCGTAATACCACTTCTTCATGAATTCACCAACACAAATAGATCCTCTGCATATCTTCTCTGATACTTTTCGTTGAATTATTGCTTTCTTAGTTGGAGGATTACTCCCCTCATAACCATGAAATGTAATATAAACCGGTTTAAATAACAAAAGTAGTCGTATGGGCCAATACCACCAGAAAACATCATGAATATGGACAAGATCTGCATCGGCAAAAAGATCTTCATGTTCGCTCATCCACGTCCATATCAAACGCTTTGAATTTAATGCAAAATATGGAATACGAACAATCTTAATTCCAAACTTAATCTCGATAAGTGGCAAATCTGTTGTGAACTGCTCAGTTATGAGCGTGACGGAATGTCCTCGTTTAATTAATTCCTCTGATAACAATTCCACATGTTTCTCTACTCCCCCAAAATGAGGAGAGAAAAATTTCGTTAACATCATTAAATTCATGTTTTTCTCACGACAAGATAAATATTAGACTCACCAAATATTCCAACCAAAAAATTATCTATCACGTTAAAAAACACCGTTAAAGGGAATCTTAGTATTCTCACTATCCATCCAAAATAGGGTTGCGTATATATAATGTTTCGTAAAATTCCTTCAGTTTTCATTAATTCAATAACAGAAAACCCATTTTTTTCGAATAATGATCTAAGTATAAATTCGTCATACCGTCTAAGATGTCCAACCTCTTTGTCAAATCTTTTCAGTAACCCTAAACGGTACAATGGTGCTTTTTTTGATGGAACAGAAATAATCCCAATACCCTTGTCTTTAAGTGACTTATGAAGTTTTTTCACTATCACAGTATCTGAAGAACAGTGTTCTAAAACCTCACTGCAGACAAAATAGTCAAATCCACATTCAAAATCATATACACTCAAATCTCCACAAATAAATCTTGTTAATTCTTGATTCATCATCTTCTTAGATGAATTTGCCAAATCTATTGCTCGTTTAGAAATATCTATTCCAACTACTCTATGTCCCTTGGATGCTAGATAAAAATCAATCGTTCCGACTCCACACCCACAATCAATGATATTACCCTTAACAGAAAAGTGTTTTCTTATCAATTTAATTATTGTTTGATAAGTAAAATTATACTCATTTATAGGCCTAAGTTGTGATTTTCTATTCTTGAGGTGAAAGGTATTGTAATTCATTATGAATATGTGGTAATAATTATATATATAAGTATTATTAATTACAGATAAACAATATTATGACAAACAATAATAAGCTTCTTTTCATCATACTATTAATTCCAATTTTTCAGACAATATTTGCATCAGAGATAAATGCTTCAAAAGTTATCTACACCAACGATTTCGAATCTGACCAAGTAGGGTATTTCCCATCCAATTGGGAAGTTAAAAGAAATTTTCAGTGGAATGATAGAAGTAAAAAATGCATGATCGGCTCAGTACCTGCTGAATGGAAAGTCGCAAGCATTTCAGGCAGTAAAAGAGCAGGAATTGCTCTAAGTGGACAATATTGCCAAACCGAAATTATTCCAACAAACATAATCATTCCAGATCTTTCAAACTACCAATACGAAGTGGACATGACATTTTTTGGAAGCGCTAACAAAGATAGAAACATTGCATACAGATACAACAATGGAGAAGAGTGGTACGGTTTAAAGTTTACTAATCCTACAACTATAGAATTTTACAAAATTTTCCGTGACTCACCTTGGAATGTTCAATATCGATTTGTAAACTATTCTGAGGGTTTCAAAGATAATACTACATATAGATTTAAGGTCGTTGCTGTCAATAATATTTTGCAATTTTTTGTTAACAACGTACTAATTCACACAATCTCTGACGTAGACCCCATATTAAGTTCTGGCACTATTGCTTTGCAAGCAAGTATTGGCGGTCTTGGCTCAAATGAGGTCTACTTCGACAATATTGTCGTAACAGATCTATCCGAACCGCCCGAACCACCTA